>JANXOE010000193.1 GCA_025353745.1 Hymenobacter sp.
AGCAGACCTACCACTTCTACGGCCCGCTGATGATGGGCATGAACGCCTACAACACGGCCCAGGCCATCGGGGCCAACTGCACCTTCCGCCGCGCCGCGCTCGACGGCATCGGCGGGCACGCGGCCGGCCTCACCGAGGACAGGCACACGGCCATGCGCCTGCACGCGGCCGGCTGGAAATCCATTTACGCGCCGGTCGTCGTCAGCCGCGGCCTGGTGCCGGCCACGCTGTCGGGCTTTTACGCCCAGCAGCTGAAATGGTCGCGCGGCACGTTCGACCTGCTGCTGCACGTTTACCCCAAGCTCTTCAAGCACTTTACGTGGCGCCAGCGGATTCATTATTTTACCATTTCGCTGTACTTTTTCTCGGGGGTGGTGTCGCTGATTGACATCGTGGTGCCGATTGCCTCGCTGCTGCTGCTGAAGTTTCCGTGGCACCTGTCGCTGCCGGAATTTGCCCTGCACATGCTGCCCGTGACGGTCGTCGGGCTGGTGATCCGCTACAACGCGCAGCGCTGGCTGCGCGAGCCGCACGAGCCGGGCCTGCACCTCACCGGGGGCCTGCTGCGCATTGCCACCTGGTGGATCTACACGCTGGGCTTAATTTACACGCTCTTCAACGTGCGGGGGCTGTACATTCCCACCCCGAAGGAAGGCAAGGCGAAGAACGAGTGGCGGCTGTGCGTGCCCAATGTGCTGCTGGCCTTCGTTTCCGTGGCCGCGGCCGTTTACAGCATGAAGCTGCCGGGCATCCGCGGGCCCTACACCAAGCTGATGGCCACGCTCGCCCTGATCAACGCGGTGATTTTGCTGCTGTCGGTGCTCATGGCCCAGCACCGGCTGCTCAACGGCTTGCGCGCGTTCATGCGGGCGGTGCCCCCGCTCTTTGCCCTCCGAAACTGGGTGGACGACACCCTGGCCGCCACCGGTGGGGCCCTCAACCGCAGCCTGCGCACGGGCTCCATCGCGTTTGCCGCCGGGCTGGCCGTGGTGCACATGCTGGTGAGCGCGGGCGTGGTGCTGGTGCAGTGGCGGGAGCAAACTTCTATCTCCGACGATTACATCTGGGCGCACACGGGCTTCGGAAGGCTCCGCTTCGGCCAGCCGCTGGCCGGCCCGCAGGCCACGCCACCGGTGGCCCGCCTGGCCGCCAGCACCAACCGCTCCTTCGTCACGTGGGCCAAATCGCCGGCGGCCACCAGCCAGCTCGTCGGCCTTGACTTGCCCGCCGACGACGCGCCCCAAGTGCCGGTGGCCCTCGTCGAAGAAATAAACCAGCAAGGCAACATTCCGATCCTGACCTGGGCGGTGGACGGGGCCCCGGACGGGAACCGCGTTTTCCGGCAACAGATGCTCCGCCTGCTTCGGCACAAAAACCAGCTCATTCTCCGACCCTTGCTGAAGGCTTCGGCTCCCAAGGCCTACCGCGAGGCTTGGCAGCGCATGGCCAAAAGCTACCGCGCCGCTGGCGACACCTCCGTGGTGTGGGTGTGGACGCCGCCCCGGCCCGATTCCATTGCCGCCTATTTTCCGGGGGCGGCCTACGTTACCTGGGTGGCCAGCGACTGCCGGGCGGCCCCCGCGGGCAGCGCGTGGGCCAGCTGCTACGGGCTGTTTCGCCGCCAGCTGGCCCTGCAAATCGAAATGCAGAGCAAGCCCGTCATCTTGTTCACGAACGAGCAACGGTCGCCAAAAACCTACCAGGGGGCCCTGCAAGTGGCCGACCGGTACCCAGAAGTCAAGGCGGTAATGTTTGCACTGGGCCGCTCGCCGGCTGAGACGGCGCGCATCACGTGGCAGGAGGGCCCCGCGGCCGGCCGGCGCGCGGCGGGGCCGTTGTTGCGCCCGTAGCGGCGGCTCCAGGCAACCCCGGGCGGGGCCGGCCAGGTGGTCGGGCACCGGTCGCCGCACAGCAAAAGCGGTTGCTGGGGGCACGAACGTTTAAAATAAACCTTTTGAGCTAAACATTTGATCGATTGAATAATAACTAACTATTAATAATCAAACTTTAACCGATGGCTACTTAGGAGCTTACTTGGGCCTGCTTACCACCGTTGCCCTTGATGAAGCGCCTGCTACTACTGCTCTTTCTGCTGCCCCTGGGGGCCTCGGCCCAGCTCGCCGACGCTTTCGCCGACGGCGACTTCACCCAAAACCCGGCCTGGACCGGCGACGCCGGCGGCTTCGCCGTCAACGCCCAGGGGCAGCTGCAAAGCCGCGGCCCGGCCACCACCGGCACGCGCCTGCAGCTGGCGGCCCCCTGCCGGGCCAGCACCGGCACCACCTGGGAGTTCTGGGCCGACCTGCGCCTGGCCACCAGCGCCGGCAACCTGGCCGACGTATGGCTGATGGCTTCGCAGGCCGACCTGCTCGGCCCCGCCACCGCCGGCTACTTCGTGCGCCTGGGCGGCACCGCCGACAACGTGAGCCTGCTGCGCAAAGACTCGGCCCGCGCCGCCGTTGCGCTCGTCACCGGGCAGGCCAAAACCCTGGCCAGCAGCACCAACAACCTCGTGCGGGTGCGCGTGACGCGCACCCTCGCCAACGCCTGGACGCTGGAGCGCGACCTCACCGGCGGCCGCAACTTCGTGGCCGAGGGCCCCGCGGTGGTGGACGCCGCGTACCAGCGCAGCGCCGCGGCGGGCGTGGCCCTGGTGTACTCGGCGGCCAACGCCGCGAAGTTTTATTTCGACGATTTTGCGGTCGTCGACGCCGCCCCGCCCCGGCTGCTGCGGGCCACGCCGCTCGACGCGCGCCGGGTCGACGCCGTTTTCAACGAAGCCGTGGACCCGGCGGCGGGGGCCCTGGCGGCCCACTACCGGCTGCAAAGCGGGGCCGTGCCGGTGGCGGCCGAGGTGCTGGCCGGCAACCCGGCCGCGGTGCGCCTCACCTTCGGGGCCGACCTGCCGGCGGCCAACGTGCTGGAGGCAAGCGGCGTGGCCGACTTGTTCGGCAACGTGGCCCCGGGGGCCCTCGCGGCGGCGTTTGCCGGGCGGCCGGTGGCGCCGCGGTTCGGTGAGCTGATTATCAGCGAAATTCTGGCCGATGAAGCGCCGGCGGTGGGCCTGCCGGCGGCGGAGTTTGTGGAGATTTACAACCGCTCGGCCACCCGGGCCCTGAGCCTGCGCGGGGTGCGGCTGGGCAAAGCCGGCACCGCCGCCCAAGCCCTGTTCCCCGACACGGCCCAGCTGCGGCCGGGGCAGTACGCGGTGGTGTGCGGCAGCGCACGGGCGGCGCAGTTTGCGCCTTACGGCCGGGTGTTCGGGCTCACGAACTTCCCCGCGCTCGGCAACGGCGGCGACCAGCTGGTGCTGCGCGGCCCCGACGGCCGGGTGCTGTTCGAAGTGGCCTACTCCGATGCCTGGTACCGCGACGCCCAAAAGCAGGCCGGCGGCTGGAGCCTGGAGATGCTGGACGCCGACAATTTCTGCGCCGGGGCCGACAACTGGACCGCCAGCCCCGACCCCAGCGGCGGCACCCCCGGCCGCGCCAACGCCGCCCGGGGCCCCCACCCCGACGCCGCCCCGCCCGCCCTGCTCCGCGCCGTGGCCCTCGACGCCCGCACCGTGCGCCTCTACTTTTCCGAGAAGCTCGACAGCGCGGCCGCCGCCGACCCCGCCCGCTACGCGCTGGGGGCCCCCGCGCCCGCCGTGGCCCGCGCCGCGCCCCTGGGGCCCGATTTCCGCACCGTGGAGCTGGCGCTGGCCGCGCCCCTCGCCCCCAGCCGCCCCACCACCCTATCGGTGCAAACGGCCACCGACTGCGTGGGCAACGCCAGCGGCCCGCTGCAAGCCGCCGCGTTTGCCTTGCCCGAAGCGGCGCTCCCCGGCGATGTCGTCGTCAACGAAATCCTGTTCAACCCGCGCGTGGGGGCCGTGCGCTTCCTCGAAGTGTTGAACAGGAGCCAGAAATACATTGACGTGCAGGGCTTTGAGGTGGGCGACGGCGGGGCGGGGCTGCCCGTCAGCCCGGGGCCCTGCGTGCTGGCGCCGGGGCAGCTGGTGGCTTTTGCGGCGAGCCCCGCCGTGGTGCAGGCCCAGTACCCCACCAGCTCCGATGCGGCCGCGCTGCGGGCCGTGGGGGCCCTGCCCACCTGGCCCGACGACGCCGGCCTGGCCACCGTGCTCGACGCCCACGGCCAGGAAATCGACCGCTTTGCCTACACCAAAAGCCTGCACCTGCCCCTGCTCAGCGACCAGGCCGGCGTGTCGCTGGAGCGCATCCGGGCGCAGGGGCCCAGCCTGGGCAGCAACTTCCACTCGGCGGCGGGCACGGCGGGCTACGCCACGCCCGGCCGCCCCAACTCGCAGGCCCAGGACGCACCCGGCGGCGGCCAGGAGCTAACCGTGACGCCCGAGGTGTTCACGCCCGACGACGACGGCCAGCAGGATTTCACCACCCTCAACTACCAGCTCGACCAGCCCGGCTACGTGGGCTCCGTGACGGTGTACGACGCCGTGGGCCGCCTCACCCGCCGCCTGCTGCGCAACGAAAGCCTGCCCACCGCCGGCTTCGTGCCCTGGGACGGCCTCGACGACGGCGGCCGCAAGGCGGCCGTGGGCTACTACATCCTGCACGTCGAGCTGTTCCGGCCCGCCAGCGGGGAGCGGCGCGAGTACAAAAAGACGGTGGTGCTGGGCGCCCGGTTTTAGCCGTTACCGGTCGTAGTCATTCCGAGCAGCGTTGTCGTCCCGCCGTCTGTTGTCATTCCGAGCGCAGCGAGGAATCTGGGGGCCCTCAACCCAGATTCCTCGCTGCGCTCGGAATGACAACCTTTTCAATGGCAACGGGCGGCGGTAGCGCCCTTTCGCGCCCCGTGCTTAAACCTGCCCGCGCCCCGGCCGTCTTACCGGCATGGACACCACGCAGCAACTTCAGCACTTGTACTGGCGGGCCGGCTTCGGGCCCCGGCCCCAGGACGTGGCCGCCGGCCTCAGCCCCCGCAGGGCCCTGCGGCAGCTGCTGCGCGACGCGGAAACCTTCGAGCCGCTCGACGCGCCGGCCATGCACTTCGCCGACCCCTTGGGCGCGGTGATGGCCGTGCCGCCCGCCCCGGCGCCGGCCAAGAACCCGGTGCCCAACGGCGTGGTGACCACGCCCGACCAGGCCACGGCCCCCAATATGACTGACCCATCGGGGGCCGGTGCCCCGGTGCCGTTGCTGCGCCCGCGCTCGGCCTTCCGCACCGGGCCCGGCGGCGCGCCGCTGCTGCGCCGCCGCGACCTGACGCCCGAGCAGCGCAAGGCGCAAAACCAGGGCTTGCGCGAGGCGTTTGCCAACATGTCGACGGCGTGGATGGACCGCATGGCCAACTCGCCGGCCCAGCTGCGCGAGAAGCTGACGCTGTTCTGGCACGGCCACTTTGCCTGCCGGGTGCGCCAGCCGGGCCCCGCCCTCAGCCTGCACAACACTACGCGCAAGTTCGCCCTGGGCAAATTCCCCGACCTGCTGCTGGCCGTGAGCCAGGAGCCGGCCATGCTCGAATTTCTCAACAACCGCCAGAACCGCAAGCAGCACCCCAACGAAAACTTCGCCCGCGAGGTGATGGAGCTGTTCACGCTGGGCCGCGGCAACTACGCGGAGCCAGACGTGAAGGAAGCCGCCCGTGCCTTCACCGGCTGGGGCTACGACGGGCAGGGCAACTTCCGGTTCCGGCCCCAGGACCACGACGACGGCCCCAAAACCTTCCTCGGCCGCACCGGCAACTTCCGGGGCGAAGACGTGCTGGCCATCATCCTGGAGCAGCCGGCGGCGGCCACGTTCCTCACCACCAAGCTCTACCGCTTCTTCGTGAACGACGTGCCCGACCCGGCCCGCATCGCGCCGCTGGCCGACGCCTTCCGCCGCAGCGGCTACGACATCCGGGACCTGGTGGAGCGCCTGTTTTCGGCCGATTGGTTTTACGACCCGGCCAACGTGGGCACCCACTTCAAGTCGCCGGTCGAGCTGCTGGCCGGCATCCGCCGCACCCTGGGCGTGCGCCTCGACGACGCCCGGCCGCTGCTGGGCTACCAGAAGGCCCTGGGCCAGACGCTGTTTCAGCCGCCGAACGTGGCCGGCTGGCCCGGCGGCCGCGCCTGGATCGACTCGTCGTCGCTATTGCTGCGGCTCCAGCTCCCGGCCATCCTCTTCAAAAACGCCGACTTTGCCGTGGTGCCGAAGCAGGACGAGAACGACCTCGCCCCCAACCTGAGCCGCGCCAGCCGCGCCGCCCGCCCCACCGCCGGGGCCCACCTGCCGCTGGGGCCCTTGCAGCTGCTGCTGGGCACCACGCCCGCCGCCGCCCAGCCCGCCCGCCTCGGCCAGTTCCTGCTCCAGGCGCCCATCCGCCCCGAAAACCTGGCCCTGGTGCAACAGGCCGCCGCCCGCAACCCGGTGCCCGCGGGGGCCCTGCGCGACACCCTGGTGAGCCTGCTGAGCCTGCCCGAATACCAGCTTTCGTAGGGCCGGCCGCCCGGACCGGCTTTTACTTTTTACTCAGCAACCTATCCGTTATGAAACGCCGCGAATTTCTTCAAGCTTCGGCCCTGGCCAGCACGCTGCTGTTTGTGCCCAAGGTGCTGCACGCCCTCGACCGGGGCCCCGGGTTGGCCCGGCTGGCCGACGCGCCGGGGGCCCGCCGCCTGGTGGTGGTGCAGCTCGGCGGCGGCAACGACGGCCTAAACACCGTGATTCCCTTCAAAAACGACCTGTATTACCAGGCCCGGCCCACGCTGGGCATCAAGGAATCGGAAGGAATTCTGGCGCTTGATAAAGACCTGGGGCTGCACCCGGCCCTCAAAGGCTTCAAAAGCTTGTACGACCAGGGCCACCTGGCCGTGCTCAACGGCGTGGGCTACCCCAACCCCGACCGCTCGCACTTCCGCTCGATGGACATCTGGCAGACGGGCTCGGGCAGCGGCCAGAACCTGAGCACCGGCTGGCTCGGCCGCTACCTCGACTCGGGGGCCCCCGGCTGCCAAAACCCCTACAACGCCCTCGAGGTGGACGACACGCTCAGCCTGGCCCTGAAGGGAAGCCTGCGCAAAGGACTGGCTTTCAAGAACCCCGACAAGTTTCACCAACTCACCCAGAGCCGCTTCCTGAACCAGGTGAGCCGCGAAGCCGGCGCCGACCACCGCCACGCCCCGGTCGATTACCTCTACCAAACGCTGGCCGAAACCGCCTCGTCGGCCGACTACCTCTACGAGAAGGCAAAAATTTACAAGTCGGCCGGGGCCTACCCGGCCACCGAGTTCGGCCGCAACCTCAAAACCACCGCCGAGCTGATCGTCTCCGGCGTCGAGTCGCGGGTGTACTACATGGCCCTCAACGGGTTCGACACCCACGTGCGGCAGCGCGAGCAGCAGCAGCGCCTCTTCGCCGACCTCGGCGACGGCCTCGCCGCGCTGGCCGACGACCTCCAGAAAAACAACCAGTGGGCCAACACGCTCGTGCTGGTGTTCTCCGAATTTGGCCGCCGCGTGGGCCAGAACGCCAGCAACGGCACCGACCACGGCACGGCCAACCCGGTGTTCCTGCTCGGCGGGGCCCTCCGGCAAAAAGGCGTCCTCAACGCCGCCCCCGACCTGGCCGACCTCGACCAGGGCGACCTGCGCCACCAGCTCGACTTTCGCGGCATCTACGCCGCCGTGCTCAAAGACTGGCTCGGCGCCGACGACGCGGGCATCCTGGGAACGGACTTTGAGCGGCTGCGCGGGCTGGTGTGACGGCCTTTTTGCCGGCTCACAGCAGGCCCTTCACCCAGCCGCCGTCGACCGGAATGGACGTGCCGGTGATGTAGCTGGCGCGCGCCGAGCACAGAAACGCCGCCAGGGCCGCAAACTCGCGGGGCTCGCCCAGCCGCCCCATCGGAATTTGCGCCTCCCAGCGGGCCTGGGCGTCGGCGGGCTCGATGCCTTCGCTGGCGGCGATGGCGCGGGCCAGGGTTTCGACCCGCGCCGTGCGCGTGTAGCCCGGCAGGATGTTGTTGACGGTGATGCCGAACGGGGCCACTTCGTTGGCCAGCGTGCGGGCCATGCCCGTGACGGCCGCCCGCAAGCTGTTCGACAGCAACAAATTATCAACCGGCTGCTTGGCGGAGATGGACGTGATGTTGAGGATCCGGCCCCAGCCCTGCGCCTTCATGCCCGGCAGCACGGCGCGCGCCAGCTCCACGGCGCTGGTGAGCAGCAGGCGGGTGGCGGCCTCCCACATGGCGGGCGTGAGGTGCTCAAACGTGCCGGCCGGGGGCCCGCCCGCGTTGGTCACCAGCACGTCGATGCGGCCGAAGCGGATCAGGCCGGCCTCGGCCACCATGGCGGCGGCGCCGGGCTCGGCCAGGTCGGCCGGCACGCCCAGCACGGGCACGCCCGCGGCGGCCTCGATGGCGGCGCAGGCGGCGCGCAGATCGTCGGCGTTGCGGGCGCAGAGCACCAGCGCCGCGCCCTCGGCGGCCAGCTCGTCGGCCACGGCGCGGCCCAGGCCCTTGCTCGCGGCGGCCACCAGGGCCACTTTTCCTTGCAGTCCGAGGTCCATGCGGCGGGGCGGCTAGCGCAGGTAGGCGTCGGTTTTATCGATCCAGTCCTGGCGGGGCGGGCTGAAGACGTCCACGTCGAGCGTGTCTTCCAGGGCCTCGGCGGCGTGCGGCACGTTGGCCGGAATGTGCAGCACTTCGCCCTGGCGCACAATCACTTCCTCGGCTTGGTCGTCGCCGATAAGGAAGCGCAGGGCCCCTTCGAGGATGTAGGTGATCTGCTCGTTTTCGTGGTGGTGCCGGGGCACGACGCAGCCTTTTTTGAG
>JANXOE010000203.1 GCA_025353745.1 Hymenobacter sp.
GCTGGCCTACAACCACGCCAAGCGCTTGAAGACCCTGCGGGGGCTAACGCCACACGAATTTGTCTGCGCCCAGTGGCAAAAGAACCCGACTATCTTTACCCGAGACCCGACCCACCTCACGCTGGGACTATACACCTAGCAACCAGAAAATCGGCTTCGTTTTTCAGAGCCACCACCTCATCAACGACCTGGCCGTGCCCCCAACCGGAGCAGGCCCTGCTGAAGGTGGCCAAAACGCCCCCGAAGCCATCGGCGCCGACGGCTGCGTGTGGGGGCGCGCCACGGCCCGCCCGCCGGTCGTGGTCATCGAAAACGACGGGGCGGCCCGCCCGCCGGCGGTGCAGCAGCAGCTGTTCACGCCGTTTTTCAGCACCAAGCACGACGGGCAGGGCATCGGCCTCGCGCTGGTGCGCGACGTGCTGGCCCCGACGCCGCACGGCACCACGGCCTTCACGCCCTGGCTGCCCGCGGCGGGGTAGGGCAGGGGGCGGGGTTTTGCGCGGGGGCCCTAGCTTTGCCGGCGGCCGGCGCGCGGGGCGCCGGCTTTCCAACTGCACGCGACCATGCCCACCGGAACGACGCAGCGGGGCCCCCGGGCCGGGGCCTTGGCCCGGGGGCTGCTGGCCGCCGCGCTGCTGCTGGGCGCGGCCCCGGCGCCGCGGGCCCCGGCGGTGCTGCGCAAAGACTTGAAAAAGGACTTCGGGGCCGTGGGCGACGGCCGGGCCGACGACCAGGCGGCGTTCGAGCGGGCGGCCGCGTTTTTCAACGCCCGGGCCCTGACGCCGGCCGGGGCGGAGCCGGCCGAGCTGTTCCTGCCCCGGGGCGTGTACCGCGTGGGCCGGCAGGACGCCGGTGGGGGCGGGGCCTACCGCGCCGGGGCCGACGTGCTGGCCCTGGTGGGCTGCCGCAACCTGTTGATCCGGGGGGAGGACAGCGCCCGCACCGAAATCCGGTACGCCGACGGCCTGCGCTACGGCTCGTTCGACCCGGCCACGGGCCGGCCCTTTGCGCCGCCGCCCGGCTTGTTCGTCGACCACGCTTACGGGGCCAGCGGCGGCACCTGCATCCGGCTGCGGCGGTGCGCGCACGTGGCGGTGGCCAATTTGGCCCTCAACGGCAACAGCCCGCGCCTGGCGGTGGGCGGCGCCTGGGGCGATACCGGCATCCAGCTGGCCTTCGACGGCGTGTTCGTCAACGACTGCCGCGACGTGGCGCTGCGGGGGCTGGCCGTGCACCACTTCGGGCGCGACGGCGTGCAGGTGCTCAACCACTTAGCGCGGGGCCTCGACGACCCCCGGCGCGACAGCATCGCGCTCGAAAACTCCACCTTCGACTACAACGGCCGGCAGGGCCTCTCGCTCACGGGCGTGAACGGCTTCCGGGCCGTCAACTGCAGCTTCAGCCACACGGCCCGGGTGCAGAACCCGACGGCCCGCCTCGGGGCGGGCCACGCCCTGTTTTCCAACCCCGCCGCGGGCGTCGACGTCGAGCCCGAAGGCGGCTTCGTGGCCAACGCGGCCTTCGCGGGCTGCCGCCTCGTCGACAACGGCGGCCAGGGCCTGGTGTCGGACCGGCCTGGAGGGCCCCGCCCGGCCACCACCCGCAACGTCCGGTTCACCGGCTGCACGCTTTGGGGCACCACCAACTGGTCGGCCTGGGTGACGCAGCCCGGGTTTCTGTTCCAGGACTGCCGCGTGTACGGGGCCTTCGTGCACGGCTGCGCGGCGGCCGCGCCCGCCGAGGCCACCCGGTTCCAGGGCTGCACCTTCGAGGACAAGCCCTACGCCGGGCGGCCCGCGCTGGGGCCGTACCTGCTGTTTTCCGACCGCCGGGCGCGGGGCCTGCGCTTCGCCGATTGCCGGTTCGTGGCCACCCGCGGCGCCCTCGTCCACGCCGTGCCGGCGGCCCCGGATTCGGCGGCCGCGTTTCATTTCCGTGGCTGCACGTTCGAGCTGGATGACGCCCGGCCCGCGCCGGGCGCGGCCGGGAGCCCGGCCGTCGCCGTGGTCGCCGGGGCCGTCTTCACCGGCCGCACCGTGTTCCGCGACGGCCCCCACCGCGACCGCCCCGGCCCCGGCCGCGCCGACTTCTCGTTCGGCAGCGCCGCCGCGCCGGCGCCGACCGCGGTGCAGGGCCCCGGCCGCCTCGAGCTCCGGGCCCGCAACGCCTGTTTCCTGGTGCGGGGCCGCTTCGAGGCGGGCCGCGCCCCGGCCCGGCCCGGCGATTCGGTGTGCGTGGCGGTGGGCGACGCCAACGCCCTGGCGCTGGCCACGGCCCCGGGCGACACCGCCGCGCTCTACATCGGACCCGCTGCGCGCTTGGTGGTGGAGCGGGGCGGGGCGCTGGAGCTGCTGCGCTACGCCCGGGTCACCGTCGCCGGCCAGCTGGTGGTCGAGGCCGGGGCGTATTTTTTTCGCGACCCGCGGGCCGTTGTGCGCACCGTGGGTCGGGGCGCGGTGCGGGTGGCCCCGGGGGCCGTCCTGGCCCGGCACCCCGCCTTGCGCTCGGCTTACGATTAACCAAATTCTTGATTGACACATTTGAAAGTTGTTAGCTAATTGAGTAATATGATTCATTTGGATTAGCCTGTTTACTGTTTCACATTTGAATTATCTTAGGGAATTATCTTAGGGAATTATCTTAGGGTTTTATCTTAGGGGGAATAACCTGTTAAAATTATCTTTCAATCACTTAACAGCATTACACATTTGGATTACATCACCCCGACCGCCGCGTACATCGAAGCCAAATTCCGGGGCGAAGGCAGCGGCCACGACTGGGCCCACATCCGCCGGGTGTGGCGCCTGGCCCAGCGCCTGGCCGCCGAAGAGCCCGCCGCCGACCGCGAGCTGACCGAGCTGGGGGCCCTGCTGCACGACGTCGCCGACTGGAAGGCCCACGGCGGCGACTACGAAGCCGGGCCCCGCGCCGCCCGCGCCTGGCTGGCGGGCCTGGGGGCCCCGGAGCCGCTCATCGGCCGCGTCGAAGCCCTCATCCGCGAAGTGTCTTTCAAAGGGCTGGGGGTGCCCACGCCGGTCTCGTGCCCCGAAGCCGCCTTGGTGCAGGACGCCGACCGGCTCGACGCCCTCGGGGCCATCGGCGTGGCGCGGGCCTTTGCCTACGGCGGCCACACGGGCCGCCCGCTGCACGACCCGGCCGTGCCGCCCGTGGCCCACGCCACCTTCGCCGCTTACCAGCAGAGCGCCGCGCCCACGCTGAACCACTTCTACGAAAAGCTGCTGCACCTGCGCGAGCGCCTGCACACGCCCGCCGCCCGCCGGATCGCCGCCGGCCGGCACGCCTACCTGGAAGCCTTCGTGGCGCAGTTTCTGGCCGAGTGGGAAGGGGAGGCCTGAGCTGCTGCGCCGGCCGTTCTGCTACCTTTGCGCCATGAGCCCGAATTCTTCTTTTTCCCGCCCGGTGCGCGCGGCGGCCCTGCTGGGGCTGCTGGCGCTGGCCGCGGCCGGCTGCCGCACCTGCCCCGTTGAGTCGTGCCGCGTGCGCAAGGTGCACCAGCACAACGGCGTCAGCTACCGCGGGGTGCCGCGCTGGATGGTGTGGAAGCGGCAAAACCCGGCCGTGGGCGAGCAAATCCACGTCACGGGGCCTTCGGGGGCCAAGCCGAACAACGACCGCGCCAAGCCCCTGAAATAAGCCCGTCCGTGGGGCCCTCCGCGGCCCGCCCAAAAGGCCCGCCTGGCTTGCCAGAACGGGCTTTTTTGCGTACCTTCGCGGGCGTTACGAACTCACATCACCCGCGGCCGGCGCGGGCCCCGCAGGGGGCCTGCGGGCCGCTCTTTTTTCAGGTATGGCAGACGGCGAAAAAATCATTCCGATCAACATCGAAGACGAGATGCGCGGGGCCTACATCGATTACTCGATGTCGGTCATCATCTCGCGGGCCCTGCCCGACGTGCGCGACGGCCTCAAGCCCGTGCACCGGCGCGTGCTCTACGGCATGAGCGAGCTGGGCGTCTCGTACACCAAATCGCACAAAAAATCGGCCCGCATCGTGGGCGAGGTGCTGGGCAAGTACCACCCGCACGGCGACAGCAGCGTGTACGACACGATGGTGCGCATGGCCCAGGACTGGAGCCTGCGCTACCCGCTGGTGGACGGCCAGGGCAACTTCGGCTCGATCGACGGCGACTCGCCGGCCGCCATGCGCTACACCGAAGCCCGCCTCAAGCGCATCGCCGACGAGCTGCTCGGCGACCTGGACAAGGACACGGTGGACTTCCAGCCCAACTTCGACGACTCGCTCGAAGAGCCGAGCGTGCTGCCGGCCAAGCTGCCCAACCTGCTGCTCAACGGCACCACCGGCATCGCCGTGGGCATGGCCACCAACATGGCCCCCCACAACCTGACCGAGGTGGTGAGCGGCATCGTGGCGTACCTGGAAAACCCGGAGATCACCGTGGCCCAGCTCATGGAGCACATCACGGCCCCGGACTTTCCCACCGGCGGCACCATCTACGGCTACGAAGGCGTGCGCCAGGCGTTCGAAACCGGCCGCGGGCGGGTGGTGATGCGGGCCAAGGCCGCGTTCGAAACCTCGAAAACCGGCAAGGAGCAAATCGTCGTCACCGAAATTCCCTACATGGTGAACAAGGCGTCGATGATCGAGAAAACCGCCGCGCTCATCAACGAGAAGAAGATCGAGGGCATCGCCGATTTGCGCGACGAATCGGACCGCGACGGCATGCGCATCGTCTACGACCTGAAGCGCGACGCCGTGCCCGGCGTGGTGCTCAACAACCTCTACAAGTACACCCAGCTGCAAAGCTCGTTCGGCGTCAACAACGTGTGCCTGGTGAAGGGCCGCCCGATGACGCTCAACCTGCGCCAGCTCATCCACTACTTCGTCGAGCACCGCGGCGAAGTGGTGGTGCGCCGCACCCGCTTCGAGTTGGCCGAGGCCCAGAAGCGGGCCCACATCCTGGAGGGCCTGCTCATTGCGCTCGACCACCTGGACGAAGTCATTGCCCTGATCCGCGGCTCGCGCGACGCCGAGCTGGCCCGCGCCCAGCTCATCGAGCGCTTCGCCCTGAGCGAAGTGCAGGCCCGCGCCATCCTCGATTTGCGCCTGCAGCGCCTCACCGGCCTCGAGCGCGACAAAATCGTGGCCGAGTACGAAGGGCTCATGCGCGAGATTGACCACTTCCAGGCCGTGCTGGCCTCGGAAGAGCTGCAGCGCGGCATCATCAAAACCGAGCTGCTCGAGCTGCGCGACCGCTACGGCGACGCCCGCCGCACGGCCATCAACTACGCCGGCGGCGACTTCTCGACCGAGGACATGATCGCCGACGAGCCCATGGTCATCACCGTGAGCCGCGCGGGCTACATCAAGCGCACCCACCTCGACGAGTACCGGGCCCAGGCCCGGGGCGGCTTGGGGGCCCGCGGGGCCCTGAGCAAGAAGGACGACTTCACGGAGCACCTGTTCGTGGCCACCACCCACGAGTACCTGCTCTTCTTCACCGAGCTGGGGCGCGTGTTCTGGCTGAAGGTGTACGAGGTGCCCGAAGGCGGCAAGGCCACCAAGGGCCTGCCCCTCCAGAACCTGATCGAAATCCCCCGCGAGGACCAAATCCGCTCGGTGCTCAACGTGCGCGGGCTGAAGGACCCGGACTACCTGGAAAACACCTTCCTCATGTTCTGCACCGAGCAGGGCACGGTGAAGAAAACCCCGCTCGAGGCCTATTCGCGGCCCCGCACGGCGGGCATCAACGCCATCACCATCAACGAAGGCGACCGCATCCTCGACGTGCAGCTGCTGGCCCCCAACGCCGAAGTGGTGCTGGCCCTGCGCTCGGGCCGGGCCGTGCGCTTCAACGAAGGCAAGGTGCGCGCCATGGGCCGCGCCGCGGCCGGCGTGCGCGGCATCACCCTGGCCGACGCCGCCGACCGGGTGGTGGGCATGGTGTGCATCGCCGACCCCGCCCAGGAACTGCTGGTGGTGAGCGAGCACGGCTACGGCAAGCGCAGCGCCCTCGACGAGTACCGCATCACCAACCGCGGCGGCAAGGGCGTGCGGGCGATGAACATCACCGACAAAACCGGCAGCCTGGTGGCCATCAAGGACGTGAACGACACCGACGACCTGATGATCATCAACAAGTCGGGCATCACCATCCGCCTGCGCATGAGCGATTTGCGCACCATCGGCCGCGCCACCCAGGGCGTGCGGCTGCTGAAGATCGGCAACAACGACGAAATCTCGTCGGTGGCCAAGGTCACGGCCGACGACGCCGAAGAAGTGCTGGAACCCGTTGACGGGCTGCCCGCCGGGGGCCCCGACGGCCCGGTGGCGGCCGCGCCCGTGGCCCCCGACGCGACCGTCGACGCGCTGGGCGCCGACGAGGCCGAATAGGGGCCGGGCGCGGCCGTTGGGCCGGGCCAAAACAGGAGGGGGGCGGGGCGTTTGCTCCGCTCCCTTTATTTTTGGGCAGCGAAGGGCCCGGTTTTTGCGTTTCGAGCCGATCCGGGGCCCTGTGCTCCTTTGTTCCTCCTTTCTCTCACCCCGCCGGGCGCCTTGCGTCCGGAGCCACCCGCGCCCCGGCGCGCAATTGTTTTCCCATGAAGAAAGCCCTTCTAACCCTGGCCGCGGCCGCTGCGCTGGCGGTCCACGCCCCGCAACTGGCCCAGGCCCAAAACTCGGCCGTGACCAACGCCATCCTCAACCAGAAATCGGGCCTGCTCGACAAGGCCCGGACGGAGATTGACAAGGCCATCGCCAACGAGAAAACCAGCGGCAAGGCCAAAACCTGGTACACCCGCGGCGACATCTACGCCCAAATGCTGGCCAGCCCCATCTACGGCAAGCAGCTGCAGCCGGGCGAGGGCCTGCAAAAGGCGTCCGAGTCGTTCAACAAAACCATCGCGCTGGACACCAAAACCGGCGAGTACGGCAAGCTGGCCGTGCCCCAGCTCGAAAACCTCTACGGCCAGGCCTTCAACGCCGGCGTGGAGGCCTACAACGCCAAGGACTACGACAAGGCCCTGGCCAACTACCGGCTGGCGGCGCAGCTCAAGCCCGCCGACACGACGGCCGTCCTGTACTCGGCCTACGCCCAGGAAGCCAAGCAGGACTACGCCGGCGCCAAGGCCAGCTACAACCAGGTGCTGGGCATGGACGCCTACAAAACGAAGCCGGCCCCCGTGGCCGTTTACACGCGCCTGTTGCAGATTGCCCGGCAGGAAAAGAACGACGCCGACGCCACCAAAGTGGTGCAGCAGGCCCTGGCTGCCTACCCCAACAACAAAAACTTCATGCTCGAAGAGCTGAACATGTACCTGAGCACGGGCCGGGGCAAGGAGGCGATTGACAAGATTCAGAAGGCCATCGCCGCCGACCCGTCCAACGCTTCGAACCTGTACGCGGTGCTCGGCTCGGTCTACGACCAGAACAAGCAGCCCGCGCAGGCCCTGGACGCCTACCAGAAAGCCGTGGCCGCCGACCCCAACAACTTCGACGCCCAGTACAACCTCGGCGTGTACAACTACAACAAAGCGGCCGAAGCCTACACCAAGGCCAGCAAAATGGACCTGAAAACGTACCAGACGTCGGGCAAGAAGTACGAAGCCGACGGCAAGCGCTACTTCGAGGCCAGCGTGCCGTACTTCGAGAAGTCGCTCCAAATCAAGCCCGACGACACGGCCACGATGCAGACCCTGCAGAAAGTGTATTTCCGCCTGGGCCGCACCGCCGATTCGGAGCGGCTCAGCGCCAAGCTGAAGAAGTAAGCGTTACTGCTCAAAACAACGAGTTTGAGCAAGTCAAAAAACCAAAAAGCCCGGCCGCAAGACCGGGCTTTTTTATGGCCCCAGGCGGGGCCAGCGGACGGTAGGACCGGGGCGAGTTACCTTCACTCGTCAATTCTGTTTAACATAATATAAATTATAAGACATAAATACTGGTTCGGTTTTCCTGCGCTCCGTACGGAATTTTGCGGCGGTCCAGCCTCTTGGCTGTTGCCCAGAACACGTCTCGGGGTTCGGCTTCCGGGGCCATCGCCGGTGCTTCGGCCCGGCC
>JANXOE010000082.1 GCA_025353745.1 Hymenobacter sp.
CCGAACACGTCCTGGTACTTCGGCGGCTGGGGCGTGGCGTGGGTTTTCTTGGCGATTTCGCCGGTTATCTTATCAAACAAGCCGGGGAAGTGCCAGAGCGTCTGGTCTTTCTCGGCCAACTCGTAGCCCTTGCCCTTCACCGTGACGCAGTGCAGCAGCTTCGGGCCGGGGATGGTTTTGAGGTCTTCGAGAATCGTGACCAGGTGCTGCACGTCGTGGCCATCGACGGGGCCGAAATAGCGGAAATTCAGCGCCTCGAACAAATTGCTCTGCTTGAGCAGGGTCGCCTTCATGGCGGCTTCCACCTTGCGGGCAATCTGCTGGGGGTTGGGGCCGAACTTGCTGAGCTTGCCGAGCACGTTCCACAGCTCGTCGCGCACCTTGTTGTAGGTGCGCGAGGTGGTGATGTCGGTCAGGTATTCTTTGAGGGCCCCCACGTTGGGGTCGATGCTCATGCAGTTGTCGTTGAGCACGACGATCATGTTGTTGCCGATGGCCCCGGCCTGGTTCAGGGCCTCGAAGCTCATGCCGGCCGTCATGGCGCCGTCGCCGATCACGGCGATGTGCTGGCGGTCGAATTCTTTTTTATAATCCGAAGCCACGGCCATGCCCAGCGCCGCCCCGATGCTGGTGCTGCTGTGCCCCACGCCGAAGGCGTCGTACGGGCTTTCCGACATTTTGGGGAAGCCCGACATGCCGCCGTAGCGCCGGTTGGTGGGAAACTGCGCCCGCCGCCCGGTCAGGATTTTGTGGCCGTAGGCCTGGTGGCCCACGTCCCACACCAGCTGGTCGCGGGGCGTGTCGAACACGTAGTGCAGGGCCACCGTCAGCTCGACCACGCCCAGCGAGGCCCCGAAGTGCCCGCCGTAGATGCTCACCGAGTCGATGATGAACTCGCGCAGCTCCTGGCTGAGCTGCACTAACTGCTCGGGGGCAAGCTTTTTAAGGTCGTCGGGCGAATTTATTTCCGCCAGGAGCGGGCCGGGTTCAATGGTCATTGGGCAGGCATCGGAGTGGGAGGCGGTAAGTAACCGCCGGGCCCGCTAAAAGATTGGCCGGCCGGCCGCAAAGGTACGATAAGGCCGGGCCGGCGGTTGTAATGCGCGCACAGCAATTGTCGTTCCGAACGCCGGTTGTCGGGGCGGGGTTCGATTGAGCTGCCGAGCGCCGGTTGTCATTCCGAGCGCAGCGAGGAATCTGGGTTGTTCCGTTGCGAGGGCCCCAGATTCCTCGCTGCGCTCGTAATGACAACCGGCGCGTGGAATGACAACCGGCGCTTGGAACGACGGGCCCGGCGGCCAGAACGGCCGGGGCCCTTGGTCGAGACAAAGTTGCTGCCCGTCGATTGATTTTAACAAACGGCGACAATTGCCGCGAAATGCGGTTGCCGGATGCAACCATCCGCGGCCGACTGCGCACTTTGGCCGACATGATTTTTATGAGCAAGACTACTCGCCCGGCGGCCTGGCTGCTGGCCCTTCCCCTCCTGGCGGCCCCGCACCTGGGCCACGGCCAGCAAGCGCCCGCCCGGGCGGCCCTGCCGGGGGCCCCCAGCCGCGTGGCGGGCCGCCTCACCGGCACCGTGACGGACGCCGCCACGGGCAAGCCCGTGGCCTACGCCTCGGTGGCCGTGCTGAACGCCGCCGGCACGCCCGTGAGCGGGGGCGTGTGCGGCGACGACGGCCAGTTTGTGCTGCCCGGCATCGCGCCCGGCACCTACACGCTGCAAGTCAGCTTCCTGGGGTATAAGGACGCGACGCGGCCGGGCATCGTGGTGCCCGCCGGCGGCGGGGCGGTGGCCCTGGGCACCGTGCCGCTGGCCGCCGCCGCCCAAAAGCTGGGCGAAGTGGTGGTGACGGCCCAGAAGCCGCTCATCGAAGAGAAAGTGGACCGCACGGTGTACAACGCCGAAAACGACCAGACCACGCGCGGCGGCGACGCCACCGACGTGCTCAAGCGCGTGCCGCTGCTCAGCGTGGACCTCGACGGCAACGTGAGCCTGCGCGGCTCGTCCAACATCCGGGTGCTCATCAACAACAAGCCCTCGACCATTGCCGCCAACAGCATTGCCGACGCGCTGAAGCAGATTCCGGCCGACCAGATCAAGAGCGTGGAGGTGATTACCTCGCCCTCGGCCAAGTACGACGCCGAAGGCTCGGGCGGCATCATCAACATCGTCACGAAGCAAAACAACCTGCGCGGCGGCCAGCTCGGCATCGACGCCAGCGGCGGCACCCGCTCGGGCAACCTGGGCCTGAACGGCAGCTACCGCACCGGCAAGATGGGCTTCTCGCTCGGCGGCTTCGGGCGGGCGGGCTACAACACGCCGGGCAGCTTCACCAACGCGCAGCTCATCGCCGACCCGGGCAACGCCGCCGGGGGCCGTCTTACCACGCAGGCAGCCGATACGCGCCGCAACCAGCTCTTTGGCCGCTACACCTTCGGCTGGGACTACGACCTCGACAAGCACAACGCGCTGGCAGCCTCGGTGTCGTACGGCACGCGCAACGCCACCGACTACCAGGACGGCCTGCTCACCACGACCCGCCTGCTGGCCGCGTCGGGGGCCCCCGCCACGTCGCGGCGCAACGTGAAAACGACCGACATGTCGGGCACCGTCGACGCCAGCCTCAACTACACGCACACCTACGCGACGGAGCAGCGCGAATTCAGCGTGCTCACGCTTTTTAGCCGCAACAACCGCACCTATAACTTCAACAACGACATTTTTGAGGCCAGCGACAGCCACACGGGCGCGCTGGGCAACCAGAACGACAGCTACAACCAGGAAGCCACCGTGCAGGCCGACTACCAGACGCCCACGGCCAAAAACCAGTTGCTGGAAGTGGGGGCCAAGGACATCCAGCGGCGCGTGAACAGCGCCTACTCGTACTTCGGCGACCTGGCCAACCCGCTGCAAACCGACAACGCCTTCAACTACCGCCAAAACGTGGCCTCGGGCTACGTGGCCTACACCGTCGGCCTGCCCAAGGGCTTCACCCTGAAGCCGGGCGTGCGCTACGAGCACACCAACATCACGGCCGATTTCCAGACCGGCGCGGCCGTCGGCATCCCCGCCTACGGGGTGCTGGTGCCCAGCGTGAACCTCTCGCGTAAGCTCTCGAACGGCAACGTGCTGAAGCTGGCCTACAACCGCCGCATCCAGCGGCCCTCGCTCCAGTTCCTGAACCCCAACGTGCAGGCCGCGAACCCGCTCATCCAAACCCAGGGCAACCCCCTGCTCAGCCCCGAATACACGAACAACTACGAGCTGGGCTACAGCACGTCCTTCAAGCAGGCCAACCTGAACTTCACCACCTTCATGCGCAACACCACCGGCTCCATCCAGTCGGTGCGCACGCCGCTCGGCGACGCCAACTACCCCGGCGCGGTGCTCGTGAGCTACGCCAACGTGGGCAACGAGGACGCCTACGGCGGCAGCGTGTTCGTGAGCAAAAACGGGGGCGGCAAGTTCAGCCTCAACGGCGGGGTGGACAGCTACTACGCCGTGCTGAAAAACGGCGTGGCCGACCCGCTTTACCGCGCCCGCAACGAAGGCTTCGTGGTGAGCGGCCGCCTCTTCGGCTCTTACAAGCTGACGGAGCTGTGGGGCTTGCAGGCGTTCGGCTTCTACCGGGGCCGGCAGGTGCAGTTGCAGGGCTTTCAGAGCGGCTTTGGGGTGTACAGCCTGAGCGTGAAGCGCGACTTTGCCGAGAAGAAGGGCAGCATCGGCTTCGGGGCGGAAAACTTTTTCACGCCCAGCATCACCATCCACAACGACATCGCCAGCCCGCTGCTCACCCAAAACAGCACCAACGTGCTCCACAACATGAGCTTTAAGGTGAACCTGAGCTACCGCATCGGCAAGCTGACGGTGGACCAGCGCCCGCGCAACCGCAAGGGCGTGAACAACGACGACCTGAAAGAAGGCGGCGACAACGGCGGCGGAGGCGGCGGCGGCGACGCTACCCCGGCGGCCGGCGGCGGGGGCCGCCCGGCCAGCGGCCGGCCCGGCGGCGCGGCGGG
>JANXOE010000227.1 GCA_025353745.1 Hymenobacter sp.
GAGCGCAGCCGAAGCATCTCTACCGTACAAGTAATCAATACTGTTGCAACGAAGCGGTAAAGATGCTTCGGCTGCGCTCAGCATGACGTTCTCCTAAACAACGACAACTACTTCAGCAACTCGTAGATGTCGGCCATGCCCTGGCCGCCGCCCACGCAAGCCACTTGCTCATCAATCACTAAGTCATTGAGACTTCCAATGTTGCCGATTCCGTGTTCGGCTCCGGCACAGGCAATCCTCCTAGTAGCAGCCCCTCAATGTGAAAAGCAATTCCCTCGCGGGCATTCTGCTCGACTTCCGCGCGAGTTGTACCGAATACGGCTAACCCTGGCAAATCCGGCACATAGGCTGAATAACCGGTAGGCGTATGCTCAAAGATTACAAGGTACTTTCTCATAGTAAATCAACGTAAACCTGCCTGCTTTAGAACACTCATTGCCGTTCCAGTGGCCACATCGTCCGACGGTTTATGTCCCGCTAAAGTTACCAGCCCTGATTTGGCTGGGTGCTTGAATTGCATATGACTACCCGACTGACGAGCCATAACCCAGCCGTCAGCCTCAATCAGCTTTCTAAGCTCCTTAACTTTCATTGGACAAACAACGTGCGTTGGATGCAGAATAAGTTAATCACCTCTAACCCTCGCAAGCGAAATCAAATACTCTCGCGGTAGCGATGCTTCGACAAGCGGACGCCAGATGAGCATATCCGCCTTTTTTACTACGGTTACTTTTGCTCGAGTGCTTAACCGTTAAAAACCGAAAAAATGCGCGGTCAACGACAAGTAGACTAGGGCCTCGGCCAATTGCTGGGCGGCCCCCAGGCAGTCGCCGGTGTAGCCGCCCAGCCATTTTCGAAACCAGCGGCCCAGCACGAGCTGCAAAATCAGCAGCGGCAGCAGCACCACCAGGTAGGCCGGCTGGCGCTGCCAGGCCACCAGCGCCAGCAGCGGCGCCAGCCCCAGCAGCGCGGCCACGGCCAGGCGGCCGTTGGGCAGGCTTTGGGCCACGGGCTTGGCTTTGCCGTCGGCCAAATCCTCGCGGGCGTAGGGCAGCGTGCGCACGAACGTGACGGCCGTGAGCCGGCTCAGCGGGTGGGCCACGAGCAGCAGCGCCGGCACCGGCAGGGCCCCGGGGGCCGAACCGGCGGCTCCGGCCAGCGCGGCTACTTTGGTGGCCAGCACCAGGCCCAGGCCCACCACGCCGTAGGTGCCCACGCGGCTGTCCTTCATGATGTCGAGGATGCGCGCGCGCGTCCAGCCGCCGCCGAAGCCGTCGCACATGTCGGCCAGGCCGTCTTCGTGGAAGGCCCCGGTGAGCAGCACGCCCGCGCCGGTGCTCAGCAGCACGGCCACCGGCGGCGGCCAGAGCAGGGCCGCGCCCCAATAGATCGCCGCCGTGAAGCCGCCCACCAGCCAGCCGATGAGCGGAAAATACACCGTGGCGCGGTTCAGTAGGTCCGGCTCGTGGCCCACCCATCGCGGAACGGGCAGCCGGGTGTAAAACATCACCGCCGTGAGAAACAAGCGGACTTGTTGGTGCACGAGGCGGCTCATGCGGCGGAATCGTCGCTCACGCCGGCGCTTTCAAACGAGGCCATCTCGTTCAGGAAGCCGGCCGCCGCCTGCACCAGCGGGTAGGCCAGGGCGCAGCCCGTGCCCTCTCCCAGGCGCAGGCCCAGGCGCAGCAGCGGCCGGCCGCCGAGCTCGGCCAGCAGCTGGCGGTGGCCGTGCTCGTCCGATTCGTGGCAGAACACGCAGTAGGCCAGCACCGCCGGGGCCAGGCGTGCGGCCACCAGCAGCGCCGCCGAGGCAATGAAGCCGTCGATCAGCAGCAGCATCCGGTGCTCGGCGGCCCGCAGCAGGGCCCCGCACATCTGCGCGATTTCGAAGCCGCCGAACGTGGCCAGCACCGCCAGCGGGTCGTCGCCAACGGCCGGGTGGGCCCCCACGGCCCGCGCCAGGGTTTCGAGCTTCCGGGCCAGCCCGGCCGCGTCGAGGCCGGTGCCGCGGCCCACGCACCCGGCCAGCGGCCGGCCGGTGAGCTTGTGCATCAGCACCGCCGCCGAAGACGTGTTGCCGATGCCCATCTCGCCCACGCCCAGCACGTTGCTGCCGGCGGCGTGCCGCTCGTCGGCCAGGCGGGCCCCGCGCCGCAGGGCGTCGGCGCACTGGGCGGCGGTCATGGCGGGGGCTTCGAGGAAATTGGCGGTGCCTTCGGCAATTTTCTCGTCGCGCACGGCGGGCAGATCGGCAAAGGAGCCGCACACGCCGGCGTCGACGATGGTGATTCCCAAGCCGTTCTGACGGCAAAACACGTTGATGGCGGCCCCGCCGGCCGCAAAGTTGCGCACCATCTGGTGCGTCACTTCGGGCGGGTACTGGCTCACGCCGGCCCGGGCAATGCCGTGGTCGGCGGCGAACACCAGCACGTGGGGCCGGGCCAGCGCGGGCGTCAGGGTTTGCTGCACCAGGGCAATCTGGCGGGCCAGGCTTTCGAGCTCGCCGAGGGCCCCCAGCGGCTTGGTTTTGGTGTCGATCTTGTGGGCGATGGCGGCGGCCAGCGCCGGGTCGGGCGGGGTAATGGTCCAGGTGCTCACGCGGCGGGCTGGTCGGGGTGGGGCGAATCGGTGCTGTTTCGAAAGCGCTTGTAGAGAAAGAGCTGCCACTTTTCTTCGGCCACGCCGGCCTGGTCCATCTCGGCGCGGGCCAGGGTGAAAAACAGGTCCGACAAGCGGTTGACGTAGGCCGCGATGGCGGGGTCCACGGCGTCGGTGGCCATCAGGCTCACCAGGCGGCGCTCGGCGCGGCGCATTTGGGTGCGCACCACGTGGCAGAGGGCCGACACTTCGTTGCCGCCGGGCAGCAGGAAGTAGTCGGAAGGCGATTTCATCTGGCTTTCCAGCTCGTCGATCCACGCTTCGCAAACCGCGGCGCCGTCGGCCGGCAACGGGTTGCGGTTGATGATTTTGGAATCCGAGGGCCGCGCCACGTGCGACATCAGGTCCATCAAATCCTTCTGGATTTGGTGCAGGTTGGGCTGCCAGGCGTGGGCCGCGCCCAGCTTCACGCGCAGCAGGCCCAGGGTAGAATTGGCTTCGTCGAGGGCCCCCAGGCACTCGATTCGCACGTCGTCTTTGGGCACGCGCCCGCCGCCGAAGAGGCCCGTAGTGCCCACGTCGCCCGTTTTGGTGTAGATTTTCATTGGTTATGCGGCGCTGAATAAGTGGGTTTCAAATCCTATGGTGCTGCAACCGCTGCGCTTCGCGCTACGGCGCGCTACTTCACCACCAGCGGCAGCCCCGACACCATGAAGATGGCGCGGTCGGCCCGCCGGGCAATGTGCTGGTTGAGCCAGCCTTGCAGGTCCGCGAACTGGCGGCCGGTTTCGGTGGGCGCGTGCAGGCCCATGCCGATTTCGTTGGACACGACCAGCAAGGTGCAATCTTGTTGCATCAGTTTATCAAATTCGCCCCGCGCTTGCTGCAACGTTGTTTCAACATCGTATTTCGCGTCGGCGAAGAAATTGGTGAGCCAGAGCGTCACGCAGTCCAGCACCACGGTGCGGCCCGCCAAAGGTAGGCGGCTGAGGTATTTTTCCTCCTCCAGCGTGGTCCAGCGGGCGTCGCGGTCGGCCACGTGCCGGGCAATGCGCCGGCGGTGGTCGTCGTCCCAGGCCCGCGAAGTGGCGAGGTACACGGGGCTTGAGCTGAGCTGCAAGGCCAGCTCCTGGGCGTGGCGGCTTTTGCCCGAGCGCTGCCCGCCGGAGATGTAGTACAGCACGGCTAGAAAGTGACGGTGTAGCGGCCCGAAACGTTGCGGCCGGGCAGGTTGTAGCCGCGCTTCTCGTAGTAATTTTCGTCGGTCAGGTTGTTCACCAGCAGGGCAATGGTGTGCTTGCCCGCAAAGGTGTAGCCCGCGGCCAGGTCCAGCGTCATGTAGCGCGGGTACTGAATTTCCGGGTAGTTGAAGTCCGTGTAGTCGGTGTCTTTGCGGCGGCCGGCGTAGTGGCCGGTCAGGCGGGCGCTCAGGCCCTGGGGGCCGGCGTAGGCCACGCCGTAGTTGCCGCTCAGCTTGGCCACGTTGTAGATGGCGCGGTTGGCGCGCGAGCCGTCGGGGCGGTTCGTCACGTCTTCCGCCTTCAAAAGGCCGGTGCCGCCGGCAAACACGCGCAGCACGTAGCGGCCGCCGGCCCGGGCGCCGAAATCGTAGCCCGCCTCGGCTTCCAGGCCCCGGATGCGGCTGTTGTTGGCGTTGACGTACGTGGTGCGCGAGTGCACGGCGTAGCCGTCGGCGGTGGTTTCGTGCGCGGGGTAAGCGGTGCGGGTGGTAATGCGGTTGGTCACCTGGGTCGAGAAGAACGTCACGTCGGCCGAGAAGCCGGTGGCGGGCCGGGCCAGGCGCAGGCCAGCGTCGTACGTGACGCTGCTTTCGTTTTTCAGGTCCGGGTTGCCCTGCGTGATGGCCACCTGCTTTGTGGCCGCGTTCACGGTGCGCGAATAGCCGGCCACGTTGTAGGCGTCGGGCGTCACGTAGCCCCGCCCAATGGTGGCGTGGGCCCAGAGGCCATCCGCCAGCGCAAGCTGGGCCCCCAGGCTAGGGCTGAAGAACGGGTTGGTCTTTTTGCCAGCGGTGTACGAGGCCTGCTCGCCCGGCGTAAACGTGGCGAGCGAGTCGGCCGGCTGGCCGTCGTAGGTCACGAAATCGTAGCGAACGCCCGGCGTCACAATCAGCTTGTCCTGCCACCAGCTCAGCTGGCCCTGCGCGTAGATGCCGGTGGTGTTCAACTTGTAATCAGGGCTGTAGCGCGGCAGGTTGGCGCCGGCGGGGTTGAAATTCTGCGACTTGCTGGTGGCTTCGCTGTGGTCCACGCCCACCGTCAGGGCTTGGTGGCCGAGCTTGATCACGTCCTTGGCCTGCGCGCCTTTCCAGAGGTACTGGCCTTGGAAGGAGCGGTAGGGCGCAACGGGGGCGTTGTTGTAGTCGGCCAGCGTGTTGTAGTCGGTGGTCTCCTTCGAGGCGTAGCCGCGCACGAACAGCTGGTGGCGGGCGTAGTCGCCGGTGGCGCTCACGTCCACGTTCTGGCGCTCGGTGTCTTTGCTCGACGGCCCCGCGTTGCCGTAGAACAAATCGTTGGGGGCCTGCACGTTGCGGGCCACAAACCGCTCGCCGCGCACGTCTGCGCGCCAGTGCTGGCCGAGCTGGTAGCCCAGGCGCAGGGCCCCGGAGTAGTAGTTGAGCTTGGTGAAGGCGCGGCGCTGGCCGTCGGCGCGCCGGTCGTCGGTTTGAACGGTGCTGTCGGCGCCGGCTTGGTTGGCGAAGGTTTGGGCGGCGCTGCCGCCGTCGAGCCAGCGGCGGAAGACGCCGCCACGGCCGAGCCGGTAGTCCTGCGCCCGGTCGAACGACCCGAAGGAGAGGTCAAAATCCAGCTTTTTGGTGAGGTTGCCGCCCGTGGCCCCGCCGATTTGGAACGTCTGGTAGCTGCCGTAGCCGGCAAACAGCGACGAGCGCACCTCCCCGCGCGACTTGCGGGTAATCACGTTCACCACGCCGCCCATCGCCTGCGAGCCGTACAGGGCCGAGGCGGGGCCCTTCAGCACCTCGATTTGCTCCACGCTGCCCAGCTCCAGGGTGGCCAGGTTGGTGGTGCCGGCCGGGCGGCCGTCCACCAGCAGCAGCGCGCGCTGGTTGAGGCCGTCGGTCTGGGGCCGGAAGCCCCGGATGCCCACGCCCGCCAGCAGGCCGGGGTACTGCACCACGTCCACCGAAGCATTTTTTTTCAGCACGTCGGTAAACTCCAGGGCCGGCGTCTGCTGAATGTCCTGGCGGCTGATGACCTGGATTTGCTGCGGCACCTTGCCGCGCGCGGTGGCCGAGCGGGTGGCCGTCACCACCACTTCCTTCAGGCTTTGGCGCTGCAGGGTGTCGGCCGGGGCCTGGGCCCGGGCCCCGCGCGCGGCACCCGCCAGCAGGGCCGTGCCCAGCAGCAAGGTCACTTCGAGGCGGCGGGGTTGGGAACGGTGGAGTAGTGTGTATTTTTTCATTGGTTTAACTTAAACAAGCAAAAAATCTGGTTGATAGGCATTTATTTGACAGAAACCGCCACCTTCGGCTCGGCTGCGGCGGCCTCGCGCAGCGCTTGCAGCAGCGCCGCTACGGAGTCGTGGGCTTGGGCAGGGCGGCCGGGGCCCTGGCTGGTCCAGGGCCCCGCGCCGGGGCCGGTGGGGGCCGTCACGCGCAGGGCGGCGGGGCCGGCGGTGGGCACAAAGCCTTCGCGCTCCAGGGCCCGGCGCGTCCAGAAAGCCGCCGCGCCGTCGCCCACCAGCTGCACCGCCGGGCCCGTGGGCGCGTGCAGGGCGAAGGTGCCGGTGGCCGCGTCGAAGGCCAGCCCCTCGCGCGCAAACGCCGCCGCGAACGCGCCGCTCAGCACCAGGTCTTCGGGCGTGCCGGTGCGCAGCGGGCCGGTGGCGGGCAGCAGCCACACCCGGTCGGCGGCTTGCAGGGCCAGGTCCAGCTCGTGGGTCGAGAGCAGCACGGCCTTGCCGGTGGCGCGGGCCAGCCGGTGCAGCAAGCGCATGAGGGCCACGCGGTTGGGCAAGTCGAGGTGGGCCGTGGGCTCGTCGAGCAGCACCACGGGCGTGTCCTGGGCCAGGGCCCGGGCCAGCATCACCTTCTGGCGCTCGCCGTCGCTGAGCTCGCCCACCGGGCGGTGGGCGAAGGCGGTGGTGCCGGTGGCGGCCAGCGCGGCCCGCACCTGGTCGTGGTCGTGGGCCGTGAGGGCCCCCAGCCAGCCGGTGTGGGGGTGGCGGCCCAGCGCCACCAGCTCCCGCACGGTGAGGGTGGCCGCGTCGGAGCGGTCGGTGAGCACGATGCTGATCTGGCGGGCGCGCGCCGCCGCGCCCAGGCCGGCGAGGGGCACGCCGCCCACGGCGAGGCGGCCGGCCAGCGGGGCCTGCAAGCCGGCCAGCGTGCGCAGCAGCGTCGATTTGCCCGCGCCGTTGGGGCCCAGCAGGCACACCAGCTCGCCGGGCCGCAGGGCCAGGCGCAGGGGCCCGGCCACGGGCCGGGGCGCGTTTTTGCGCAGCAAGTAGCCCACCGTCAGGTCCTCGGCGGTCAGCAAGGGCGCAGGAGGGGGCGTTTTCATGCGTAAGAAGACCGGATGTTGCGGCTGCGCAGCACCACCCACAGCACCACCGGGGCCCCGAGCAGCGAGGTTATCACGTTCAGGGGCAAGGCGGTGGAGCTGCCCGGCAGCTGGGCCAGGCAGTCGCAGCCCAGCACGAGGGCGGCCCCCGCCAGGCAGGCCCCGGGCAGCAGCACCCGGTGGTCGGCGGTGCGCAGCAGGGCGCGCGTGAGGTGGGGCACGGCGATGCCCACGAAGCCAATCGGCCCGCAAAACGCCGTGACGGCCCCCGCCAGCAGGCTGGTGCTGGCGATGATGAGCGTGCGCGAGCGGCGCACGTTCAGGCCCATGCTGCGGGCGTAATTTTCGCCCAAAAGCAATGCGTTCAGCGGCTTGGCAGAGGCGAAGGCCAGCAGCAGCCCCGCCCCCACCGCGGCGGCCAGCACCGCCAGGTGCAGACCGGTGACGCCGCCCAGGGCCCCGAACGTCCACAGCAAATACGCCTGCAGCTGCTCGGGCGCGCTGAAGTACTGCCACAGGCTGACCACCGCGCCGGTCACGCTGGCAATCATCAGGCCCACGATGAGCAGCACCACGTTGTCGCGCACCCGCGCCGACAGCGCCAGCACCAGGCCCAGCACCAGGGCCGCGCCGGCCGTGGCGGCCCCCACCAGCGCCCAGCTGCCGCCCAGC
>JANXOE010000253.1 GCA_025353745.1 Hymenobacter sp.
GCCGCCAGCACCTTGTCCGGCGTGATGGGCAGGTCGCGCACGCGGCGACCGGTGGCGTGGGCCACGGCGTTGGCCACGGCGGCGGCCACGCCCACCATCGAGATTTCGCCGATGCCCTTCACCCCCATCGCGTTGATGTAGGGGTCGTGCTCGTCGATGAACTCCACGGTCATGTCGGGGATGTCGGCGTTGACGGGCACGTGGTACTCGGCCAGGCTGGCGTTGGTGTAGCGGGCCAGGTGGGGGTCGCGCTCGGTGGCTTCCATCAGGGCGCAGCCGATGCCGAAAATGCTGCCGCCGATGATCTGGCTGCGGGCGGTTTTGGCGTTGAGGATGCGGCCGGCGGCGTGCACGCTCACCCAGCGGCTCACCCGCACGGTGCCCAGCTCGGGGTCCACCCGCACCTCGCAAAAGTGCACCCCGAACGAGTGCATGGAGTGCTGGCCGGTCTCGTCCTTGTGGGCCGGGTCGGCGTTGGCGGCGTGGGCCGCCTCCTCGTAGCCAGATCCGTACTTGCCGCTGGCGCTGCCCTCGATGTCGCTCACCTCGCCGCGCTTCATCAGGGCCGTGAAGTCTTCGCCTTTATGGGGGTCGGCTTTCAATTGCAGGCGGCCGTCTTTCATCTCCACGGCTTCGGGCCTGGCCCGGAAGAGGGGCGATTTTTTGTCCTGCACCGCTATTTTGATGAGCTTCTGCACCACGTCCTGCGCGGCCAGGTACACGGACGACGACACGGTGCCGGCCGCCACCGAGCCGCCCGAGTTGGGGGCCGTGGGCAGGCGCGTGTCGCCGAGCTCGAAGCGCACTTTGTCGGGCGTGAGGCCGAGCGAGTCGGCCGCCACCTGCGTCATCACCGTGTAGGTGCCCGTGCCGAGGTCGGTGGCCCCGCTCTGCACCACGGCGTGGCCGTCGGCGTAGAGGCGGGCGCGGGCCGTGCCCTGCGCGTTGTGGACCGGGTAGCTGGCCGTGGCCATGCCCATGCCCACGAGGTAGCGCCCGTCGCGGGTGAGGCCCGGCTTGGGGTTGCGCTGGCTCCAGCCAAAGAGCTCGGCCCCGCGGGCGTAGCACTGCCGCAGGCTTTTGCTCGACCAGGGCTGGCCGGTACTAGGGTCTTTTTCGGCGTAGTTCAGCAGCCGGATTTGCAGCGGGTCCACGCCCACGGCGGCGGCCAGGTCGTCCATCGCGCACTCGATGGCGAACGAGCCGGGCGCCTCACCGGGGGCCCTCATGAAGGTCGGCGTCATCACGTTGGCCCGGCCCAGGGTGTACGACGCCTCAAACGTCGGGCAGTCGTAGAGCAGGTTGATGATCTTGCTGTTGGGCTCGGCGTAGTCGTCCCACGGCGAAGCGGTGGACACTTTTTCGTGGATCAGGGCCGTGAGCTTGCCCGCGCGGGTGGCCCCCAGGCGCAGGGTTTGCTCCTGGTCTTCGCGGTGGCCCATGCTCGTGAACATCTGGGGCCGGGTGAGGGCCAGCTTCACCGGCCGGCCCACCGCTTTGGCCACCTGCGCCGTGAGCACGGTGTGGGGCCAGCACGAGCCCTTGCAGCCGAAGCCACCGCCCAGGTACTTGGTTATCACCCGCACCTGCTCGCGCGGCAGCCCCAGCATGGTGGCCAGCGCCTGCTGCGTGCGCGTCACGCCCTGCGTCGACTCGTACACCGTCAGCCGGTCGGGGCCCTCCCACTGGGCGGTGGTGGCGCCGGGCTCCATGGGGTTGTGGTGGTTGGTGGCGTGGCGGTAGGTGGCCGTGAGCTGGACGGGGGCCGCCGCGAAGGCCGCGGCCGCGTCGCCGCGGCGGGTGTGGCCGTCGGTCTTGCCATCCTGCACCTTGGCGGGGTCCACCTTTTCCGCCCGGGGATCGTGAAAGGTGGCCACCGGGGCCGCCGCCTGGTAGCTCACCTTCAGCAGCGCCGCCGCGTGGGTGGCGCGCTCGAAGGTGTCGGCCACCACCACGGCCACCGGCTGCCCGGCGTAGAAAATCTCGGGCCCCGTCAGCGGCAGGAAACCCATGGGGGCCCCGATGGCCTTTTTGCCCTCCTTGGTGTTAGGCGTCTGGGCCAGCTTGGGCAGGTTTTCGTGGGTGAACACGGCCAGCACGCCCGGCTCGCGGGTGGCAGCCGAAGCATCGATGCCGATGATTTGGCCCTTGGCGATGTCACTGGTTTTCAGCACCGCGTACACCAGGCCCGGCAGCGCAAATTCGGCCGCGTACTTGGCCGCCCCGGTCACCTTGGCCCGGCCGTCGACGCGGTCCAGGGGTTGGCCCACGGACTTGGCCTGGGGGTTGGTTTCAAAAAACTTGGGCTCGTTATCCATGACAGACAAATGGTTATGAAAAAGCAGGTTCGGGGCCGTGGCAGCGACGCACCGGTTGGCGCCGCCACCGCCCCCGCCAACCGGTGCGCCTAACCCGCCACTTCCAGCAGGGCCCTGACGAGCGTGTTCTGGGCCAATTCCACCTTGAAGCGGTTGTGCTCGCGCGGCTGGGCATCGGGCACCGCCGCGGCTGCGGCCCGGCGGAAGGTGGCTTCAGTGGCGGGCTGGCCCACGAGCAGCTTTTCCACGGCCGGTACGCGCCAGGGCTTGGTGCCCACGCCGCCCAGGGCCACGCGGGCCGACTTGATCTGCCCGCCCTGCACGTCGAGGCCCACGGCCGCCGACACCAGCGCAAACGCGTACGAGGCCCGGTCGCGCACCTTGAGGTAGTGCGACTTGCGGGCGTGGGCCGCCGCCGGCACCAGCACCGCCGCGATGATTTCGTCGGGCGCCAGCACCGTCTCCAGGTGCGGGGTGGTGCCGGGCAGCAGGTGAAAATCGAGGAGCGGCACGCGGCGCTGCTTGCCCTTGCTGTTTTCCAGCAGCAGCACCGCGTCGAGGGCCACCAAAGCCACGGCGAGGTCGCTGGCGTGGGTGGCGATGCACTGCGGGCTGCCGCCCACGATGGCCAGGTTGCGGTTGTCGCCGTCCTGGGCCGGGCAGCCGGAGCCGGGCTCGCGCTTGTTGCACGGAAAGGCTTTGTCGCGGAAATACCCGCAGCGGGTGCGCTGCAGCAGGTTGCCGCCGATGCTGGCCATGTTGCGCAGCTGCGGCGAGGCGCTCAGCAGCAGGGCCTGCGCGATGGCCGGGTACTGCTGCGCCACCAGCGGGTGCTCGCCCACGTCGCTCATCCGCTCCAGGGCCCCGATGCGCAGGCCGTCGCCGGTTTGCTCGATGCCCTTGAGCGGCAGTTGGTTGATGTCGAGCAGCTGCGGGTGCTCCTCCAGGTTGGCCTTCATCAAATCCAGCAGCGTGGTGCCGCCGGCGATGAACGCCGCCGCGGGCGCGGCTTTGCGGGCCCCGGTGGCTTCTTTGGCCGTGGCCAGGGCGGTGTAGGTGAAGTTGTTCATCCCTGCGTCCCTCCTTTCCCGGCCACCTCGCGCACGGCGGCCAGTATGTTGGGGTAGGCGCCGCAGCGGCAGAGGTTGCCGCTCATCCACTCGCGGCACTGGTCGTCGGTGGCGGCGTGGCCTTCTTTCACGCAGGCCACGCCCGACAGGATTTGCCCCGGCGTGCAGTAGCCGCACTGGAAGCCGTCGTGCTTGATGAACGCCTCCTGCATCGGGTGCAGCGCGTCGCCCTGCGCCAGGCCCTCGATGGTGGTAATTTCCTTGCCCTGGCTCATCACCGCCAGCGTGAGGCAGGAATTGATGCGCCGGCCGTCGACGAGCACCGTGCAGGCGCCGCACTGGCCGTGGTCGCAGCCTTTCTTGGTACCGGTCAGGTCGAGGTACTCGCGCAGCGCGTCGAGCAGCGTCACGCGGGGCTCGGCGCGCAGGGCGCGGGCGGTGCCGTTCACGCGCAGCGTGAGGTCAATGGGGCCGGCCAGGACGGCGGGCGGGCCGGCGAGCTTTTCGGCAAAGCCGGTGAGCGGCGGCGCCAGGGCCAGGCCCAGCAAACCGCCGGCCTGCTTCACGAAGCTTCGCCGCGAGCCGTCGGCCTGGGGGCCCCCGGCCCCGGGGGTGTGGTCGTGGTTCATCGGAATAAAACTAGGGAACTGAAAAGACCGCCGCTACCTCTTATACGCGGCGCGCCGTTTTTCTGGCGCTTCGGCGCGCCCAAACATTTTGGCTATTCGCGCCGGGCAGCTGCGGACGCCGGCTTATTTCGCCGCCGGGGCCGAGGCGGCGGGCAGCGCCTGCAGCTCGGCGAGGGCCTGCGCGGTTTCGTGGCGCTTGTCGGCTTCTTTTTCTTCTTTGTCGGCGGGCGTGGACCGGGCCGAGGCGAAGAAGGCCAGGATGTTGGCGCGCTGCGGCGGCGTGATGCCGGCAAACTTCTCGCGGGCCAGCTTGCGCACCCATTCGCCGTAGGTTTTGTCGGCCAGGCCGTACTCGCCGAAGTGGGTGGGGTGGCCGGTGTCGAAATCTGCATTGGCCAGCGCGGGGGCCAGCACGCGGGGGCCCTCCTGCGCGCCCAGCAGCCCGCAGTAGGCCTTGAGCACGCTGGCGAAGCTGGCCCGGAAAATCTGGATGGCCTCGGGCGTGGGCGGGCGGAACGCGAAGGGCTTCAGGGGCCCTATTTTGGGAAAAACGCCCACGAACAGCGACAGCACCCGCGCCCCGATGCCCGGGCGCTTGTAGCCGGTGCCGTAGAGGCGGTGGTACTCCTGCTTGCTCTGTTTGTATACAAATTCGCGCCGCCGCACGCCCGGCGTCAGGCGGCGGATTTCCTTTTTCTTGTGGCTCCAGGCCGCGCGCGAGGCCAGCGGAATGATCTGCTGCACGGCGAAGCGAAAGGTGGCGATGCTCACGTCGGTGTTGAAGAACACCTTGCCCAGCGGCAGGCCGTAGGTTTTCTCGAACGCCCGCTCCAGCACGCCCTTGGCCACCTCGAAGCCGATGGCGCGGTGGTATTCCTGGGTGCGGTAGCGGCCGGCGGCCAGCTGCGTCACGTCGAAGGCAAACTCCAGCTGGCTGTGCTGCTTGGGGCCCTCTTCGTAGGTGATGACGTCGCCGAACCGGGCCTTCAGCTCGGGGTAGACGAGGGCCACGGCGCGGTTGGTGCCCTCGGCGTGGCCGTGCAGGTCGGCGGCGTAGTGGGCGAGGGCCCCCAGCGCAAACGCGTACTCGTTGCGGTCCTGGGCC
>JANXOE010000260.1 GCA_025353745.1 Hymenobacter sp.
CCATGCTCGCCAACACCATCCTCGACACCATCGGCAACACGCCGCTGCTGCGCCTCCACAAACTGTTCGCCGCCACCCGGCCCGACGTGGAGGTGTGGGTGAAGCTGGAGCGCGCCAACCCCGGCGGCTCCATCAAAGACCGCATCGCGCTGGCCATGGTGGAGCAGGCCGAGAAGGACGGCATTCTCGCCCCGGGCAGCGTCATCGTGGAGCCTACTTCCGGCAACACCGGCGTGGGCCTGGCCCTGGTGGCCGCCGTGAAAGGCTACCAAATCACGCTCGTGATGCCCGAAAGCATGAGCATCGAGCGCCGCCGCTTGATGATTGCCTACGGGGCCAGCCTGGAGCTCACGCCCCGCGAAAAAGGCATGAAGGGGGCCATCGAAAAGGCCCACGAAATAGTGGCCGCCACGCCCGGCGCCTGGATGCCCATGCAGTTTTCCAACCCGGCCAACGTGCGCATCCACGCCGAAGCCACGGCCCGGGAAATCTTGCGTGACGCGCCCCAGGGCTTCGATTTTCACATAACCGGGGTGGGCACCGGGGGCCACATCACGGGCGTCACGGAAACGCTCAAGCCGCTGTTTCCCAACATGAAAACCTTTGCCGTCGAACCCGAAGCGTCGCCGGTCATCAGCGGCGGGGCCCCGGGGCCCCACCCCATCCAGGGCATCGGCGCGGGCTTCATCCCCGACAACCTGCACACGAGCGTCCTCGACGGCGTCATTCAAATCAGCCAGGCCGAAGCCTTCGAGATGACGCGCCGCGCTGCCCGCGAAGAAGGGCTGTTCTGCGGCGTCTCGTCGGGGGGCAGCCTGGCGGCCATCGCCAAAAAGCTGCCCGACGTGCCCCAGGGCGGCCGCATCCTCACCTTCTGCTACGACACCGGCGAGCGGTACCTGTCGGTTGATGGGCTATTTGTGTAGCCCCGCTGTTCAACAAAAAAGCCCTGCCGAAGCGGGGCTTTTTTGTTGAACCACGGTTTGCCTCAGACGGCCTGGGCTTCGAAGCCGGCTTCTTTCACCAGCGCCTCTACCTGGGCGGCCCCCAGGTCGGTGTGCACGGTGAGCAGCTTGTCGGGGGCCGTCGTGTCGACTTCCCAGGCCTGGATGGCCGGCTCGCCGTTGAGGGCCGGGGTGATGGCGCGCACGCAGTTGGCGCAGTTGATGGTGGTTTTGAATCGCAGGGTGGACATGGGTTGGGGTAGGAGTGGGCCGCAACGGGCGGCCGGTAAAACAACACGCAAAGGTATTTTTCAGTGCGGGCCCCCGGCCCCCAGAATTTCTGCCTTTTCCAACAGAATTTGGCCCCATGCGAACAACAAAAAAGTCCGGCTCGCGAGCGGGCCGGACTTTGAGGAAGTGGAGAATATCGGAGTCGAACCGATGACCTCTTGCATGCCATGCAAGCGCTCTAGCCAACTGAGCTAATCCCCCGTGTTTGTGGGTTACCGCCGCGCCAATTGCGTTTTGGTTCTGCAAAAGTACGGCCCCGGCGCACATAGGCAAGCCCCTGCCGCGCTTTTTTTGCCCCTGCCGGGCCAACCCCCAACTAATCAGCCACAAAAAAAGCGGGCGGAACCGGAGTTCCGCCCGCTTTTCGGGGCAATGTGAGCCAAAAACCTTAGTTGAAAAGGTAGCGGATGCCTACCTGAGCCTGCCAGCGCGAGCTCAAACCGCCGGTTTCGTTGCGGAAGGTGCTGGTGAGCGGCACCCCGGAAGTTACCGCGCCATCAGCGCCTTTTACCGGGTTGGTAAGGTAGGAGAAGTTGAAATTCGGACGGCCCTGCAAATCGTAGCCGATGAAAGTCAAGGGGTTGGTTACGTTAGGAGTGCGGAAAGTGCCCCAGTTGCTGTTCAGCAGGTTGCCGATGTTGAATACGTCAACGCTGAGCTGCAGGGTGTTTTTATTTTCACCGATGCTGGTGAAGATATCTTGCAGCAAACGCACGTCGAGCCGGTTCTGCCAGGGGCGCACGGCCCCGTTGCGTTCGGCGTATTCGCCGCGGTGCTTGCTGAGGTAGGCGTCCTGGCTGATGAATTTCTCCAGGTCGATGTGCTGCTGGGCAGCCGTGTAAACGCCCCCGCCTTGGGCTGGGGCAATGGTGACGTCGCGCAGGGCGATTTCATCGGCGTTGCGCGGGATGTACATCAGGTCGTTGCCCGAGCCGCCCGAGCCGTCGCCGTTCATGTCGCCGGCGTACGTGTAGGAGAAGCGGCCAGCCGCGGCCCCTTCGTAAAACATCGAGAGCGTCGTGCCGAGGTGGCCGAGGTATTCGCGGCGGTACGACAGCGAGCCGATCACGCGGTGCTGCTGGAGGAAGTTGGAGTAGCTGAGCACGTTGGCGTTGGCGTCGCCCGATACCGGGCGGTCGCGCCAGTTGGTCTGGGCAATCGAGCCGCCGTCGTTCACCGTGCGGGCATCGGTGTAGGTGTAGGCCAGGCTGGCGTAGAGGCCGTTGCTGAACGACTTCTGCAATTGCCCCGTCACCGAGTAGGAGTAGCCCTTGTTGGTGTTTTTCATCAGGATGGCATCGGTGATGACGGGGTTGGTGGCCGATGCGCCGCCTTGACCGTTATAAATGCGGTTGTTGCCGATCAGGCTGGGCTGCGTGTTGCCGGTGGGGCCCACGGGGGCCGTGGTGTAGAGGCCGCTGGCGTTGGGCGTGCCGAAGCTGTAGTAGATGGGCCGTTGGTCGGCCCCGGCGGCCCGGCCAACGGCGTGGGGCAGGTTTACGTTTTCGAAGTTAACCGCATTGATGTCGCGGGTGTACAGCGCTTCGAGCGTGCCGATTACCCCGCCGAACAACTCCTGGTCCACGGCCAGGTTGGAGCGCCACACCTGCGGAAACTTGAAGTCGTTGGCCGTAACGGCCAGGTTGTACTGCGTGTTGGGGGCCGCACCGTTGGGGCGGTAGGCGTTCGCATCGGGGCTGAAAACGTTGTTATTAGTCGCTACTGCCGCGCCAGTGCGCGTGAACGAGCCAAACTGCACGCCGTTGTTGCCGGCTTGGTTCGACAGCCACACGAAAGGAATACGGCCGGTGAAAATGCCGGTACCGCCGCGCAGCTGGGTTTTGCGGTCGTCGTTGACGTCCCAGTTAAACCCGGCGCGGGGCGAGAACAGCACGACGCGGTTGGGCAGCTTGTTGGTTTCCAGCTTCACACCGTCGCGGAAGGTGAGGTTGGCCGCGTTTTCGTTGCGGGCAATGTCGGAATAGATCACCGGCAGGTCGCCGCGCAAGCCCACGGTCACTTTTAAGTTGCTCACCGGGCTCCATTCGTCCTGCACATACAGGCCAAATTGGGCCGCTTTGGTTACCGCGAAGGGGAAAGAACCGTCGGGCAGGGCCGAGTACGAGAGCTGGTAGCGCTGGGGAAACGCGACCGTCCCGGTAGTGTTGGCCACCGGAACGCCCGTGGTGGGGTCGCGGGTGTAGCCGAGGTAGCCCGGTTGGCCAGCAGTACCGGTGCGGGCGGCGGCATAGAAATCGTCGAGCCCGTTGAAAGCGTAAGCTCCGTAGTAGTTGGGCGAGAAGCCGTTGGTGAACTTGTAAAGCTCATTATAAGTACCCACCGTCACGTTGTGCTTACCCAGGAAGGCCGTGAAGTTGTCACCAATCTGGTACACGTCCGAGTTCAACACGTTGAAGGCCGTGAACGGCTCGTAGCCGAAAGTGGTGAGGCTATTAGCCGCGTTGATGCCACCGCCGGCTGCCGTGCGGCCGGTGGCCGTGCCGATGTCAACCAGCGGGAAAATGTTGCCGCCAAGGCTGGAGCGGAAGTCGCGAAAGGCCGAATAGCCCGCCGTGAAATTGTTGGCGTACTTGCTGGTGAACGTGCTGTTCAATTCGGCAATCACCGAGTTGAGGTTGTTGTTGATGGTGTAGTAAGAGGAAGAGAACGGCAGGCCGAACTGCGACTGTGAGCGGCCGATGTTGAACGGCCCCAGGGCCCCCGAGCCGCTCGGCGTTACATCGCGGTACGACTTCAGGTAGTTGTACTTGATGCTCAAACGGTGGTTGGCGCTGATGTTCCAGTCGATCTTGGCCGTGGCCTTGCGGCTAAACGAGCGCAGGTTGTAGTTCTCGTAGGCCCCGGGATCGTAGCCGTAGTTCGTCTTCAGGAAGGTGCTCAGGATGTCCAGGTCGCGGGCGGTGGCCGCCGAGGTCGTGGAGTTGCTGCCCGGCGCCGGCGCGCCCTCGCGGTTGGCGGTGTAGTTGCCCGTGGGCGGATCGATGCGGTCTTCCTGCTCGCCGTTGAGGAAAAAGAACAGCTTGTCTTTGATGATGGGGCCCCCCACCCGGAAGCCGTAGTTTTTGAGGTTGAAGACGGGGTAGTCCTGCTTGAAGTCGCTCACTTTATTGCCCACGTAGTTCTGGTTGCGGTAGAACGTGTAAACCGAGCCGCTGAACTTGTTGGTGCCGCTGCGCGTAACGGCGTTGATGCCGGCCCCGGTGAAGGAACCCTGCCGCACGTCGTACGGAGCGATGCTCACCTGAATCTGGTCGATGGCGTCGAGCGAAATGGGCTGGGCATTGGCCTGGCCCCCCACCGTCGACGACAACCCGAACGAGTTGTTGAAGATGGCACCGTCGACGGTGATGTTGTTGTAGCCGCTGTTGCGGCCGCCGAAGCTCTGGCCGTTGGCCTGCGGCGTCAGGCGCGTGAAGTCGTCAAACGAGCGACTGATGGTGGGCAGGCGCTCGATGGCCTCGCGCTGCACAGTGGTGCTGGCCCCGGTGTGGTCGGAGTTCATCACCGGGTCGCGGCGGCCGCTCACGGTCACTTCGGTCAGTTCGGTAGAAGCGTCGTCGAGCTTCACGTCGAAGCGCAGGTTCTGGGCCAGGCTCAGAAAAACACCATCGCGCTGCACGTCACGGTAGCCCACAAAACTCACCTTAATAGTATAGGGCCCTCCCACGCGCATGTTCTGGAGGTTGAAGCGACCGTCGGCGTTGGTCGGCACCACGTACTGGGTGTTGGTGGGGGTGTGCACGGCAATTACCGTGGCACCGGGCAGGCCCGTTCCGGTTTTGTCCGAGATTACCCCGCTCATGGCCGCGGTGGTAGCGCCTTGGCTCCAACCCAGGCGGGCCGTGAGGAGCATCAGCGCCAGCAGCAGCAGGTGGCGTAAACGTAAAGGGTTCATAAAAAAAGAGTTGGTGAAAAAATTAGGGCTTGGCTAAAGAGGCGGCAAAGGTAAGAATGAATGATTTGACCGGGTATTAAGTGAACTTTACCAAATACAAATCCTCCTTTTCACACCAAATGGCCAAGCAAAGGTAGGGGCCGGCTGCTACAAGCGGGGCCGGACGGCCCGGATGTAGCGGCTCAAATAGTAATCGGATTCCAGGCTGTTTTCGACTACGCCCAGCGAGCTGGAAGCGTGGATAAAGTCTACTCCGTCAGCGTCGACCACCGTCACCAGCCCCACGTGGGTGATGGTGTGGCTGCCCGGCGAAGCCCCGAAAAATATCAAATCGCCGGGCCGCAGGTCGGGAGCGTCTACGGGGGCCCCCCACACCGCCTGTTCGTTGGAGGAGCGCGGAATGCTGACGCCCGCCTGGCCAAAAGCCAGCTGCAAGAGCCCCGAGCAGTCGAGGCCCAGGCGCGTGGTGCCCCCAAACAAGTAGGGCGTGCCCTGGTAGGAGCGGGCCGCGTCGATGACGCTGGCCAGGGTGCCGGTGGCGCTGCCCGTGCGCGCCGGGCGCCGGACGACCGTTTTGGTGGTGCCGCCGGCGCGGCCGTACTTTTCCTTGGTTTTGAGGGACGGGCTAGCGTAGCGGCCGCGCTTCAGGCGCACCATGTCGCGGGCCGAGCGGTACTGGCCGTCGCGGTAGTTCAGTTTGCGGCTGCAGCTGGCCAGTACGAGTCCGGCCGAGAGCCAAAACAGCAGCAGTATCTTCGTCGTCCCCCTACGCATCGGCGGCAAAGATACTTTCATTCGCCCTTTGGTTTGAACGATTCGTCCGGTCGGGGCCAATTGCAACTGCCAATTGTTGCCGACTGACAATTAATTAACTACAAAATCTTATTCTCCACCTGCCCATGTCCGACTTCCACGCCCTCACTCCCGCGCTGCTGGCTCAGCTGGAAGCCGTGGTGGGCCCTGGCCACGTGGCCACGGCCCAGCGCGTGCCCGCAGCCGAGTACGCCGAATACGGCCAGGACCACACCGAGGACTTGCATTTTGCCCCCGAAGCCGTGCTGACGCCCGGCACGCCGGAGGAAATCAGCCAGATCATGCGCCTTTGCCACGCGGCGCGCGTGCCCGTCACGGTGCGCGGGGCGGGCACGGGCCTGAGCGGTGGGGCCCTGCCGGTGCACCACGGCGTGGTGCTGCGCATGGCGCGCTTCAACAAAATTCTCCACATCGACGAGCGCAACCTGCAAGCCACCGTCGAGCCCGGCGTGGTGACCGAGGCGTTCCAAAACGCGGTGCAGCAAGTCGGCTTGTTCTACCCGCCCGACCCGGCCAGCAAGGGCTCGTGCTTCCTGGGCGGCAACCTGAGCCAGAGCAGCGGGGGCCCCAAGGCCGTGAAGTACGGCGTAACAAAGGATTACGTGCTGAACCTGCAAGTGGTGCTGCCCACCGGCGACATCATCTGGACCGGCGCCAACACCCTCAAAAATGCCACCGGCTACAACCTCACGCAGCTCATGGTGGGCTCGGAGGGCACGCTCGGCGTCATCACCAAAGTGGTGTTTCGGCTGCTGCCCTACCCGCAGCAGAACATCCTGATGCTGGTGCCCTTCCGCCAGGAGGCGCAGGCGGCGGAGGCCGTATCGGCGGTGTTCCGGGCCGGCATCATTCCCTCGGGCATGGAGTTCATGGAGCGCGAGGCCATTGCCTGGTCGTCCGATTACCTGAAAATTCCCCTCGCCCTGCCCGACGATATCCGGGCCCACCTGCTCATCGAGCTCGACGGCCAGGATCTCGACCAGCTTTATAAGGAAGCCGAGCAGGTGTACGAGGTGCTGGGCCGCTACGACGTGGGCGAAATTCTGCTGGCCGACACCGCTGGCCAGAAGGACGAGCTGTGGCGCATCCGGCGCAACATCGGCAATTCGGTGCGCTACAACTCCGTGTATAAAGAGGAGGACACCGTGGTGCCCCGCGCCGAGCTGCCCGTTTTGCTGAAAGGCGTGAAAGAAATAGGGGCCCGCTACGGTTTCAAAAGCGTGTGCTACGGCCACGCCGGCGACGGCAACCTGCACGTCAACATCATCCGCGGCGACCTCAACGACGAACAGTGGAACGAAGGCTTGCGCGAGCCCATCAGCGAGATTTTTCGGCTCTGCGTCCGGCTCGGCGGCACCATCAGCGGCGAGCACGGCATCGGGCTGGTGCAAAAGCCCTACATCGGCATCGCCCTGCCCGAAACCAACCTCAACCTAATGCGCGGCATCAAGCAAGTATTTGACCCGCATGGTATTATGAACCCAGGAAAGATATTTTAGGGGCCCCGCGACAGCCGCGTTTTTAAGGTTGCCGGGGCCCTCACCAGCTTCTTAACAGCTTACTGCTCGTCCTTCAGCTCGTCTTCGCCGCCGTACGGCGTGCCTTCCATGATGCTGCCGCGTAGGCCGCCGTGGTCGGCCGTGGTGGGGGCCCCTGTGCGGCCGCCGGTGGGCACGGTTTGGGCCCCGGACGGCCCCCCGGCCGCTTCGGCGGCGCGGGCCACGTATTGGCGCTTGGCGTCGTCCTGGGCGGTGCCCTTGTATTTGTTCCACGAGTCCCATTGGCCCTGGGAAAGGCCGGCGGGGCCGTCGGCGTCGGTGGCCTGGTCGGCCGCTACGGCCCCATCTTTCATGTCCACGTCGCCTTCGGTGGCCTGTTTATACAGGCCGTAAAGGTCGGTCATTTGGGCGGCGGCGGTGGCGGGGGGCAGGTTGTTGACCCGCTCCACGGCGGCTCGGAACAGTTGGTCGAGGGAGGCGTCGGAAGAATTCATACGGAATGAGGTGATGGTGGGGATTGCCGGGTGTACTGCCTTCGCGGGGCCGGGGTTGCGGCGCAAGGTTTTGCTTTTTGCTGTGTACGCAACCGCTGGCCGTGCGTACTTTTGCCCGTAGCCTATGTGTGGAATTACCGGAGTTTTTGCTTTTTCTGATGCCGGCCGTCAGTCGCTGACGCGCTTGCAGGCATCCACCGACGCCATTATCCGCCGGGGCCCCGACTCGG
>JANXOE010000268.1 GCA_025353745.1 Hymenobacter sp.
CCTGGGCCAGCTTCAGGTTTTTGCTCTGCGGGAAGGTGTCGATGAAGTGCTGGTAGAACGCCACGGCGTCCAAAAACCGTTCACGCTGCTTGGATTCGATGCTTTCCTTGGCCCAGGCGTACTGGGCGCTCAGGCGCAGAAAATCGGCCTGCTCGGCAAAGACCGAGGCCGGGTACTGTTGCTCGAAGGTGCCCAGGGCCGTCACGGCTGCCTGGTTGTAGCGCAACTGGTAGTAGAGCCGGGCACTCTCGAAACCCTTGCTTTCCAGCTTCTTCTGCAATTCCTGCGACATGGTTTCCGTCTCCGGGCGGAATTTACTGTCGGGGTAGCGGTTGATAAAATCCTGGATGGCTTCGAGCGCCGACGTGGTATTGGTCTGGTCCAGCTCAAAGCCCGGCGAGTCGCGGAACAGCGACTTGGCGTGCAAAAAAGACGCTTCCTCGGTGTAAATCGAGTTGGGATACGTGTCGGTAAACTGCTTGAAATAATAGGCCCCCAGCACGTAGTTGCGCTGCTTGTAACTGGTGTTGGCGAAATAGAACTGGGCCTTTTCGGCCTCGGGCCGGCCCTTCAGCAGCGGCACGAGGTCTTCGAGCAAGGTGCCGGAGCGGAAAAAGTCGCCGGCGTCGTAGTAGCGGATGGCCGCTTCGTATTTCTTGTTCACATCGCCGCTCTTGAGCAGCTTCTGGTAGCCAGGGTTGCAGGCCCCCAGCAGCAGCGCGGCCAGGCAGATGAAAACGAGCGTCAAGCGGGAAAATGGCATAAGGGCAGCAAAGGTACGACGGCAAACACAAACCGGGAACGGCCACATCAGGCTGCTAGCTTCTGGCTATTAGCTGCTGGCTTTGACGAGACAACCACTTCCGCCCGGATGGTTGCACTCAGCGGCCGACAACGGCTGCTTTCGGGGCCACCGCCGGGGTTTTAGAGATTTTAGGCGGGTTGAGCGGAGCGGCTTTGGGCGGCTTTTTCGTTTTAAATTTCTTGGCCGGGCCTTTCTTGCGAACGGCTTTGGCTTTGCGGCGCGGGCGGTCGTCGAACTGCTTGCCCAGCACCTGGCGGCGGGTGGGGCGCTCGGCGGGGCGCCAGTTGAAGCCCTTCAGCCGCGTGTCCGACTCTTTAATTTCGTGCGGCGGGATAAAATTGGCGTCCGGGTTGGCCAACATGATGATTTTCTGCAATTTGTTATTAGCAAACCGCAGCCGCATCGTGGCCGACACGCCTTTGTTCATGCCCGTCACGGCGGTGTCGCCGTCGAGGGCGTAGGCGATGCTTTCGGCGTTGCCGAGCACGTCGATGCGCCCGATCTGGCCCCCGCGGAAATACGCCAGAATGTTGCGCCCCTTCATTTGGTTGAAGTTCAGCAGCGTGTCCTGGTTTATCACAAACGAGTTGGCGTACAGCCGCATCTGGTCAATTTTGCCGCGCTTCTGCCGGATTTCCATCGAGTCGGCCCGCATCTGGGTGTGGGCCTGCCACAGCACCGGGTCGCGGTTCAGGTAGATGATGCTGTCCTGGCGGTCGTACGTGAGCGAATCGCAGCGCCCTTGCAGGCTGGCCCTGAAAATCTGCACCTTGGGGTAAGCGTACAGCACCGGGCGCACGTTGGCCCGGCCAGGGCGGGCCTCCACGCTCAGCAGCGTATCGGCGGCCATGTACAAGGTGTCTTTGTCGGAGATGCTGCGCACCACCGGCCGCCCGCCGTAGAGCTTGGTGCGGCCCAGGGCCCGCCAGTGGCGGCCCAGGTCGCCGCGCAGGGTGATGTTGTCTTTCTTGGAAATGAGCGTGACGTGCCCGGCGGCCACGCCGTAGAGCGTGGCCTCGTCGTACACCAGCTTGTCGCCGCCGAGCAGGTAGTTGGGAGTGTCGATCTTGGCGTTTTTCTGGAAATTCGACACCCGCGTGATGGTGTTGTAGTTGCCCAGCTCGGCGTAGAGGTTGCCCTGCGAGCCCTTGATGCGCGTGGGGCCGTCGAAGTAGGCTATCTTGCTGATGGTGTTGTAGGTCAGCGTGTCGTTGGTGAGGTCGGTGGGGCCGTTTTTGGGGTCGACGGAAATCAAATGCACGTCGCGCTTGAAGACAAAGACCTTGCTGTTGGTGTCGTAAAAGCCTTGCTGGCTGTCGAGGGTATTTTGCGGGTCGACGAGGTGGCCGGTTTCGAGGTAGGCGGCGGTTTTGCGGTTCAGGTCGTAGTCGAGGGCCGGCGTGGTCAGGGTCATGCGCGGGTCGCGCATCACCACGTTGCCCATCATGCGGGCCGTGCGCCGGGTGCCGTTGTAGTAGCCGTGGTCGCCGGTAATGGTCATGGTATCGCTCTGCACCACGCGCACGTTGCTGAAGGCTTCGATCTCGTTGCGCTCCAAGTATTGGTAGGCCGAGTCGCAGTACAGGAACGTGTCGCCCTGCTTAAACCCCACGTTGCCCAGCACTTTACGGATTTTCACGCCGTTCACCGTGGCCCCCACCAGCGCCCCGGCGCCTTTCAGCAGCTCCACGGGCGTGCCCTTGGCGGCGGGTTTGGTGGGCCTTGGCCGCGGCGCGGGGCCCGGCCGCTGGGCCCACGCCAGGGCCGGCAGCAGCCACAGCATTAAAACGAAAAAGCAGAAGCGGGGCATTTAGTGGTCAAAGGTAGGAACGGCCCCGCGCTAACGGCCATCTTTGCGGCGCAGTGCCTTGCCCACGGCAAATCTTGCGAAGCCGCGCCTTTTCGACGCGCCGGCGGGCGGCCCTCGCCGGTGAGGGCCCCGGGCCGCCGCACCGCGCCTGCGGGCACCAACCAACGGGCAGTGAACGAAAAGCGGCCATCCAAACCAAACGCCTACGCTAAAACTATTTCTTGCTATGCTCGACCAAATTCGTCAATTCATCGAAACCCACCAGCTTTTTTCCCTCGAAGCCGACCCCGTGCTGGTGGCCGTCAGCGGCGGGCTCGATTCGGTGGTGCTGCTGGATGTGCTGCACCGGCTGGGGGCCCAGGTGGCGGTGGCGCACTGCCACTTCGGCTTGCGCGGCGCCGACGCCGACGCCGACGAACAGTTCGTGCGCAAGCTGGCCAAGCAGTACGACGTGCCCTACTTTGCCGAGTTTTTTCAGACCAAAGCCTTTGCCGAGCGCGAGGGCATCTCGACCCAGATGGCCGCCCGGCTCCTGCGCTACCAGTGGTTCGAGCAGGTGCGCCAGCGCGAGGGCCTGGCCCGCACCGCCACGGCCCACCACCAGCGCGACCAGGCCGAAACGATGCTTCTGAACCTCACCCACGGCACCGGGCTGGCCGGCCTGCACGGCATCCAGGCCCAGAACGGCCCCGTGGTGCGCCCGCTGCTGGGCGTGGGCCGCGACGACCTGCACGACTACCTGGTGGCCAACAACCTGCGCTGGCGCGAGGACGACTCCAACGAAAGCCCCGTGTACCAGCGCAACCTGCTGCGCCACGAGGTGCTGCCCGTGCTGCGCGAAATCAACCCCGGCCTCGACCAGACGATGGCCGCCACCGCCGAGCGCGTGGGCGGGGCCGAAGAAATCGTGCGCCGCTACGTGGCCGACACCGCCGCCCAGGCCCGCCGCGACGCGCCCGAGGCCACGTATTTCAACATCGCGCTGCTGCAAAGCACCGCCGCGACGGCCCTGGTGCTGCACGAGCTGCTGCGCCCCTTCGGCTTCTCGTGGGCCGTGACGAAGGAAATTGTCGGGGCCTTCACGGGCCTCTCGGGCAAGCAGTTCGACTCGCCCACCCACCGCTTGGTAAAGGACCGCGACCAACTCGTCATCACCCCGCGCCGGCTGGCGCAGTACGGCACCTTCCAGCTCGCCGAAGGCCAGGACGATTTGCTGGCCGACGGCCTGCGCCTGCGGGCCACGGCCCACGCGGGGGCCGGGTTTGCCGTGCCGCGCTCGCGCAGCACCGCCGCGCTCGACGCCGACAAGCTGAAGTTTCCGCTCACGCTGCGCCGCTGGCAGGAGGGCGACTGGTTCATGCCGCTGGGCATGCAGGGCAAAAAGCACCTGAGCAACTTCCTCATCGACCAGAAAGTACCGCTCAACCTCAAAGACGAGGTGCGCGTGCTGGCTTCGGCCGACGGCAAAATCTGCTGGGTGGTGGGGATGCGGGTGGACGACCGCTTCAAGGTGACGGCCGAAACGACGCGGGTGCTGGCCGTGCAGCGGCTGTAGCCGGAACGGCAATGTATTATTCGTCCCAGAAAAACCCCGGATTTCCTACCCGCGCTAGCGGCGTTCGGCCCTACTTTTACGGCCCACACTGATTTCTCACCCAACCCGTTTTTTATGAAAGTTACCGTTGTCGGCGCCGGCAACGTGGGCGCGACCTGCGCCGACGTGCTCGCCACCCGTGAAATCGCCAACGAAATCGTTTTGGTGGACATTAAAGAGGGCGTCGCCGAAGGCAAGGCCCTCGACATCTGGCAGAAAGCGCCGATCATCGGCTACGACTCGCGCACGGTGGGCGTCACCAGCGACTACGCCCGCACCGCCGGCTCGGAGGTGGTGGTCATCACCTCGGGCCTGCCCCGCAAGCCCGGCATGAGCCGCGACGACCTCATCGCCACCAACGCCGGCATCGTGAAGTCGGTGACCGAGCAGGTGGTGGCCCACTCGCCCAACGCCATCATCATCGTGGTGAGCAACCCGCTCGACGTGATGACCTACCAGGCCCACCTCACCGCCAAATTGCCCCGCGAAAAAGTGTTCGGCATGGCCGGTATTCTGGACACGGCCCGCTACCGCGCCTTCCTGGCCGAGGCCCTGAACGTGAGCCCGAAAGACATTCAGGCGGTGCTCATGGGGGGCCACGGCGACACCATGGTGCCCCTCCCCCGCTACACCACCGTGGGCGGCATCCCGGTTACCGAGCTGATTGCCAAGGACAAGCTCGACGCCATCGTGCAGCGCACCGCCCAGGGCGGCGGCGAGCTGGTGAAGCTCATGGGCACTTCGGCCTGGTACGCGCCCGGCGCGGCGGCCGCCCAAATGGTGGAAGCCATCGTGCGCGACCAGCGCCGCGTGTTCCCCGTGTGCCTGGAGCTGCAAGGCGAGTACGGCATCAACGGCGTGTACCTGGGGGCCCCCGTCATCCTGGGCAAAAACGGTGTGGAGCGCGTGATTGAGCTGCAGCTCAACGACGAGGAAAAAGCCCTGCTCGAAACCTCGCGCGGCCACGTGAAAGAAGTGATGGACGCCCTGGACAAGATGGCCCAGCCGGCGTAGCCCGCGCACCGGTTAGCGTATTTAAAAAAGCCCGCTGGCGCATGCCAGCGGGCTTTTCTTTTGAGCCGCCACGGGCCCTGGCCATCGGCAGTGGGCCACTTGACTGGTTTGCCGTGGCAAATTTCCGGGTTGAGGGTAATTCGCGCCGATGGATTCACCCCAAATACGGCCTTACGTTAGGTGCATTCAACCCATCATTGCCGGCCGGTTTTATTGCTGGCTGGCGCGGAACAGCTTCTGCTTTTCTTCTTTGGATAAGCTTTCGTAGCCGGAGCGCGAGATTTTGTCCAGAATCGTGTCCACCTCGTCGGGGTGGGGCTGGCCGGGGCCCGGGGCCGGGCGGGCGCCGCGGGCGGCGGTGGCCACCGGCTCGGGGCGGCGGGCGGTGCTCACGCGCAGGGCCGGCCGGCGGTGGAACAAGTTGGTCACCCAGTCGCCGATGGCCTGCACCGGCCGGCCGAGGTCGCGCCCGGCCTTGAGCTGCTTCACGAACACGAAGCCCAGCAGGGCCCCGCCCAGGTGGGTGATTTCGCCGCCGGGGTTGCCGCCGTTGATGCCGGCCAGCGAGATGAGCACGACGGCCAGCGCGATCCACTTGATTTTGACGGGCCCCAGCAAAATCAGCATGAACGTGTAGTCGGGCAGCAGCGTGGCCCCCGCCACGATGATGGCCGTGACGGCCGCCGACGCGCCCACCACCGGCGTGCCCAGCCCGGGCCGGAACGCGGGCAGAAAATTGTAGCTCAGCAGGAACACGGCGCCCCCCGCCAGGGCCCCCAGCACGTAGATGCTCACCAGCCGGCGGTTGCCCAGGTACTCGCGCACGAGCTGCCCGAACCAGTACAGGTTCAGCAGGTTAAACAAAATATGAAAGAAGCCCTCGTGGGTGAAGGCGTAGGTGAGCACCGTCCAGGGGTGGCGGGCCAGCACGGGCAGCGACGACGACATCTCGAACTGCCGCAGCACGGGCAGGTAGAAGGCCCCCGCGCTGCTGATGGTGAGCACGGCGTGCAGCACGATCAGGACCGCGAACACCAGCACGTTCAGCAGCAGGAGCTGGTTGAGCGCGTTGTCGCGGCGGTCAAACGCGGTGCGGATATCTTGAATAATGCTCATAGAATCGCAGGTTGTGCAGATTTTATAGATTTCGCGGCTTCGGCAGCCCGCAGCAGCGGGGGCGCCGCCGGTTGCCTAAAGTTAGTAGAACTCCTCGCGGCCGTGCTCCCAGTACTTCAGCACCAGAAACCCGATGAGCAGGCCCCCGAGGTGGGCAAAGTGCGCAACGTTGTCGCCGGGCGTGCGATGCACGCCGCTGTACAGCTCGTACACGGCGTATAGAAACACAAAATACTTCGCTTTGATTGGAAACGGAAAAAACAGCAGCATCAGTTCGGTGTTCGGAAACAAGTAGGCAAACGCAAACAACACCCCGAACAGGGCCCCCGACGCCCCCAGCATGCCGCCGTAGGGCGAGCTCAGCATGTCGGCCGACACGCCGTCGACGGCTTTGTCGGCCGCGGCGATGTATTCGGCGTTCTGCGGGTTGCGCGCCAGGGCCCCGGCCAGGGTTTCGTAGCCGGTGTACTCGGGGGCGTACGTGCGAAAAAATTCGGCAAAATCGCCGCCCGACGGCTGGCGGTGAAACTCGACCACGGCCTGTTGGAGCTGGCGGGTTTCGTAGGCCCGCACGCCCTCGTAGAGCCCGCCGGCCCCCACGCCGCAAATCAGCCAGAACACCAAAAACCGCGGCCCGCCCCAGCGCTGCTCCAGCAGCGGGCCGAACGAAATCAGGCCGAACATGTTGGCCAGCAAGTGGCCCCAGCCGCCGTGCAGAAACATGTAAGTAACGAACTGCCAGGGCTGAAAGTACGGCGAGCCAATCGGGTACAAGCTCCCGATCTGGGTGATCTGGGGCAGCAGGCTGCTCTGAAAAACGAGCAATAAGACATTCGCGATGAGCAGGTTGCGAACGGTGGGCGTGAGGTTGAACATGAAGGTAAAAATAGCGCCCGGGCAGGGCCGGGCGCGGCGTTATTTGCGAAAGAAATCGGCCAGCTGGCTGCCGTCGAGCAGTACGAGGGTTTTGCGGCCGTCGGGGGTGTAGCCGGGCACCTGGCAGGCGAAGAGGCGGTCGGCCAGCGCGTTCAGCTCGGCGTCGGGGAGGCGGGCGGCGGCGGTGCTGGCGGCCACGCGCCGGGCCAGTGCGCGGGCCAGGGCCTCGCGGCGGTCGAGGCGCAGGGGCCCGGCGGCGCTGCGGAACTGCTCGATGAGGCTTTCGAGCAGCTCTTTTTCGGCCTGGGGCGGCATGCCGGCCGGCACCGCCTCCACGGCGATGGTGTTGGGCCCGAACTCGACGAAGCGGAAGCCCAGCGCGTGCAGCGGCTCGCTTAGCTCGCGCAGCACCGCAAAATCGGCCGGCGTGAAGCCCACCGTGCGCGGAAACAGCAGCGTCTGCGACGCGCCGTCGGGCCGCTCCAGGCTCTGGGCGTACTGCTCGTAGAGGATGCGCTCGCGGGCCGCTTCCTGGTCGATCAGCAGCACGCCCGACTTCACCGGCACCAGCACGTAGCGCTGCTGCACCTGCACGGCGCGGTGGCCGGGGCCCTCGCGCCCGGGCCGGGCGCCGGCGCTTGGCAACTGGTAATCAATGCTTAGCCCATCGTCGGGAAAAGCCAGCGGCAGGGCCCCGGGCGCGGCTTCAAACCCGGCCGGCGCGGCGGGCGGGGGCCCCTCGGCGGGCAAGTCGTCGGCGGAGCGCACGGGCTGGCCCAGCTCGCGGTAGAAGGCTTCGAGGTCGCGCCGGGCCTGCTCGGTGGGGCGCGGCGGCTCCTGGCGGGCGTAGCCGTCGGTGCGGGTGTCGGGCTGGAAGTTGGCAAACGCCGGGGCCCCGGCCGGGGAGCGGCGGGCGGCGGCCGCCGCGTCGGCCTGAAAATCGGGCCGGCTGCCGGCGGCGCGGGCGGCGGCGCTGGGGGCCGCCAGGTGGTCGTCGGGGGCCCGGGCGTTTTTGCCGGCCCGCAGCGGGCGGATGGGCGCAAAGTTCACATCGCCCTCAAAATCAAGCGACGGGGCGATGTTGTGCAGGCCCAGGCTCTGCTTCACGGCGGCGCGCACCACGGCGTACACGGTTTTTTCGTCCTCGAACTTGATTTCCGTTTTGGTCGGGTGCACGTTGATGTCGATGGCCTTCGGGTCGAGCTCCAGAAACAGGACGTAGAACGGAAACGCGTCGCGCGGGAGCAGGCCCTCGTAGGCGGCCAGCACGGCGTGGTGGAGGTAGGCCGAGCGGATGAAGCGGTTGTTGACGAAGAAAAACTGGTCGCCCCGGCTTTTTTTGGCCGACTCGGGCTTGCCCACAAAGCCCTTCACGGTGATGAACGGCGTCACCTCCTCGCAGGCCGCCAGCTGCTCCTTGTAG
>JANXOE010000270.1 GCA_025353745.1 Hymenobacter sp.
GGAATACTGGCTCCCCGCGGCGCGGCGGCCCAGGGAAACCCGCGCCACCCGGCGCGGCCCGACACGGCCCGGGTGGATTTGGGTGAGGTGGTGGTGGCCGCCTCGCGGGTGGAGGAAAGCATCTTGCAGTCGCCGGTGACGGTGGAAAAGCTCAACCCGCGGGCCCTGCGCCTGACGCCGGGGCCCTCGTTTTTCGACGCCATCGACTACCTCAAGGGCGTGCAGGTGATCACGCCCAGCCTGGGCTTCAAGGTGATCAACGCGCGGGGCTTCGCCAACACCACCAATGTGCGCTTCGCGCAGCTCGTCGACGGCATCGACAACCAGGCCCCCCACATCGGCGGGCCGATTGGCAACACGCTGGGGCCGAGCGATTTGGACATCCAGGCGGTGGAAGTGGTGCCGGGCACGGCCTCGGCCCTCTACGGCCTGAACGCCATCAACGGCCTGGCCAACTTCAGCACCCGCAACCCGTTCCGCTCCGAGGGGCTGAGCGTGCTCCAGAAAACGGGTGTGAACCACGTGAGCGATCCGGCCAGCGGGGCCAAGGTTTACTCCGAAACCAGCGTGCGCTTCGCCAAGGTGCTGGGGCCCCGGCTGGCCTTCAAAATCAACGGCACCTACCTGCGGGGCTACGACTGGATTGCCCGCGACCCGACCGACATCAACCCCAACGGCAACACCACCACCGGCTTATTCGGGGCCGACAACCCGGCCCGCGACCCGGTGAACAGCTATGGCAACGAGTCGTCGGACCGCAGCACGCTGCTGCTGGGCGGCAAAAGCTACGCCGTGGCCCGCACCGGCTACGACGAGCGCGACGTGACCCGCTACGGCCTGCGCACGCTGAAGGGCGACCTGGCCCTGCACTACAAGCTGGGCGCGGCCGCCGAGCTGGCCTACACCTACCGCATCGCCAGCTTCGACAACGTGTACCAGCGGGCCAACCGCTTCCGCCTGCAAGGCTACCTCTTGCAGCAGCACGCCCTGCAGCTGAGCGGCCCCGTGGTGCAGGCCCGCGCCTACTACACCCAGGAAACCACCGGCCAGAGCTACAACCTGCGCTCGGCGGCCGAAAACATCGACCGCAGCTTCAAGCCCGACGCCGCCTGGAACCAGGACTACGCCACGGCCTGGAACGCGGCCACCGCCGCCGGGCAGTCGGTGGCCCAGGCCCACGCCGGCGCCCGCCTCGCCGCCGACGCCGGCCGCTACCAGCCCGGCACGCCGGCGTTCGACCAGAAGCTGAAAGACCTGGAAAACGTCAACAACTGGGACCGTGGCGCGGCCCTGCGCGTGCGCGCCCACCTGGCCCACGCCGAGGCCCAGGTGAACCTGGCCGAAGCCCTGCGCCGCGGCGGCCACGCCCTGCCCGCCGCCCTCGACCTGCGGGCCGGGGCCGACCACCGCACCTACATCGTGGCCCCCGACGGCAACTATTTCATCAACCCCGGGAAGGACCACAGCCCCACCGACGACCTGCTTTACAGCAAAACCGGCGGCTTCGTGCAGGCCGGGGGCCGCCTGCTCGGCGATAAAATCCGCCTCACGGCCACGCTGCGGGCCGACAAGAACGACTATTTCAACCTCAGGCTCAACCCGCGGCTCACGGCCGTGTACTCGCCCACGCCGCGGCACAACTTCCGCCTCAGCTACCAGAGCGGCTACCGGTTTCCGAGCCTGTTCGAGGGCTTTTCCAACGTGAACAGCGGGCAGGTGAAGCGCATCGGGGGCCTGCGGGTGATGTCGGACGGCGTGTTTGAGAACAGCTACCTGCGCACGAGCATCGACGCGTTCAACAACGCCGTGACGGCGGCCGTCAACGCCGACAACACCCCCGGCGCGACCCCCGCCCAGAAGCGCCAACAGGCCATCCTCCAAAACCAGGACCGGCTCGTGAAGAACCCCTACACCTACCTCAAGCCCGAGTACATCCGCTCGCTGGAGCTGGGCTACAAGGCCGCGCTGGGCCCCGGCGGCCGCCTGCTGGCCGACGTAGACTTCTACTACAATTCCTACCGCGACTTCATCGCCCAGGTCGAAGCCTACGTGCCCGTGACCGGCACCGGCGCGCCCCTCACCACCGGCACCGACCTGAACACCGTCGCGACGGCCCTCAGCAGCAAGGCCACCCAGGCCCGCTACCGCCTCTACACCAACTCGCAAAGCCAGGTCTACAACTACGGCGGCTCGCTGGGCCTGCGCTACGAGCTGGCCGGCGGCTACCTCGCGGGCGCCAACGCCACCCTCGCCCGCCTCGACCGCACCGCGAACGGCGACGGCCTCGAAGACGGCTTCAACACCCCGCGCTGGGCCTACAACCTGAGCCTGGCCAACGAAAGAGCCGTCGGCAACTTCGGCTTCGGCGTCAACTACCGCTGGCAGCAGCACTACTATTCCCAAACATTTTTGGTGAACGGCGACGTGCCGGCCTACCACACGCTCGACGCGCAAATCACCTACGCCGTGCCCGCGCCCGACCTGCGCTTCAAGCTGGGAGCCACCAACTTGCTAAACAGCTACTACGTTTCGTACCTCGGGGGCCCCAGCGTGGGCGGCCTGTATTACCTGGCCGTGAC
>JANXOE010000301.1 GCA_025353745.1 Hymenobacter sp.
AAAATTCCGTGGTCAGCGGCGCGTTGCCGGCCGTCAGCTGAACGGCAACGCGCCGCTGCCCCCGTACTACCGACAATCCCACGCAATGCACGTTCTGCTGTTCGACGACCCGGCCATCCGGCCGCACCTGTTGCCGTTTACGTTCACCCGGCCGGTGGCGGCGCTGCGCTGCGGCATCCTCACGCTGGCCGAAAAGTGGCAGCGCCGCCTGGGGGCCCCCGCGGTGGGCTACCTCACCCAGCCGTACCTGCAAGCCAAGTTTCCGGCCGGCGACGTGCAGGGCCCGGCCCTGGTCATCAACGGCGCGGTGTGTCCGGACGACTTATTAATCAAGCAAGTGCAGGCATTGGCCCCCGGCCAGGCCCTGTATTGCGACGAAATACTGATAGCCGCCCACCTGGCCGACGCCGCCCAGGTGGCCGAGCTGGTGCAGGACGGCCTGCCCGATGCCCGCCAAGTGGCCGAGCCGGTCACGGTGATTTCGCGGCCGTGGCACCTGTTTCTGCGCAACGGCGTCGAGATCCGGCGCGACTTTGCGCTGCTCACCCGGGGCCGGGCTTCGCAGCCGGTGGGCGATGCGCACACCATCGTGTACGGCCCCGAAAACATCTTCATCGAGGAAGGCGTGAAGATCCGCGCCGCTATCCTCAACGCCGAAGACGGCCCTATTTACCTGGGCAAAAACGCACAGGTGCAGGAAGGGGCCGTGCTGAAAGGCCCGCTGGCCTTGTGCGAGGGCGCGGTGGTGAACGCCGGGGCCCGGCTGCGCGGCGACAACACCGTGGGGCCCTACTGCAAGGTGGGCGGCGAGATTGGCAACAGCATCTTGCTGGGCTACAGCAACAAAGGCCACGACGGCTACCTCGGCAACTCCGTCGTCGGGGAGTGGTGCAACCTGGGGGCCGACACCAACACGAGCAACCTGAAAAACAACTACGCGCCGGTCAAAATCTGGAGCCACGCCGCCGGCCGCTTCGTGAACACCGGCCAAACCTTCTGCGGCCTGATGATGGGCGACCACAGCAAGTGCGGCATCAACACCATGTTCAACACCGGCACGGTGGTGGGCGTGGGGGCCAACGTGTTCGGGGCCGGCTTTCCGCGCCAGTTTATTCCGAGCTTCAGCTGGGGCGGCGCGGCGGGCTTCGAAACCTTCCGCCTGCCCAAAATGACCGAAGTGGCAGAGCGCGTGCTGGCGCGGCGCGGATTGAGCTACGACGCAGAGGAGCAAGGAATTATGGAAAGTATTTTTAAGGCAACGGCGGCAGACAGGCCGTGGGAGCATAGCTGAACCACGGATTCACCCGACCAAGCTGCTAAACCCCTGGTTCCGACGATGACTTTCGCCCAAATCCCCAACCAGTTCGCCGTCAAGCAGCTGCTGCGCCAATCGGTGCAGCAGCAGCACGTGGCGCACGCCCAGTTGTTTCGGGGCCAGGAGGGCGGCGCGGGCCTGGCCCTGGCCCTGGCCTACGCCCAGTACCTGAACTGCGAAGACCGGGCCCCCGGCGCCGACGACAGCTGTGGCCGCTGCCCGGCCTGCACCAAAATCGCCAAGCTCGTTCACCCCGACCTGAACTTCATCGTGCCCGTGACGACCACCAAGGCCGTGGCCAAAGACGCGCTGAGCCACAAGTTCATGGCCGAGTGGCGCGCCTTCGTGCTCGACGACCCCTACCAGGGCTTCAACGACTGGATGCAGCACATCGGGGCCGAAAACAAGCAGGGCAGCATTTCCAAAGAAGAAGCCGGCCAGCTCCTGAAACTGGTGAGCCTCAAGGCGTTCGAGGCGCGCTTTAAAATCGTCATCGTCTGGCTGCCCGAGCTGATGCACCCCGCCACGGCCAACGCCGTGCTCAAGCTGCTGGAAGAGCCGCCGGGCGCGACGGTCCTGCTGCTCGTGTCCTTCGAGCCGGAGCGGCTGCTGCCTACCATCCTGAGCCGGGTGCAGCCTGTGGTGGTGGGGCCGTATGCGGAGGACGACATTACGGCCTATCTGACAAGCCGTTACCGCGTGCCCGAAGCCAAAGCGCGGCAGGTGGCTCAGCTTGCCGAAGGCAACCTGGGGGCAGCCATCGCCAGCCGAGAGCACAGTGCGGGCCACGACTATTTTCAGTTTTTCCGCGACTGGATGCTCTGCTGCCATCGGCAGCGGGTGAGCGAGATAATGCAGAAGGCCGACGAGTTCCAGAAAATGGGCCGGGAGAATCAGAAGGAGCAGCTGAGCTTTTCGCTGGGTTTGTTGCGCAAGGCGTTGTTGGCAGGCATTGAAATCAAGCTCATAAGTCATGTGCCAGCAGAAGAGCAGCTGTTTCTGAGCAAGTTCAGCCGGTTTGTGTCGTTGCGCAACGCTGAGCAATTGGTAGAAGAATTAAACACGGCTCACTACCACATCGAGCGCAACGCCAACCCGCGTATGGTGTTCGTGGACAGCTCCCTGCGCCTGGGCCAGCAGCTCCACGCCGCCTGAGTCAGCCGCCGGTCTCACAGGATGGAGCGGAGCCGACACTGCGAAATACCGCGTTTTCAACACCGCGTTACACTGCACGAAATCTAT
>JANXOE010000019.1 GCA_025353745.1 Hymenobacter sp.
TTTTAGAGGGCCGGGCGTCCTGCGCCCGGCGAACCCCACCGGGCAGCGGTGGTTCAAACAAAAGGGCGCAGGGGCGGGGCCCGAACTTGGTGAAGTCCGCGCCCCGCCCCTGCGCCATCCGGCAGTGGCACTCAAAACCCAACTTAGGCAATATCTTCAACCGGGCCCCGAAACCGGGGCCCTCCTGCGGCTGAAAAACCTAGTCGCCGAGGTCGGCGGGTAGGTGAAATTCGCCCGCCGCGTCTGCGCGGAAGGGCCACGCGCGCCGCACGGCCCCCACCGGGATGGGCGCAAACGCGTGAGCAAAAAATTCGCCCCGCCTGGCGGCCCACTCGCGCTCGATGCGCACGCCGGCCGCCGCCAGCGCCGCTTCGTCGATTTCGAGCAGCACCAGCGCGGGGCGCCCGGCGTAGTGGCGGCGGGCCGTTTCGAGCACCTGGTGCCGCTCGGAGGTATGGATGAACCCTTCGGCCGCCAGGTCGGCGCTGGCAAAAAAGCCGGTTTGCTGCGCCCGTTCCCAGTCGGCGAGGTCGGCGAGGCGGTATATCACGGGTGCTTGAGCAGCAAATTCTGCGGCGGCGCAGAATTCATCATTTATAATTCAAAAATAATGGTTCAGCTTACGCCTTCCACACTTCCTGCTGCACGGCTTTGCCCACAGTGAGCAGCAGGCGCACGGGGTTGGGCACGAGGGTGAGGCGGGCTTCCTTGCCGGGGTATTTCTCCGAGTCGATCCACACGCCTTCTTTGGGGCCGGGCAGGGCGGTGGCGGTGGCGGGCAGGTAGGCGGTGGGCAGCAGCACGTCGGTGTCGGACTTCAGGTCGCCGTGCACCTTGTCGAGGGCCGTTTCGAGGTAATCGCCGTATTCGTCGTTGAAATCGTCTTCCAGGTCGTGCAGGGCCTCTTCTACGTCGTCGTAGCGGGCATCGTCGTAGGTGAGGTTGTGCAGCTCGGCCTTCTTTTCGATCAGGGCCACCAGGGCGCGGTTCAGGTCTTCGGTTTTCATAAAAGCAAGTAAAAAGCGGGCCGGCCGGCCGGGCGCGGTACGTCCGCAAAGGTGCTACGAAATCCGTAATTGCGGCGCGGTACCGGCCATTGGGGCCGTAGGTGTATTTTTAGCGCCATGAAAACCACCGGTTTACTCCTCTTCGCGCTGGCCCTCGGGGGCCGGGCCCTCGGCCAAAGCGGCTGCCCCGATCCGCGGGCCACCAACTACAACCCCGCGGCCCGCGTCAACGACGGCTCGTGCCAGTACCCGGCCACGACCACCGCGCTGGAAACCAAGGCCCTGCTCGACGCTGATGTGCCCGAAACCTCGGGCTTGCAAACGACCGCCGGGGCCCTGTGGACCTTCAACGACAGCGGCAACCCGCCGGTGCTGTTCCGCATCGACTCGGCCACCGGCCGCGCCACGCAGCGCGTGCGGGTGGTAAACTTCGCCAACGTGGACTGGGAGGACATCGCCGCCGACGCCCGCTACCTCTACGTGGGCGACTTCGGCAACAACCCCGGCGACCGCCGCGACCTGCGGGTGCTGCGCGTGCCGCTGGCGGGCTTGGCGCCGGGGGCCGACACGGTATCGGCGCAGGCCATCAATTTCCATTACCCCGACCAGACCGTGTTCGGGGGCGGCACCAACAAACACAACTTCGACTGCGAGGCCCTGTTTTACGCCCACGACTCGCTGCACCTTTTCACCAAGGACTGGGCCGACCGGCGCACCCGCTATTATACCATTCCCGCCGCGCCCGGCAATTACACGGCCCACCTCAAGGGCTCGTTCGACACCAAGGGCCTCATCACGGCCGCCGACGTCAACGCCGCCGGCACCGCGGCGGCCCTGCTCGGCTACGACCCCGCCACCGGGGCCACCTTCGTGTGGCTGCTGTCGGACTTTCCGGGTACCCAGTTTTTTCGGGGCAACAAGCGCCGCATCGAATTGCCCAACGCCCTCACCGTCGGCCAGGCCGAAGGGCTGGCCTTCGCCGGCCGCTACCGCTTGCTGCTCTCCAACGAGCAGCTGGTGGCGGGGCCCCTCGCCGTGCCGCAGCGGCTCTACGCCCTGAACGCCGGCCGCTGGCTGGCGCCGGCCGTGGTGACGGCCGCCGCCGCCCAGGGCCCCCTGCCCGGCCTGCGCGCGTTTCCCAACCCGGCCGCCCACACCCTGCGCATCGAGCGGGCCGACGCCGGGGGCCCCGACGTGGCCCTGACGCTGCTCGACCTGCGCGGGCGCCCGGTGGCCGCCGCGCGCCTGCGGGCCGGGGCCCCGGGCCTGGCCCTGGACGTGTCGGGGGCCGCCGCCGGGCTCTACGTGCTGCGGGCGCAGTCGGCGGCCGGCACGTTTTCGCAGAAGATCGCGCTGCGCTAACGGATTCTTCTGAACGGGAGCCGCGCCGGCCGGTATCTTCGGGGCCCCAAAACCCGTTAACCGACGGGCGGCTACGCTGCCTTTTCCTCCGTTTCAATTCTTCCCTTTCCCGCTCGCATGGCCCTTGCCCCCGAAATCCAGCAAAAAGTAAACGCCTGGCTCACCCCGGCTTACGACGCCGACACCCAGGCCGCCATCCGCGCCCAGCTCGACGGCGGGCAGGACGAGGCCCTCACCGACGCCTTCTACCGCACCTTGGAGTTCGGCACCGGCGGGCTGCGCGGCGTGATGGGCCCCGGCTCGAACCGCATGAACCGCTACACGCTGGGCATGGCCACCCAGGGCCTGTGCAACTACTTGCTAACCAGCTTTCCGGGCCAGGAAATAAAGGTGGCCATCGCCCACGACTCGCGCAACAACAGCCCCGAGTTTGCGCGCATCGCGGCGGGCATTTTCTCGGCCAACGGCATCACGGTGTACTTGTTCGAGAGCCTGCGGCCCACGCCGGAGCTCTCGTTTGCCATCCGGCGGCTGGGCTGCCAGAGCGGCTGCGTCATCACGGCCTCCCACAACCCCAAGGAGTACAACGGCTACAAAGTGTACTGGAACGACGGGGCCCAGGTGGTGGCCCCGCACGACGAAAACATCATCGTCGAAGTCAATAAAATCACCGACCCGAGCGCCGTGAGATTCGCCGCCGACGAGTCGCGCATCCACCTCATCGGCCACGACATCGACGAGCAGTACTTGGCCGAGATGCAAAAGCTGAGCATCGACCCGGCGGCCATCCGGCGGCAGCACGACCTGAAGATTGTGTACACGCCGCTGCACGGCTCGGGCATCACGCTGGTGCCGGGGGCCCTGCAACGCTTCGGCTTCGACAACGTGCACCTGGTGGAAGCCCAAGCCACGCCCGACGGCAACTTCCCCACCGTGCAGTCGCCCAACCCCGAGGAAAAATCGGCCATGCAGCTGGCCCTGGACCTGGCCAAAGACCTCGACGCCGACATCGTGCTCGCCACCGACCCCGACGCCGACCGCGTGGGCCTGGGCGTGAAAAACGGGAAAGGCGAGTGGGTGCTGCTCAACGGCAACCAAACCGCGGCCCTGCTCACCAACTACATCCTCTCGGCCCGCGCCCGCGCCGGCAAGCTGGCCCCCAACGACTTCATGGTGTACACCATCGTGACGAGCGACGTGTTGGGCGACATCGCCCGGCACTACCAGGTAAAAAGCTACAACACGCTCACCGGCTTCAAGTACATCGCCGGCCTCATCCGCGACCTGGCGGGCCAGGAAAACTACCTCTGCGGCGGCGAGGAAAGCTACGGCTACCTCATCGGCGACTTCGTGCGCGACAAGGACGCGGTGTCGGCCTGCGCCCTGGCCGCCGAGATGGCCGCCGTGGCCAAAGACCAGGGCCGCACGCTCTACGAAGAGCTGGCCCAGATGTACGCCACCTTCGGCCTCTACCACGAAAACCTGATTTCGCTGACCAAAAAAGGCCAGCGCGGGGCCGAAGAAATCCAGGAGATGATGGCCGGCCTGCGCGCCAACCCGCCCGCCACCATCGCCGGCCAGCCGGTGGTGGAAATGCGCGACTACCAAACCGGCAAAATCCACGACCTGCGCACCGGCGCCGCGGCCGACACCGGCCTTGAAAGCTCCAATGTGCTCCAGTTTATTCTCGAAGACGGCAGCAAAATCTCGGCCCGCCCCAGCGGCACCGAGCCCAAAATCAAGTTCTATTTCAGCGTGCGCCAGCCCCTGAAATCGGCGGTGGATTTTGACCTTGCCCAGGGCATGGCGAAGCAAAAAATCCAGACGATTATCGACGACATGAAGCTGCAATAGCGCGCATTTCCCGGAGCGCAAGGTCTCGCGAGGTTAAAAGAGGTTCCGCGAGGTTGCTGTTCAAATACTTATTTACTTATTTGATTGGCGCTGTTGTAAATTATGCACGAAAACGAAATTGCGGGGCACGTAATGCGGGCGGCGTTTCGGGCGCACACCGTGTTGGGGCCGGGGCTGTACGAGTCGGTTTACGAGGCGGCCCTGGCCCACGAGCTGCGCAAGCTCGGGTTGGCGGTGGAAACGCAGGTTGCGCTACCCGTTGTTTACGAAGGCATTAAGCTGGAAGTGGCCTTTCGATTGGATATGCTGGTAGAGCAAAAAGTAATTATCGAGCTTAAATCAGTGACTGAATTAACTCCAATCCACAGCAAACAATTGCTTAACTACCTGCACCTTTCGCAGTTGAAACTGGGCTTACTCGTCAATTTCAACGTTCCATCGTTGCGCGACCATATCGTTCGCTTGGTCAATGGCTTGTAGAAGTAAAACGCCAACTACAGAACAGAACATCAACCTTGCAAAACCTCTTTTAACCTCGCGAAACCTCGCGTTATTTTTCGCGGCGGCCCGTGCCCAGTAGCATCAAAATCAGCAAGAAAAACGCCGTAATGCCCAGGCTCCACCACGTAATTTCGGGCACGCCGTGAAAATACCGCACGGTGGGCGCGTAGTGGCCCACCAGCGTGAAGCCCGAAAACACCAGCCCGGCCACGCACAGCAGCCCGAGAATGGTGCGGCTCACGAGCTCGTCGGCCTTGCGCAACAGCGTGTTGTAGCCGCTGAGCTCCACTTTCACGCGCAGCTCGCCTTTGCTGACTTTGCGCACGATTTGGCGCACGTCGGCGGGCAAGGTTTGCAGCAGCGCCAGCAGCTGCGTGCCGGTGTATTCGGCTTCGCTGAGGATGTTTTCGCGCGAGTACTGCTCGCGGACGATGCGCGCGCCGTAGGGCCGCACAAACTCAAACGTGTTGAAGCTGGGGTGCAGCACTTTGCCGATGCCTTCCAGGATCACCAGGGCCCGCAGGATGAGGAAGATGGCCCCCGGCACCTGCAATTTGTAGTCGTAGATGACGGTCTGGAGGCGGTCGGCGAGGTCGCTCATGCTCATCTCCTTCACGTCGAGCAGGGCGAAGTCTTCGATCAGCTGGCTGAGGTCGCCCTCGAAAGCGCGCATGTCGGGGATTTCCGACGTCAGGGCCAGGCGGCGGAAGCTGGCGGCCATGCCGCGCGCGTCCTGCCGGGCCATGCCGATGAAAACGCCCGCAAACGCGTATTTCTGCTGCTTGGTGAGCTTGCCCACCATGCCGAAGTCGATGAGCACGATGCGGCCGTCGGGCTGCACCAGCACGTTGCCGGGGTGCGGGTCGGCGTGGAACACCCCGAACTCGAAAATCTGGGTCAGGTAAATGTCCATGCCCGTTTCGGCCACCGCGGCCGGGCTCAGGCCCCAGGCTTCGAGCTGGGCCTTGTCGGTGATTTTGCAGCCGGCCACGAACTCGATCACCAGCACCTTGGCCGTGCTCAGCTCGCGGTAGGGCTTGGGGATGTAGAAGTCGGTGTGGTCGGCGTAGAGCTTGCGAAACTGCTCCATTGAGCGGGCTTCGGCGGTGTAGTCCAACTCCTTGCTCATGCTGCGCTCGAAAGCATCCACGACGTCCTGCGGGTTGGCCAGGCCCTGGCTGCGCAAAAAGCCGGCCGTGAGGCGCACCAGCTCGTGCAGCAGGGCCAGGTCGCCGCGCACCTTGTCCTGCACGCCGGGGCGCTGGATTTTCACCACCACGTCCTCGCCCGTTTGCAGGCGCGCGCGGTGCACCTGCCCGATGCTGGCCGAGCCAATCGGCACGTCGTCGAATTCGCTGAACACCTCCGCCAGGGGCCGGCCCAGCTCCTGCGCCACGAGCTGGCGGGCCACGGCCACGTCGAAGGGCGGCACGTTGCTCTGCAGCTTCTCAAACTCGTCGATCAGGGCCTGGGGCAGCAGGTCGGCGCGGTTGCTCAGGGCCTGGGCCAGCTTGATGAAGGTGGGCCCCAGCTCCTCGATCAGCATCCGCACCCGCTCCCAGCGCGTGGTGTCGAACACGGTACGATCGGCGCGCTGCCAGCTCAGGCGGCGGCTGGCGCCCACCAGCCGCCGCAGGGGGGTGGTCGTCACCGCGTCTTCGAAGCCGTATTTGAGCAGCACCTCCCCCACTTGCCGGAGGCGCGCCAGGTTGGAAATCGTGTTTTTGAACATGAGCCGCAGAGTAAGCGAATTTAACGGATGGGCGCGGCTTTTCAGGAATAAAGCGGCAAGCTACGGCGGGGGCCCTGATGGCCATTCAAAAACAAAAAATCCGTTTGCCGGCCGGCAAACGGATTTTTTGTTCTGCAAAAAGCTGACCCTTAGGCCCCTTGGTGGCCGCCGTCGGCGGGGGCCGAAGCCGATTTCTTAGCGGCCTTGGGCTTGGCGGGCGCTTTGGCCGCGCCGGCTTTGGCGGCAGCCGACCTTTGGGCCGAGCCGGCAGCGGCGCTCACCTCGTCGGCGGCCTTTTTGGTGGCCCCGGCCACTTTGCTGGTGGCGGTTTTGGCAGCGGGGGATTTCTTCTTGGCGGGGGCCTTTTTGGGCTTGTCGCCCAGGCCGACGGTGTCTTTCACGCGGTCGGTGAGGCCTTTGAACTGCTTTTCCAGCTCGGTGCGCTTGGTTTCGCTGCTTTTCAGCAAGTCGTCCACGATTTTTTTGCCTTCCTGCTCCGTGATTTTGCTGTCTTTCACCAAGGCTTCGATGGTGCTTTGCACTTTCTTGTTGCCCTGCGCCAGGTAGCCCACCCCGGCGTTGACGAACTTCTTAAACAAGTCTTCCATGATGAAAAAGGGAAATTGAGGTGAGTGAGAAAAGAGGAGCCGCCTGACAAAACAGGAGTCGAACCGACGAAACTAGTATGCAAGCCGACCATTTTCGTGGCAAACCTACGAATGTTTCGCTGTATAGTTGAGCAGTTTACAAATTTTTCTGCAAATGAGCGCTGCGGCCGGCCGGCCGGGGGCACGGGCGCGGCGGGGGCCCTGCGGCGGCGGGTTGTTGCCACGCGCCGGCCACGAAGGCGGCCACCTGGTCGAGGGCTTGCGCGGCCTCGGGCACCCAGCGCCAAAACAGGTGCCACCAGTGCACCAGCCCGGCAAACACTTCCACCTCCACGGACACCCCGGCGGCCCGCGCCTTGGCCGCAAAGCGCTGCACATCGTCGTACAACACTTCAGCATCAGACACTTGCAGCAGCAGCGGCGGCAGTCCGTGCAAATCGGCCCGGGCCGGCGACACCAGCGGGTGGGCCAGCGCCGTGCGGTGGGCGTACAAGGGCCCCCAGGTGCGCATTTGCAGGGCTTCGAACAGGCGGGTTTCTTCCGGTGCCGCACGGCGCAGCGTGCTGACGGGCAGGGCCAGATCGACCCACGGCGAGAGGCCCACCGCGGCGGCCGGCAAGGGCTGGCCGGCGTCGCGCAGCCACAGCAGCAGGGCCAGGGCCAGGCCCCCGCCGGCCGAGTCGCCGGCCACCACGATGTCGGCCGGGGCGTGGCCCTGGCGGCGCAGCCAGCGGTAGGCGCGGCGGGCGTCGTCGAGGGCCGCCGGAAACGGGTGGTCGGGGGCCTTGCGGTAGCCCACGGCCAGGGCGCACACGCCGCAGCGCTGGGCCAGGCGCCCCACCAGCGCACGGTGCGTGTTTAGCGAGCCGCTGACGTAGCCGCCGCCGTGCAAGTACAGCAGCGCGCGCCGCGCGGGGGCCCCCGGCGGCCGCAGCCACTCGGCCGGCAGCCGGCCGTCGATGCTGACGCTTTCCAGGTGCACGCGCCAGGGCACGAACTGGAACAAGGCCCCCGCCTCCATGGCCAGCCGCAGGGCCCCCACGCCGGGCTTGCGCCGGGCCAGCGGCGCGGCACAGGCCACGAGCAGCTGCTTGAGAAGCTGGTGCTGGAAGGAGGACATTTTTTGAATTGATTTCTTAAATTATAGTTCTATTTTAATTACAAAATACACGTTGATAAGGCGGTCATGCTTCGACATGCGCCGCCTAAGCGCCTCATTTAAGCTGACCTGACTTCTTCGAATTCCATCCAGACAGAATATTTTTGCTTTATAACGGATTAGACTTGTTCCCGAATTAGCAAAAGCAAAAAAGAACGTTATGCTGATCTGGCGTCCGCGCAGCCGAAGCATCTCTCCCGCGGACTAATCCAACCGTTCAACGACGCGGGAGAGATGTTTCGACAAGCTCAGCATGACGGCCAAATTTCATCGATTTTTTTAATTCAGAAACAAGTTTATTGTATAAAATAGAAATACATTCATACAATTAGTTACGTCGAACAATTAATTGAATTAATTATTGCCGCTCACAGCTTATTGCCTTTGTAGCCTTTGATAGCCAGCGGAATCCAGCCCAGCAGCGGAATGAAATACGCCAGCACGATGGGGTTGTGCCAGAGCATTTTCCAGAAGGCCCCCGGCCGGTCGAGGCGCATCTTAAAGTTTCGCTCGCCTTTTTTTACGTAGCGGCGCTCGAATTCGGTGAACAGGGCCGGCCAGGCGAAGGGCAGGAAAAACGGGAAGAAGCGCCGATTTTCCTTGATGCGCTGCCACAGCTCGGCCCAGCGGTAGGGCTGCTGGCCGTGGGCGGCCACGGCGGCGTCGAGCTCGGTTTGCATGAGCTGGCGCACCTGCTCGCCGAGGGCTTCGTACTCGGCGCGGGTCAGCTCGTCGTGGGCTTTGTCGGTGAGGTCGGCGGGCCGGATGCGGGTGCCCATCACGAAGGTGAGCTTGGCCGGCAGGGCCAGGTAAAACGCCCAGGGCTGGAGCAGCACCAGCAGCAGCAGCAGCGTGAGGGGCAGGAACGGAATGCCGATTTTCTTGGTCAGCCGGTTGATCCAGCCCACGCTGTAGGCGTAGGGGTTGAGGTATTCGGCGTTGACGGTGTAGAAGGGCACGATGTCGGTGCCGTGCTGCAAGCCCAGGCGCAGCATGCTGGTGGCCAGGCGCTGCAGCTCGTACTTGTGGTTGAACCCCTTGCCGATGCCGGGCACGCCCTCGGGGTACAGCATCAGGTTGTGGTCCTGGTAGTACATCATGGTTTCGAAGTTGAGCGTGGTGGCGTCCACGCAGCCGCACTTCTTCCAGAATTCCTGCACCAGGTACGGGTTCATCAGGGCCGTGGCCGAGAGCAAGGGGGCCGAGAGCGGCCGGGGCAGGCTGCGCAGCGCGTCGTGGGCGGGCAAGTAGCGAAACAAGTGCGCCAGGCCCACGATGGCGTCCCACGGAAAGGCCATGCCCGAGTGGTTCGACGCAAAAATCAGGGGCCGGTCGGGGTTGTTGCGCTGCGGAAACTCCTCGAAGCCCACCAGCTCGGAGCGAAACCATACCCGGTCGAGCAGCGCCAGGATGTTGTCGTCGACGGTGCGCGTAAAATCTTCCCGGAAGTAATCGTAGTAAATGTGCTGGTTGGCCGCGATGGCGGGCGGGGGCAGCGCGGGGGCAACGGGTGGGGGCATGGCGGGCGGGCGGGGCCGGGAAGGTAACTTTTTTTTGCGCGATTGCCTTGCCGCCAGCGGGCCCGGCGCTCAAATGCGGCGCTTGAGGCGCAGGGTGGCCGCGTGCACCTCGCCGTTGGGGCGGCGTAGCACCAGGTACAGCGCCAGGCCGTCGGTGCTGCGCAAAAGGCGGCTGAGCTGGGTGAGCGAGAGCGCCGCCACCGGGGCCAGGCCCACGGCCAGCAGCTCCTCGCCGGCCTCCATGCCGGCGGCGGCGGCCGGCGAACCCGGCGTGACGGACAAAATTTGGTAGCGGCGCAGGTCCGGGCCCGAGGCCAGCAGCTCGAAGCCGGCCATGTCGTGCTCGAACGGCTCGTGGAACGAGGGCCCCGGGTGCAGCCACAGGCGCTGGTTCGGGTAGTCGATGATCACCCGGAAGCGCCGCAGCAGGTCGTAGCCCAGGTTGCCGTTGCGGGGCACGTCGGTGCGCTGGTGCACGTCGGCCGCGTCGGGAAACGAGGTGAGCACGCCCGGCAGGCGGTAGCGGCCCAGCTGCACGGCGGCCACCCGGCCCAGGGCCCCGCGCACCGTGCCGCCCAGGCCGCGCCCCAGGTCGGCGGCCAGGCGGGGGTTGGGCAGGCGCAGGGCGGGGTCGGAAGTGGTTTCGAGCGAAAGGGCGTGGCTGGCCCCAGTGTCGAGCACCAGCTTGAGGGGCCGGGCCGCCGCATCGCCGCCCTGGCGCACGGCCACCACGAGGTAGGCCTTGTGGCCCTCGATGGCGAGCGGCACGGCGGCCCAGCGGTGCCCCCGGGGCGGGCGGAAGGCCGCCGGGGCCGTGAGCACCAGCGTGGCGGGGCCGTCGCCGCCAAACGCCACCTCCAGGCTGCGGAACAGCTCCGAGCCGAGGATGCCGTGGATGGGCATGCCCACGTAGCCCGAGAGGTTGAGCGAGTCGCCGGCCAGCACCAGCAGCGGCATGGCTTCGGCCACGGCCCCGTGGCCGGGGCGGCCCAGGCTGACGCGCACGCCGGGCGACTGGTAGGCCAGCAGCGTAGCGCGCTTGCCGCCCGCCCCCACCACAAAAAAATCCTGGCCGTGGCGCAGGTGCAGCGAGTCGGCAACGGCCGGCTCGGTGAGGATGGAGTTGGCCACGCCCGTGTCGAGCAAAAAGTTGTAGGGCCCCGCGCCGTTCAGCCGCACCTGCACCACGGGCAGGTTGCGCTGCACTTGCATCGGCACCCGCACCCGCCGCTGCTGGGGCTGCTCCAGCCGGAACGGGGCCGCCACCTGGCCCCGGCACGGCCAGGCCAGGGCCAGCAGCAAGGCCAGCAGCAGCGGCCCCGCCAAGCGCGGCTCACCCGGGGGCTTTTTCATGAGCCCGTAAGGTACGGCCCGGCTAGGGCATTTCCCAAGCCCCGGCGGGCTCGTAGCGCAAGTGGCCCGCGGCAATGCGCAGCGGGGCGGCCACGTTGTTGTGGTAGAGCTGGCCCGTGCCCAGGCCCTGGGCAAAATCGCCCACCGGGTACTCGGCCGTGAGCTGGGCCACGGCGTTCAGCCCCACGTTCGATTCCAGGGCCGAGGTCATCCACCAGCCCAGGCCGTGGGCGTCGGCGCGGGCAATCCAGCGGCGGGTGGCGGCGTGCCCCCCCAGCAGCGTGGGCTTGAGCACGAGGTAGGCGGGGCGCACGGCAGCAAGCAAGGCGTCGGCGCGGCCGGGGCCCTCCAGGCCGATCAGCTCTTCGTCGAGCGCCACCGGCACCGGCGAACGGCGGCACACTTCGGCCAGCGCCGCCCACTGCCCGGCCCCGATGGGCTGCTCAATGGAATGCAGGTCGAACCGGGCCAGCTGCTCCAGTTTGCCCAGGGCGTCGGCCGGGGCAAAGGCCCCGTTGGCGTCCACGCGCAGCACCAGCTCGGCGGGCCCGGCCACCGCCCGGATTTCGGCCAGCAGCGCCAGCTCGGTGGCGAAGTCGAGGCCCCCGATTTTCAGCTTGAGGCAGCGGTAGCCGGCGGCCAGCTTCTCCTCGATTTGCTGGCGCATGAACGCCGCGTCGCCCATCCACACCAGCCCGTTGATGGGCAGCCCGGCCCGGCCCGCGCCAAAGGCGTTGCCGTAGAGCCGCCGCCGGCCGCCGCCGGCCCAGTCCAGGGCCGCCGTTTCGAGGGCAAACGCGAGGGCCGGCCAGCTTGGCCCCGCCAGGGCCGGGGCCTCGGCCGGGGCCAAGCTGGCGAAGCCCGCCGCGTTGAACCGCGCGCAGAGGGCCCCCACCTCGGCCGCAAAGCCCGGGCCGTGATCGGGGCTGAGGCCGGCCAGGGGCGCGGCCTCGCCGAGGCCCACCGGGCCGTGGGGGTCGGCGGCGTCGCGCAGGTGCAGGTACCAGGCCGTGTGCACGGCCAGGGCCCCGCGCGAGGTGCGGGCCGGAAAGTTGAAGCGCAAATCGCGCCGGGAAGCCGAAAGGTGGAGCATGGCGCAAAGATGCGGGGGCCGCGGCCGCCCCGCGGGCCAGGCCCACGAAGCTGCCACGGCCCCCGCTACCGGGAGCGCCGGCGTCTGTGTTTATGCGGCGGCCGCGTTGCGGGCGGGGCGCCGGCTCACGAGGCCGCCTTTGCGGCCGGCGTCGCGGGCTTCTTCGGCCGTGAAGCGGTGGCCGCGGCCGCTGGCGTGCGAGGCCTTGCCGCCTTCGCTGGCGATGCGGCGCTGGGTTTCGGGGCTCATGGCGGCGAAGCCGCGGCGGCTTTTGGTGCCGGTGCGGTTGGCCGGGCGCGGGGCCGGAGCGTCGGGGGTGGCAGTGGTTTTCATATTTAGCAGAAATGAGTTAAAAATTAGACCGGCCCCGGAAGACTGCTTTGCCGTCCAGGTATACATAGATAGTAACTAATTATGTGTATAGTTAAGAATAAACTCAAAATGTGTCTAAAATACCGTCTTATACCGATAAGATCTACGTGTTTTTCCGTCTAAAAGCGCAGCCGTTGCCGCGGGCGCAGGGAGCCCGGCGGGCGCGGCCGTTGCAACCAAGGCGGCGGCCCAGCGGTTGAAGGCCCAAAGGTCGCTCTTTGCGCTTCTACTTACAAATTTCGCCGATGAATGCCGTAGTCCCCGCCCCCCCGGTTTCCGCCGCCGCCGCCCTGGCCGCCCGCTACCGCGCCGTGCGGGCGCAGTCGGAGGCCCTGTGCCGGCCCCTGCTGCCGGAAGACACCGTGGTGCAGCCCACCCTCGACGTGAGCCCGCCCAAGTGGCACCTGGCCCACACCACCTGGTTTTGGGAAACCATGCTGCTGGGGCCCTATGCGCCGGGCTACGAGGTGTTTCATCCCGAATTCGCCTATTTGTTCAATTCGTACTACAACTCGCTGGGCTCGCGCGTGAACCGGGCCGAGCGCGGCACCCTCACCCGCCCGGCCCTGGCCGAGGTGCTGGCCTACCGCGCCCACGTCGACGGCCACCTGCTGGCCCTGCTCGACAACGACGCCCTGCCGCCGGCGGCCCTGGAGCTGGTGGAAATCGGTTTGCAGCACGAGCAGCAGCACCAGGAGCTGCTGGCGACGGACATCAAGTACATCCTCAGCACCAGCCCGCTGCACCCGGCGTACACCCCCGGCCCGGCCCCCGCCGACCCGGGGGCCCTCGCCCCGCCGGCGGCCTGGCTGCCGGTGCCGGGCGGCATTTTGCCGGTGGGTTTCCAGGGCACAGGGTTTTGCTTTGATAACGAGCTGCCGGTGCACGAGGCGCTGGTGCCCGATTTTGAGCTGCAAAACCGCCTCGTGACCAACGCCGAGTACCTGGCCTTCGTGGAAGCCGGCGGCTACCGCGACTTCCGCCACTGGCTGGGCGAGGGCTGGGACCTGGCGCAGGCCGCCGGCTGGCAAGCCCCCCTGTACTGGGTGCCGGGGCCCGACGGCCGGTGGCTGCGCTTCACCCACCACGGCCTGCGGCCGCTGGAGCTGGCCGCGCCGGTCGCGCACGTCAGCTTTTACGAGGCCGATGCCTACGCCCAGTGGGCCGGGGCCCGCTTGCCCACCGAGCAGGAGTGGGAAGTGGCCGCCCGCCGCTTCGGGGCTGCCCCCGCCGCGGGCGGCACGTGGCTCGAAAGCCCGCGCCTCGACCCCGCGCCCGTGCCCGCCGACGCCGACCCCGCCGCCTGCCACCAGCTGCTGGGCGAGTGCTGGCAGTGGACCTATTCGCCCTACCACGCCTACCCCGGCTACCGCCGCGCCGCCGGCCCCCTGGGGGAGTACAACGGCAAGTTTATGGTGAACCAGCTGGTGCTGCGCGGGGCCTCCTGCGCCACGCCGCGCAGCCACGGCCGCCTGAGCTACCGCAATTTTTTTCATGCCGATAAGCGCTGGCAGTTCACCGGCATCCGCCTGGCCCGGTAATTCGTTTGGCGCGTGGGCCCCTGCTGTTCTTCCTCGCAAAGACAGCAGGGCCCCACGCGCCAAAACCCAAGCACTTCCAACCAAGCATCAAAACCGTCCGCATGAATTCTTCTACCGCCGCCCGGCCACCGGTTGCCACCGGCCTCGCCGCCCACGTCGCCGATGGCCTGCGCCAGGACCCCAAAACCCTCTCGTCGATGTATTTTTACGACGCGACGGGCAGCGAGCTGTTCCAGCAAATTATGGGGCTGCCCGAGTATTACCCCACCCGGGCCGAATACGGCATTTTTGCCGCCCACGGGCCCGCCATCGCGGCGGCCCTCGACCCCGCCGAGGCCCCGGGGCCCTTCGCCCTGGTGGAGCTGGGGGCCGGCGACGGCCTGAAAACCAAGCTGCTGCTGCGCGAGCTGCTGGCCACCTCCAACGATTTCAGCTACGTGCCGGTGGACATTTCGCCCAGCGCCCTCGACGGCCTGGCGGCCAGCCTGGCGGCCGAGCTGCCCGGGTTGCGCACCACGCCCGTGGCCACCGACTACGCCACCGCCCTGGCCCAGCTGGCGGCCCGGCCGGGCCGCAAAGCGGTGCTGTTTCTGGGCTCCAACATCGGCAATTTCGCGCCCACCGAGCGGGCGGCGTTTCTGGCGCAGCTGGCCGCCCCGCTGGGGGCCGCCGACCGCCTGCTCATCGGCTTCGACTTGCAGAAAGATCCGCGCCGCATCCGGGCGGCCTATGATGACGCGCAGGGCGTGACCGCCGCCTTCAACCTGAACCTGCTCGTGCGCCTCAACCGCGAGCTGGGGGCCGACTTCGACCTCGCCCACTGGCAGCACTACACCGAGTACGACCCGCTGACCGGGGCCGTGCGCTCGTACCTGGTGAGCACCCGGGCGCAGGCCGTGCGCATCACTGCTTTGCAGCACACGTTCGCCTTCGCCGCCTGGGAAGTCATTCACACCGAGAACTCCTACAAATTTACCCACCCCCAGATTGCCGCCCTGGCCGCCGCGGCCGGCTTGCGCGTGGTGGCCACGTTCGACGACGGCGACTTTGCCGACGTGGTGCTGGCGCGGGCCTAGCGACGGGCTAATACCGGGGCCGTTCACCGCCGTTTTGTCGTCTGGTTGAGGGATTTAAGTTGAAAATATTGTGTGGCTTTAAAGAGGGCGCTTTAATTTGCGCTTCGCACCGCACCTTTGCGGCTTCTGGCTTTGGCTCACTTCACTTTTTCATCCATGACCCAGCGCTTACGCTTCGCTGCGACGGCGGGCTTGCTGCTGGCCGCGCCGGGAGGGTTTGCTCAGGCAATGCTGGGCACGAGCCCCTACACCGAGCATTTCAACGGCCTGGCGACGGGCCTGCCGGCCGGCTTCACCGTGTACACGGCGGCGTCGGGCACTTTGGGCACGGTGGCCCCGTTTGCGCCGGCCAGGGCTTCGTGGAACGAGGCGGGGGCGGGCTTTAAAAATTTCGCTTCGGCCACGGGCCAGCCCGCCACCGCGGCCGGCCCCGACCAAGACACCACCGCCAACCGGGCCCTGGGCGTGCGCCAGGCCGACGCGGGCGGCTACGACCCGGGCGCGGCCTTCGTTTTCGAAGCCGCCAACACCGCCGGCAAAACCGATTTTGTGCTGAGCTTCCGGCTCCAATCGCTCGACGTGTCGGCGCTGCGCACCACGAGTTGGCAGGTTGACTACGCCCTGGGGCCCTCCCCCACCGCTTTCATTCCCGTGGGCACGGGCCACACCACCGGCGGCGGCGCGTTCACCAGCGAGGCCGTGACGGTGAGCTTCGGCCGGGCCCTCGACAACGCGGCGGGCCCGGTGTGGATTCGGATCATCGCCCTGACGGCCAGCAACCGCTCCGGCTTCCGCCCCGCCACGGCCGTCGACGACTTTTCGCTGGGCTGGAGCACGCCCCCCGTTTCCCCGGTCCTGACGGCCGCGCCGGCCGTGCTCACCTTCGGCAAACAAAAGGTGGGCACGCCTTCGCCGGCGCAGAACTACTCGCTGGCGGCCGCCAACCTGAGCGCCGACGTGGCCGTGACGACGGCCCCGCCGTTCAGCGTATCAAAAGACGGCACCGCGTTCGGCCCCGCCCTCGCCTACACGGCGGCCGAGCTGGCCAGCGCCGCCCGCACAGTGTACGTCCGGTTTACGCCCACCGCCACCGGCCCGGCCAACGGCACCGTGGCCAACGCCAGCGCCGGGGCCGCCACCGTCACGGTGGACCTGACCGGCCTCGGCACCGACCCGACCCAAACGGTGTTCGACTTCAACGCCTGCACCGGCAACGCCACGGCGGTGGACCAGTTTACGCAGTACAGCGTGCTGGGGCCCCAAACGTGGGCCTGCACGGCCTTCGGCCGCGACCCTTCGGCCCCCACCGGCACGACGGCTTACCCCAGCGCGGTGCAGATCAACGGCTACGCCAACGGCGGCAACGCGACCAACGAGGACTGGCTGATTTCGCCGGCGCTTGGCCTCGCCGGCTTGGCTTCGCCGCTGCTTTCCTACTGGACCCGCACGGCTTTCAACGGCCCCCCGCTGCGGCTGCTGGTTTCGACCAACTACCCGGGCACGGGCAGCCCCGCCGCCGCCGGGGTGAGCTGGACCGACCTGAACGCGGCCTTTCCCGCCCCGGGCACCAACCGCTGGACCCAAACCCAGGACGTGGACCTGAGCGCTTACAAAACCGCCAACGCGCACGTGGCCTTCGTGTACACCTCGACCGCCGAGGAGGGCGCCCGCTGGTTCGTGGACGATGTGGCGCTGACCAACTCGGCCACGGCCCCGCCGCCCGCCGTGCGCGCCGGGGCCCCGGACCTGGCGTTCGGCTACCAAGCCGTGAACACCGCCGCCCAGCAAACCTTGCGCATCGCGCCCGCCAACCTGACCGGCGACCTGACCATTGCCTCGTCGGACCCGGCTTTTCAGCTCTCAAAGGACGGCACTGCATTCAGCAGCTCATTGACTTACGCCCCGGCCGAAGCGTCGGGCCAGCCGCTGGCCGTGCGGGTGCGCTTCCGGCCCACGGCCCCGGCCACGACTTACGCCGCCACGGCCACCGTGGCGACGGCCGGCGCGCCCGGCCTCGCGGTGGCCCTCACCGGCAACACCTACGACGTGGCCACCACCCTGGACCTGGTGACCTGGAACATGGCCTGGTTCGGCGCGGCGCCGGCCGGCCTGGGGCCGAAGGACAAAAACCTGCAATACACCAACGCCGGCACCGTGCTCCGGGCCCTCAACGCCGACGTGTACGCCCTGCAGGAAGTGGTGGACACCCTGCGCCTGCGCCGCCTGGTGGCCGCCATGCCTGGCTACGCCTACCGCGTGGCGTACTTCGCCAGCCTGGCCGACGACAGCCTGGACGCCGACTACGCCGGGGCCCAAAAGCTGGCCTTCGTCTACCGCACCGCCGTGGTCAGCAACGCCCGGTTCTCGTCGTTTTTCCGCTCGAAGCAGGCCCGCGGGGCCCCCGACTACGACTACTGGGCGGCGGGCCGCTTCCCCTTCGTGATGCAAGCCACCGTCACGCTGAGCGGCGAGGCCAAGCCGGTCACGTTCGTGGCCGTCCACGCCAAGGCCAACACCAGCCCCGCGGCCGCCTCCTACGCCCGCCGCAAAAGCGCCGCCGACGAGCTAAAAGCCAAGCTGGACGCCGACTACGCGGGCCAGGATTTTGTGGTGCTGGGCGATTTCAACGACGACCTCGACCAGACCGTCGCTGCCGGCATTGCGCCGCCCACCACTTCGTACCGCGCCTTCACCGCCGATGCCGCCAACTACCCCTCGCCCACCCTGCGGGAGCTGAGCCTGACGGGCAAGCAATCGACGGTGGCGTACAGCGATGTGATTGACCACGTGCTGGTTTCGAAGTCGTTCTACCGCTACTTCCTGCGGGGCACGGCCGCCGTGGCCACCGGCATTGCCGGCACCATCGCCGGCTACGGCACCACCACTTCCGACCATTACCCCGTGCTGACGCGCTACGCGTTCGGCACCGTGACGGGCACCCGGGCCGGCAGCAGCGCCCCGCTGGCCCTCTACCCCAACCCGGCCGGCCAGGCCGTGCGCCTGGAAGTGCCCGAAGCCGGGCCGGGCCTGCGCCTGCTGGTGCACGCCGCCACCGGCGGCCTCGTGCTCGACGGCCACGGCTCGGCCGAACAGCTCAACCAGCAGCTCAACCAGCGGCTGGGGGCCCTGCCGGCCGGCGTGTACCTGCTGCAAGTGGTGGGGGCCCGGCAAACCTACGTCAACCGCTTGCTGAAGCAGTAGGTTTCGGGCCCGCCCGGCTTTTGTTGAAAGCCCCGCCCCGCCCCGGCCGGGGCTTTTTTGGGGCCCCGGCGCGGCGGCGGTGCAACCCCGCGCCGGGGCCCCACACCTTTTGAAGCCGCCCCGCCAAGACAAACGCGCCTTTTCGTTCTACTTTGCGGCGGCAGACTTTTCACTCCTGCTTCCTTCCGATGAAACGACGTGACTTTGTGGGACTCACCGGCTTGGCGGCCGGGGCCCTGTTTTTGCCCAGCGTGCCCGGCTTTGGCCTCGGGCTGCCCGTCGACCCCACCCAGCTGCTCGACCCGGGCCTGGACGCGGCCCAGAAAAAACGCCTGGCCGACGCCGGCCTGAACGCGGCCAAAAGCGCCGGCGCCACCTACGCCGACGTGCGCATCGGCCGCTACCTCAACCAGGGCATCTTCACCCGCGAAAAGCAGGTGCAGAACATTGCCAGCAGCGAAAGCTTCGGGGCCGGCGTGCGCGTGATTGCCGACGGCACCTGGGGCTTTGCCGCCACCAACGACGTGAGCGACGCCGGCCTGGCCCGGGCCGCCCAGCTGGCCGTGTCCATCGCCAAGGCCAACGGCAAGGTGCAGAAAAACCCGGTGCAGCTCGCCCCCCAAAAAGGCTTCGGCGAGGTGAGCTGGAAGGCCCCCATCCAACAAAATGCCTTTGAAGTGCCCGTGGCCCAGAAAGTTGCGCTGCTGCTGGCCGCCAACGCCGCCGCCACCGACAACGGCGCGGCGTTCGTGAATTCGGCCCTGTTTCAGGTGAACGAGCAGAAGTATTTTGCCAGCACCGACGGCTCGTACATCGACCAGGACGTGCACCGCATCTGGCCCACGTTCAGCGTCACGGCCATCGACAAAGCCTCGGGCAAGTTCCGCAGCCGGCAGGCCCTGAGCGTGCCCATGGGCCTGGGCTACGAGTACCTCACGCCCAAGGCCGCCGACAAGGTGGCCGGCCCGGCGGGCTCCGACGTGGTGGGCTACAAAAACAGCTACGACATCGTCGAAGACGCCACCCGCGCCGCCCGGCAGGTGAAGGAAAAGCTGACGGCCAAGAGCGTGACGCCGGGCAAGTACGACCTCGTGCTCGACCCGCACCACCTGGGCCTGACCATCCACGAGAGCGTGGGCCACCCGCTCGAACTGGACCGCGTGCTGGGCTACGAGGCCAACTTCGCGGGCACCAGCTTCGCCACGTTGGAGTGGAAGGCCAAGGGCCTGCCCTACGGCTCGAAGCAGGTCAACATCGTGGCCGACAAGCTCCAGCCCGGCTCGCTGGGGGCCGTCGGCTGGGACGACGAAGGCGTGAAAACCAAGGAGTGGAACCTGATCGAGCAGGGCAAGCTGGTGAACTACGAGAAGATCCGCGACCAGGCCCACATCGTCGGCCAAACCGAATCCGACGGCTGCTGCTACTCGCAGTCGTGGCAGGACGTGCAGTTCCAGCGCATGCCCAACGTGAGCCTGCGCCCCGGCGCGGCCAAGCTCAGCGTGGACGAGATGGTGAGCCGGGTAGACAAGGGCATCTACATTGCCGGCAACGGCTCGTTTTCGATTGACCAGCAGCGGTTTAACTTTCAGTTCGGCGGGCAGGTGTTCTACGCCATCGAGAAGGGCAAAATCACGGGCATGCTCGAAGACGTGGCCTACCAGGCCAACACCCAGGAGTTCTGGAACTCGTGCGCGGCCGTGTGCGACGCCTCGGACTACCGGTTCGCGGGCTTTTTCAACGACGGCAAGGGCCAGCCCGCGCAAAGCTCGGCCGTGAGCCACGGCTCGGCCACGTCGCGCTTCAACGGCGTGAACGTGATAAACACGGCCCGCAAGCTGGGCTAAGCGCCCCTTCAAATCCAACCCATTCCCGACATCAAATGGCCATTCTTTCCAAAGACGACGCCCAAACCATTCTGAAAAAAGTGCTGGCCTTCAGCACCGCCGACGAGTGCGAGGCCACGCTCACGGGCTCGCTGGCGGGCAACGTGCGCTCGGCGCGCAACGCCATCAGCACGTCCGGCATCACCGACAACGTGTCGCTGGCCGTGCAGGCGCGCTTCGGCAAGCGCAGCGGCGTGGCCACCTGCAACCAGTTCGACGAGGCCACCCTGCGCCGCTGCGTGCAGCGGGCCGAAGAAATCGCGCGCCTGGCCCCCGAAAGCCCCGAGTACGTGCCCCTGCTGGGGCCCCAGACGTACCTGGCGGCGCCGCAGTCGTTTGCGCCCGCCACGGCGGCCATCGACCCCGACTACCGGGCCCGGCAGATGGCCACCAGCACGCAGTACTGCGAGGCGAGAAAGCTCAGCTCGGCGGGCTTCCTCAACGACTCGGCGGGCTTCGTGGCCAAGCGCAACAGCAAGGGCCTGGAGGCGTACCAGCAGGTGGCCAACGTGGCTTTTTCCATCACCGTGCGCACGCCCGACGGCACGGGCTCGGGCTACGCGGCGGCCGACTACGTCGACGCGGCCCGCCTCGACGCAGCCCGCCTCACGAAGGTGGCCGCCGACAAGGCCGCCGCCTCGGTGGGGGCCCGGGCCATCGAGCCGGGCAAATACACCGTCATTCTGGAGCCCAACGCCCTGCTCTCGGGCGTCGATACTTCGCTGCTGGGGGCCCTCATGCAGTCGTTCGACGCGCGCGCGGCCGACGAGGGGCGCAGCTTTCTCAGCAAGAAGGGCGGCGGCAACCGCAAGGGCGAGAAGCTGTTCGACGAGCGGGTGACCATCTACTCCGACCCGCTCAACGCCGACATTGCCGACCTCACCTTTGCCGCCGACGGCCGCCCATTGCAGCGCACCGCCTGGATCGAGAAAGGCGTGGTGAAAAACCTCTATACTTCGCGCTTCTGGGCCCAAAAAACCGGCATTCCCAACCTGCCGGCCCCCAACGGCTTCGTCATGGAAGGCGGCACCCAAAGCACCGCCGACCTCATCAAGGGCACGGCCAAGGGCATTCTGGTCACGCGCCTGTGGTACATCCGCGAGGTGGACCCGCAAACGCTGCTCTACACCGGGCTGACGCGCGACGGCACGTTCTACATCGAAAACGGCAAAATCAAGTTCCCGGTGAAGAATTTTCGCTTCAACGAAAGCCCCATCATCATGCTCAACAACCTGGAGGCCATTGGCAAGCCCGTGCGCCTGGCCGGCAACCTCGTGCCGCCGCTCAAAATCCGCGACTTCACGTTTACGAGCTTGTCCGACGCCATTTAAAGGCTGTTTGAGTTAGCCGAAACTCATTCTATAACGGTCATGCTCATCTGGCGTCCACGCAGTGAAGCATCTCTACCGCGTCGTCAGGGCCGTTCAACGAAGCGGCAGAGATGCTTCGACAAGCTCAGCATGACCGCTTTACTGAATCAAACAGTTTCTTAAGAAGTAAGCGGGTTAAGGGTTGAAACCGGCCTTTTTAACCCGCTTACTTCCCGAATTGCAGGCCCACGTAGCCTTGAAACACCCGGTTGTGCAGCTTGGGATCGTTGATGCCGCGCAGGGTTTTGACGTCGTTGATGTCGTTGAGGCCGGCCACGAAGCGGCCCCCGAGCGTGAGGTTGCCGAGCTTGAGGCCGGCCCCGGCGGCGGCGCTGAAATCGGTGCGCTTGTACTGGTCGGTCACGGTTTGGTTCTCGGCCTGGCCGTAGGCAGCCGAGCCGCTGGCGCTGCTGAACTGCACCTCGCCGTTCTGGGTGGCGTTGACGAGCACCCCGAACTGGGGGCCCGCCTCGACGAACACCGGCCCCAGGGTGAGCTTGAGCAGCACCGGCAGCGTGAAGTAGTGCAGCTTGGTGTCGTAGTCGGTGAGGGCCCCTTTCAGGCTGCCGCCCTGCTGCGAATACTGGATTTCGGGCTGGATGGACAAGGGCCCCGCGATGGTGCCCTGGAAGATGAGGCCGGCGTGGTAAAACGTTTTGTAGGACGCCGCCTCGCCGTCGCGGCCGGTCATCTCGGCCACGTTCACGCCGGCTTTGACGCCGAACTGGGCCTGGGCTTTGGGGGCAAACGCTACCGCCAGCGCGGCGGCGAGGGGAACGGCTAGGAGCTTCATGGCGCGGAGCAGAAAAAAGTTTGCGGTGATTTACGTAAAGCGAAGCGTCGCCGACGGCTTAAAATTGTCTTTTTAAGTCGCCGTTTTCCCACAAATTTAGGCGGAGGGCCCCGGCCGCCTCGTTATTTTGCCGCGTCTATGCCCACGCCCTTCACTTTTGTGCGCCTCAGCTACCACTCCGGCGACTGGGACGCGGTGGACGAGCGCATGCCCGCCAACCTGCTGCACTCGCTGGTGCAGTACACCAAAGTGCCCGTCGCGCCCCGCGAAAAAGTGGTGGCCCTCGACAGCGCCGAGCTCTTCGGCTACCCGTTTTGCTACCTGAGCGGGCACCGGCTGGTGCAGTTTTCGGCGGCCGAGAAGAAGAACTTTACGCAGTACGTGCGCAACGGCGGCTTCGTGTTCGTCGACGACTGCAACCACGACATCGACGGCCTGTTTGCCCGCTCGTTTGAGGAGCAGATGCGCCGGTGCTTCGGGCCCGGGGCCCTCCGCAAAATCCCCAAATCGCACCCGCTGTACTCGCAGTTTTTCCAGTTCCGGGACGGCCCCCCGAACACCGGCTTCGAGCTCAACGGCTGGGGCGACGACCTCGTGCACGACTACCTCAAGGGCATCGAAATAAAAGGCCGGCTGGGCGTGCTCTACTCCAACAAAGACTACGGCTGCGAGTGGGACTACGACTTCCGCAACAAGCGTTTTCTGGCGGAGGACAACACCAGGTTTGGAGTCAACATTTTGCTGTATGCACTGAGCTAATACATCAGGCCATCAGCTAATAGTCAAAAGCCAACAAGGAATGACCGAACAAGACGTAAACGCCCTTCTGGCCAAGCTGCCGGTGCTCAAGGCCGAAATCGGCAAGGTTATCGTGGGGCAGTCGGCGGTGCTGGATGAGGTGCTGGTGGCCCTGCTGGCCGGCGGCCACGCCCTGCTGGAGGGCGTGCCCGGCCTGGCCAAAACGCTGCTGGTGCGCACGCTGGCCCAGGCCACCGACCTGCCGTTTCGCCGCATCCAGTTCACGCCCGACCTGATGCCCACCGACATCCTCGGCACCGAAGTGCTGGAGGAAGACCACGGCACGGGCCACCGCTCGTTCAAGTTCAACCCGGGGCCCATTTTTGCCAGCCTGGTGCTGGCCGACGAAATCAACCGCACGCCGCCCAAAACCCAGGCCGCCCTGCTGGAGGCCATGCAGGAAGGGCACGTCACCTACGCCGGCCAGGAGCACGCGCTGCCCCAGCCGTTCTTTTTGCTGGCCACGCAAAACCCCATCGAGCAGAGCGGCACCTACCCGCTGCCCGAGGCCCAGCTCGACCGCTTTTTGCTGTACGTGCGCATCGGCTACCCCAGCGAGCAGGAGGAAATGGCGGTGCTCCGCGGCACCACCGGCACCGACCGGGCGCAGGTGCGCCCCGTGCTGGGCGGCGCCGACATCCGCCAGCTCCAGCAGCTGGTGCGCCAGGTGGGCCTGAGCCCCGAGCTGCTGGGCTTCGTGAACCGGCTGGTGCGCGCCACCCGCCCGGGCACGTCGGCCGTCAAGTTCATTCAGGAGTACGGCCGCTGGGGCGCGGGGCCCCGCGCCGGCCAGGCCCTGGTTTTGTGCGCCAAGGCCCGCGCGCTGCTGCAAGGCCGCTTCGCCGCTACTTTAGAAGATATTCGGGCGCTGGCCCCGCCCGTGCTCCGCCACCGCATCCTGTTAAATTTCAACGCCGAAGCCGAAAACCTGACGCCCGACGATGCCGTGGCCGCGCTGCTGCAAGCGGTTCAGGTGTGAGCCGCCCAAGGCCGCCCGGCCATCCAAATCGCTCCCTGATCATTTTTTAGCTGGTTCCTGAAAACATGCTTTCGCCCGAGCTGCTGCACGCCCTGCGCAACCTGCCGCTGGCCGCCAAACAGGCGGCCGAGGGCTTCCTGGCGGGGGCCCACGCCAGCCGGCGGCACGGGGCGGGCCTGGAGTTCAGCCAGTACCGGCCCTACCAGCCGGGCGACGACCTGCGCCGCCTCGACTGGCGGCTGGCCGCCCGCTCCGACCGCTACTACCTGCGCGAGTCGGAGGTGGACACCAGCGTGAGCGTGCACCTGCTGCTCGACGCCAGCGCCAGCATGAACCACCGCGACGCCAACGGCCTCACCAAGCTCGACTACGGCCGGCTGCTGCTGGGGGCCCTCGCCTACCTGGCCCAGCACCAGGGCGACGCCGTCGGCCTGACCGTTCTGAGCCCCGCCGGCCTGCGCCACCTGCCGCCCCGGGCCGACGCCCGCCAGCTGCCGCGCCTCTACCACGCCCTCGAAACGGCCAAAGCCGCCGGCGCCTTCCCCGGCGCGGCCGCGCTGGCGCCCCTCACCGCCCGCCGCCAGCGCGCCCTGACGGTGTGCGTGAGCGACTTGTACGAAGCCGACGGCGAGATAAACCGCCTCCTGGCCCGCCTGCGCGCCGTGAGCGGCGAAGTGCTGCTGCTGCACCTGATGGCCGGCAACGAGCTGACGCTGAGCTACCACGGGGCTGTCACGCTGCGCGACCTTGAAACCGGCCAGACCCTGCAACTCGACGCCGACCAGCAGCGCCCCGCCTACCAGCAGCTGCACGCCTGGCTGGCCGCCACCGCCCAAGCCGCCCGCCGCCGGGGCTTCGACTACCATTTACTGAACACCTCCGACCCGCTCGACGGGGCCCTGCGCGAATTTTTGCGCCGCAGGGCAGGCTTTTGAAAGAATGGTCTTTCCGAGCGCAGCGAGGAATCTGGGTTGGGAGCCACCGGATTTCCCGCTGCGCTCGGAACAACCAACCCGGTACTTCCGTCAGCGAGTCCTTACTTAGCAGCTGTTTGCGTTAGTTTTTAAAGTTTTCGGACCGGGGCCACGCCGCCGCCGCTCTGGCTAGCGCGAACAGCTGCTTAACCTTCTATTTTCCGCCGTTGCTGACCCTGACTTACCCGTCTGCGCTGCTGGCATTGCTGGGCCTCTCGGTACCGCTGGCCCTCTACCTCTGGAACCGGCGGCCGGGGCCCGAGGTGTCGGTGGGCAGCCTGCGCTGGCTGGTGGCCGGGGCCCACCGCCGCCTGCGCCGCCTCAAGCCCGAGCAGCTGGGGCTGCTGCTGCTGCGGGCCGCCCTGCTGGGGGCCCTGGCCGTGGCGGTGGCCGGGCCGGCGTGGCGGCGGGGGCGGCCCGCCGGGCGCGGCCAGGTGCTGGTGGGCCCCGAGCTGGCCGGCACCCCGGCGCTGGCCGCTGCACGGCCGGCCCTCGATTCGCTGCGCCGCCGGGGCTACGCGCTGCGGTGGCTGGCCCCCGGCCTGCCCGCGGTGGCCCCCGATTCGCTGGGGCGCTACCGGGGGCCGGGGGCCGGCAATTTTGCCTGGGCGCGGGTGCGGCAGGCGGCCGATTCGTTTCCCGGGCAGTCGCTGCGCGTGGTGGTGGCCGGCACGCTGCGGGCGCTGGCCGGGCCCCATCCGCCGCTGCCGGCCGCCGTGCGCTGGCAGCTGCTGAACCCGGCCCCGCCCGCCGCCTGGCTACAGGAAGCCGCTGGCACGGCCGATAGCCTGCACCTGCTGCTGGGCCACGGCACGGCCGCGCGCACCGCGTTCCGGGCCGTGGCCGTGGCCCGGCCCGGGGCCGGCGGGGCCCTGCGGGTGCCGGGCTTGCCCCCGCTGCGCTACGCCACGGCACCCGACGGCGCGGGCCTGTTGCAGGCTGGAACCGGCAGCGGTCCGGCAACCGCCGTGGCGGGGCCGCTGCGCGCCGCCGTCTTCGCGGCGCCTGCCCACGCCGAGGAGGCCCGCTACCTGCGGGCGGCGCTGCGGGCCGCGGCACTGGGCCTGCCCGCGCCGTTGGTGTTGAGCGCGACGACGACGGCTGCGCCGCCCGTGCCGCCGGGGGCCCCGGGCTGGCTGTTCTGGCTGTCCGACGCGCCCGTGCCGGCGGCGTGGCGGGCGGCAGTGGCCCGCGGCGCGCACGTTTGGCAAGCCGCTGCGGGCCCCGGCGTGGCCGATACGGCGGCGTTGGTGGCGGTGGCGGCCACGGCCCCGGTGGCGGTGTTTCGCCGCGCCCGCACGGCCCCGGCGGCCAGCGGCGAGCCGCTCTGGGCCGATGGCGCGGGGCGGGCCGTGCTCGTGCGGCGGGCCGTGGGGCGGGGCGCTTTCTACGCGCTGGCCACCCGCCTGCAGCCGGCCTGGAGCGAGCTGGCCGACAGCCCGGCCTTGCCCGCCCTGCTGCTGGAGGTGCTGCGCCCCGCGCCCGCCACCGCCGTGGATGCGCCGGACCAGCGCCGCTTCGACCCCGCGCAGCTCGGCGCGGGCACTGGCGGCGGGTATACCTTGCCGGCCACGGCTTTCGATTTTCTTGATTTGCGGCCCTGGCTGGTGCTACTGGCCGCGCTGCTGTTTGCCGTTGAGCGCGGGCTGGCCCGGCGCGCGGCCGCTTCATCTTCCGCCGCATGACGACCACCGCGCTTACTTCCGAAACGCCCGCGCTGGCCGCGGCCCGGCGGCAGCTGGGGGCCCTGGGCTGCCGCCACGCGGGGCGCCGGGCCGCGGCGCTGCTGGCGCCGGTGCTGGTGGGGGCCTTGCTGCTGGCCGGCCTGGCCCGGCACTGGCCCGCCGCCGGGCCAGCGCTGGCCGTGGCGGGCGTGGCAGTGCTCGGGCTGGGCTTGTGGCGGCGCAGGCCGCTGGGGGCCCTGCCGCCGGCCGCCGTGGCCCGCCGGCTCGACCGCCGTTTTTCGGCTTTGGAAGACAGCGCCGGCCTGCTGCTGCGGCCGCCCGAAAACCTGAGCCTGCTGGAGCAGTTTCAGCAGCAGCGGGTGGCGGGGCACTTGTTGCAATTAATTGACAGCAAGGAAGAATTATTACCCGTCGATTTTCGTCGGCCGGGGTGGACGGCCCTGGTGCTGCTGGCAGCCGGGGCAGCGGCCTGGGCGTGGCCCGCGGCCCGGCCCGGCCACGCTTTGCCGGCGGCAGTGGCCGTGCGCTTCGATGCGCCGCCGGCCCGGCCGGGGGCCCCGGCGCCGGCCCGCATCCTCGAAACCCGGCTGCTGGTGACGCCCCCGGCCTACACCCGGCGGGCGGCGTTTGCGCCGGTGGGGGCGTCGTTTGGGTGCCCGCAGGGGGCGCAGGTGCGCTGGGTGGTGCGCGTGAGCCGGCCCGCCGCGGGCGGTGCCCCGGTGCTGGAAATCGGCGGGCAGCGGGCGGCGTTCAGGCCGGTGGCGGGGGCCGTCAACACGTTCGCCGCCGAGCAGCTGCTGACCGCTTCGGCGCTGTACCGGCTGCGGTTTGCGGGGTCATCATCTGATGATTACGCCATCGACGTGCAGCCCGACCAGGCCCCGGCGGTGCGCATCCTCGCGCCCAAGCCCTACACGCTGGTGCCCGCCCGCGGGGCCCGGCCCGTGGTGCCGGTGCGGGCCCTGCTGCGCGACGATTACGGCCTGAGCCGGGCCGAGCTGGTCCTCACCATCGCCCGGGGCCAGGGCGAGGCCGTGAAGTTCCGGGAGCTGCGGCGCGACCTCGGCGGGGCCCTCGGCGGGCAGCCGGCGCAGGCCACCGTGGGCAGCGCCCTCGACCTGCCGCGGCTGGGGCTGGCGTACGGCGACGAGGTGTACTTCTACGTTTCGGCCCGCGACAACGCCGGCCACACGGCCCGCTCCGACGCCTACCTGGTGCAGTGGCAGGACACCGCCCGCGCCGCGGGCGCGTCGGGCCTGACGGGCGGGCCCAAGGTGGGCCCGGCGTACTTCCGCAGCCAGCGCCAGCTCATCATCGACACCCAAAAGCTGCTGGCCGAGCGCCCGCGCCTGGCCCCGGCCACCTTCGCCGCGCGCGCCAACGAGCTAGGGGCCGACCAGCAAGCCCTGCGCCTGCGCTACGGCAAATTTATGGGCGAAGAGCTGGAGCAGGGCCTGGGCGAAACGGCCGGCCCCCTGCCCGCCGCGGCCCCCGCCGAGCCGCACGCGCCCACCGCCGAGGACGAAGCGCCCGCCGCCCCCGCCGCCGCCGCCGACGACCACGCGGCTCCCGCCCCATCGGGCGCCAGCGCCTCCCCTACCGCCGAAACCGATGCCCTGTTCCAGCCCTACATCCACAAGCACGACGACGCCGAAACCGCCGATTTTCTTGAGCCCGCCGTGAAGGCCAAGCTCCGCGCCGTGCTCGACCAGATGTGGGCCGCCGAGCTGCGCCTGCGCACCGCCCGGCCCGCGGCGGCCCTTCCCTACGAGTACGGGGCCCTGCGCTTGCTCAAGCAGGTGCAGCAGCAAACCCGGGCCTTCGTGAAGAAAGCCGGCTTCGCGCCCGCGCCTTTTCCCGAAGCCGCCCTGCGCCTCACCGGCGAGCTGAAGGGCGCGGCGGCCCCGCGGCTCCAGGCCCGGGTGGCGCCGCCCGCCGCCCAACCCGCCGTGCGCGGGGCCCTGGCCTGGCTGGCCGCCGCCGACGCCGGCCACCCCGCCCGCCCCGCCGACGCCCGCCTGCTGGAGCCCGCCGGGGCCGTGCTGGCCCAGGCGGCGCTGCAGCGCCCGGGGGCCAACCTCGCCGCCCTGCGCGCCCTGCGCCGCCTGTTGGCCGACGTGCGCGCCGCCCGCCCGCCTTGCCCCGCCTGCCGCCGCGCCATGGCCCGCGCCCTCACCGATCTGCTGCCCCCGCCCGCCCCCGCCCCGGCCGACGCCCCGGCCCCCGACCGGCTGGCCCGGCGCTATTTTCAAAATTTAAGCCGCTGATTTTTGATTTTTACACCTGATAATGCGCTGATTTATTACGGCTTGGCCGGCGCGTGCCTGCTGCTGGGCTTCGGGCTGACGGCCAGCGCCTGGCAACGGCCGCGCCGCCGCCAGCGCGTCGCCCGGGCGGCCGCCGGGGCCCTAGCCGCGGGGGCCCTCTGGCTGACGGCCTACCCGCCGCTGCGCGCCGTGCCCGCCGCGCGCGCCGAGGCCATTTTATTAACGACTGATTACCAGCCCGACACCTTGCGGCAGGTATTGCGTCGGCTGGGGGCCGGCACGCCCGTGTGGCGCGCCGACGGCGTGGCGGGGCCCGCCGGTTCCCAGCCCCTGGGCAGCCTCCTGGCCCTGGCCGAGCAGCGCCCCGCGCTGCGCCGCCTCCACGTGCTGGGGCGCGGCCTGCCCACGGGCGACTTGCCCCAGCTGGGCGCCCTGGCCTTGCAAGTGCACGCGCCGCCCGCCTTCACCGGTTTTCAGTCGGCCGCATGGACCCGGCGGGTGGTGCTCGGCGAGCGGCTGGCGGTGGAGGGCACCGTGAATGCCCCCACCGGCGGCCCCGCCTGGCTGGGCCTGCAAGCCGCCGGGGCCGTGCGCGACTCCGTGCGGGTGCCGGCCGGCGGCGGCCGTTTCCGGCTGCGCTACCGGCCCAAGGCGGCGGGCCTGGCCCTGTTCGCGCTGGTGTTGCGCCAGGCCGGCCGGCCCGCCCGCACCGAGCCCGTGCCGGCGCAAATCGTGGCCGCGCCGCGCCCGCCGGTGCTGCTGCTGAGCGCCGCGCCGTCGTTCGAGTTCAAGTTTCTGAGAAACCACCTCGCCGGCCAGCCCCGCGCCGTGGCCCTGCGCACGGGCATCAGCCGGGGCCTGGTGCAAACCGAGTTTTTGAACCAGCCCGCGCATTCCCTGGACCGCCTGACGCCGGCTTTGCTGGCCCGCTACGCCGTGGTGGTGGCCGACGCCGTGGCCATCGCCGGGCTATCGGCTTCGGAAAACCAGGCCCTGCGCGGGGCCGTGCAGGCCGGCCGCCTGGGCTTGGTGCTGCTCGCCGACGCCGCGCCGCTGCCCGCCAACGCCCCCGCCACGGCCGGCTTTGCGGTGGAGCCCCGCCCGGCCACCGGGCCGCAGCCCCTGGCCTGGCCCGACGCCCCCGCCGCCGTGCGCGCCGCGCTGCCCGCCGCCCTGCGCCCAACGGCCGATTTGCGCCCCCTCGTGCGGGGCCCCGCCGGGGCCCTGGCCGCCGCCGGCCGCCGCACGGGCCTGGGCACGGTGGTGGTGTCGGTGGTGCCCGAAACCTTCCGCTGGGCGCTGCAAGGGCAGGCCGGGGCCTACGCCTCGTTCTGGAACCGGCTAGTGGCGGCGGCCACGCCGCCCGCGCCGGCCGGGCCCGCCTGGGCCCTGGCCACGGCTTGGCCCCGCGCCCGGGCCCCGGTGGCCCTGCGCCTGGCGGCCGGGGCCCTCCTGCCCACCGCGCCGCCCACCGTGCGGCCCCTGGCGGGCGGCCCCGCCGTGCAGCTGCCCCTGCGCCAGGATACCCGCTTGCCCGAGTGGAGCACGGCCATGTTCTGGCCCGCGGCGGCCGGCTGGCACCGGGCGCAGGGCCCCGGCAAAGCCAGCTTTGCGTTCTACGTGTACGACGCCCGCGACTGGCAGGGCCCTGAATACCAGCAACGCCAGCTGGCTGCCGCGCTTCGCGCCGCCGCGCCGGCCCCACGACCCACAGCCCCCGCCGAGGCGTGGCAACCCTGGCCAGCGGGCTGGTTTTTTGGCTTGTTTTTGCTGGCAGCGGGGTATTTATGGGCGGAAGAAAAGCTGTAGCGCAGGCGGGCCGGCCCGCGCCCCGGCTTTTGGGCTACGCGGCCTGCTTCTGGGCGTGCCAGAGCACGAGCTGCCACCCGCTGGCGTTTTTGATGTACACCACCGCGTACTTGAGGTGGGTGCGCAGGGGCTGGCCGTCGGGGCCGGGGCCCAGGTCGATGCGCACGGTGCCGTTCACCACGGCGGCGCGGTCGTCGTTGTAGGGCCGCACGGTCAGGGCGTCGATGTCGACGCGGTCGTAGCGGCTCTGGCCGGCGCGGATGCTCTCCAGGTAGCTCGCTTTGCTGTCCTGGTGGCCGTTGGCGTGGGTGTAGACGAGGTCGTCGGCGAAGATTTTTTCCAGAACGGCGTAATCCTTGGTTATTTGCGCGGCGAAGCGCTGGCGTTCGAGCTGTTCAACTTCCTGAATGGCGGTCATCATAAAAAAAGAATTGGGCGAAGCGCCCGGCCGCGGCCGGCGCGCCCGCAAAGAAACCACCGCCCCGGCCCGCGCCGCCCGCGCCCGTTCCCTGCCATGCCGCACCTGCTTCTCATTCAGTGCCCCGACGAGCGCGGGTTGATCTACAAAATCACCGCCGTGCTCTACGGGCAGGGCCTCAACATCCTGCGCAACGACGAGTTCGTGGAGCCCGAGGGCAACGTTTTCTTCATGCGCACCGAGTTTGCCGGCCACTTCGACGCCGGGGCCCTGCGCGCGGCGCTGGCCGCCGCGCTGCCGGCCGCCGCCGGCATCCGCCTGGCCGACGGCGGCCCGAAAAACATCGTGCTGCTCGCCACCAAGGAGCACCACTGCCTGAGCGAGCTGCTCGTGCGCCACGCCTTCAGCGAGCTGAACGCCAACATCCTGGCCGTGGTGAGCAACCACGCGGTGCTGGGGGCCCTCACCCGGAAGTTCGACGTGCCGTTTCACTGCCTGCCGCACGCGGGCCGCAGCCGCGCGGCCCACGAGGCCGAGGTGCTGGCCGTGCTGGCCCGGCACCGGCCCGATTTTGTGGTGCTGGCCAAGTACATGCGCATCTTGTCGCCGGGCTTCGTGGCCCCCTACACCAACCGGCTCGTCAACATTCACCACTCGTTTTTGCCGGCTTTTGTGGGGGCCAGCCCCTACGCCCAGGCCCACGCGCGGGGCGTGAAAATCATCGGGGCCACCGCCCATTTCGTCAACGAGCAGCTCGACGAGGGCCCCATCATCGCCCAGCGCGTGATTCCCACCGACCACACCCGCAGCGCCCACGAGATGGCCCAGGCCGGGCGCGACGTCGAAAAAATCGTGCTTGCCCGCGCCCTGCAGCTCGTCTTCGACGAGCGCGTGTTCGTGCACCGCAACAAGACCATTATCTTCGACTAAGCTGATTCTTCGTAACGAACATTAGTTAGTTTGTCCGTAGCTTTGTAGCATCCCACCCAACACCGTTTCCCGCTCTTTTTGCCGGCGGCGGGGCAGCGGGCCAGGGCCCCGGCAGCGCAGTGCCGCCGGGGCCGGGCCGCCGCCCCGTCCACGGCCGGGCCGCCCGCCGCGGCCTGCCCTCCCAGACGACAGACCCTAACCGCCCGCCGGGCCGCCCCGGGGCCCCCGGCGCAACTGGCGGGGCCCACGCCCGCGCTGCAATCACGGTGAAAACGAAACAGATTTCCAAGCGCGAGCTGATCCTGACCGAAGCCGCCAAGCTGTTTAAAGACCGGGGCTACGGCGGCACGTCCATGCGCGACCTGGCCGGGCAGGTGGGCATGGAGGCGGCCAGCATGTACAACCACATCAAGGCCAAAGACGAGATTCTGGCCAGCATCTGCTTCCGGATTTCGGCCGTCTACATCTCGCAGCTGGCCGAGATTACGGCCACCGACACCGGCTACGGCGAGAAAATCAAGGCCCTCATCCGCCTGCACATCCGGCTCATGGTGGAGGACGGCCCCGCCGTGTCGGTGGCCAACCACGACTGGAAGTACCTGCCCGAGCCCAAGCTGAGCGAGTTCAAGCAGGTGCGCAAGAGCTACGAAAAGGGCTTCGCGGCCCTGATCGAGGCGGGCATCGCGGCCGGCGAGTTCCAGCCGGTGAACGTGTCGGTGGCCCTGTTCACGATCTTGTCGGCCGTGCGCTGGATCGAGCTGTGGTACCGGCCGGGCCGGGAGCTGTCGGCCGACGAGCTGGAGGCCAACATCATCACCATGCTGCTCAACGGCCTGGAGCGCAAGTAGTTCATGAGCCGATTCCACTCGCTTACCATCAAGAGCATTGCCCGCGAAACGCCCGACTGCGTGAGCTTGTCGTTTGAGGTGCCCGCCGGGCTGCGGGCGGCGTTCCGGTACGAGCCGGGCCAGTACCTCACGCTGCGCTGCCGGCACGGCGGCGAAGAGCTGCGCCGCTCCTATTCGCTGTGCAGCAGCCCGCTCGACGGCGAGTGGCGCGTGGCCGTGAAGAAGGTGCCCGGGGGCCGGTTCTCGGCCCTGGCCGTGGACGGCGGCCTGCGCCCCGGCGACGCCCTGGACGTGATGCCGCCGCAGGGCCGCTTCACGCCCCCGGCCCTGCACCCGGAAAACGCCAAGCGGTACGTGCTTTTCGCGGCGGGCAGCGGCATCACGCCGGTATTTTCCATCGCCAAAACCGTGCTCCTGGCCGAGCCGCACAGCCAGGTGTACCTGGTGTACGGCAACCGGGGCCGCAACTCCATCATCTTCAAAGAGGCCATTGAGGGCCTGAAAAACAAATTCCTCGGCCGCCTGAGCGTGTTCCACGTGCTGAGCCGCGAGCAGGGCGACGCCGACTTGTTTTTTGGCCGCATCGACCGCACGAAAACTTCGCAGCTCCTGCAAAAGGCCCTCCCCGCCCGCTTCGACGAGTGCTTCATCTGCGGGCCGCAGGAGATGGTGGCGGGCGTGCAGGCGGCCCTGGCCGACGCCGGCATGGCCCCGGAAAAGGTTCATTTTGAGCTTTTTACCGCCGCGGATGGCAAGCAGGCCGCCCCGGGGCCGCCCCGCGCCGCGGGCGGCGACGACCAGAAAAGCCGCGTGGCGGTGCGCCTCGACGGCCGCACCTACGCGCTCGACATGTCGTACTACGGCGACACCGTGCTCGACGCCGCCCTGGCCGCCGGGGCCGACGCGCCCTACTCCTGCAAAAACGGCATGTGCAGCACCTGCCGCGCCCGCCTCACCGAAGGCACGGCGGCGATGGACGTCAATTATTCGCTTTCCGCCGACGAAGTGGCCCGCGGCTACGTGCTCACCTGCCAGGCCCGCCCCACCTCGCCCCGGGTGGCGGTGGACTACGACCAGTAGAAGAGCATCCAAAAGTGTGGGGCAGTCGGGCCGTATCCAAGAAGCCGTTTGAGTTGGCAGAATGGTCCTGCTTCCCTGCGTCCGGCAGGACCGTTTTACCAACTCAAACGGCTTCGAACACCCTCTACCGTCTCAGCGCCCATTAAAGAGGTCAAGCTGGATAGAACATACACTTAGTTCCTCGGTGGCATCCGGCTGTTAGGCAACAGCAGTTTGGATGGCCTGCCAGCTTATTCACCCGCTGCAGTTGCCCCTGCCCCAAGCAACTCTTTTTCGCCCCAGGTGTGCAGTTGCTTGAGCATGGGCTCCAACGAGCGCCCCCGGGCAGTTAAGTGGTACTCGATGCGCACGGGCCGTTCGGCAAACACCTGTCGCTCAAGCAAGCCATCCTCCTCCAGCTCCCGCAGGTGCCCGGCCAATATTTTTGCGCTGATGGGTGAAAGCTGCTGCTGCAATTGCCCGAACCGGGCCGGGCCGGGGGTCAGCTTCCACACAATGGCCGGCTTCCAACGCTTGCCCAACAGCGACAACACAAGGTTGAAAGGACAGTTTTGCCCCAACTGCTGCTCATTCGCCAGGTTGGTCGAACTCAGTTTGCGCCTGCTCATATCATGAACTTACCTTTTGGTTACGAAGCTACAATTCGGTAACCTCCTTGCGAAGGTAAGCAGGGAAGAGGACCTTTGTTTAATCTCTTACTTTTCCCTTCTCTGTATGCTGATTGCGTTCATTGGCACCGGTTCCGTTGCCACCAGCCTGGGCCGGCTTTTTTACCCGGCCGGGCACCAGCTCGTCTACGGTTCCCGCCAGCCGGCCCCGGATACCGACCGCCTGCGCCGGGCCATTGGCCCTGGAGTGCAGGTAACTACCCCACTCGCGGCCGCGCAGCAAGCGGAGGTGGTGGTCCTGGCCATTCCTTACGACGCCCTGACCACGGTTGCCGACGAGTTACGGGAAGTGCTACAGGGCAAGCTGGTGGTCGACACGACCAACCCAGTGCAAGCCGACTGGTCGCCCCGGGTGCTGGGAGCGGAAAATTCGGCCGGCGAAGAAACGGCCCGCCACCTGCCGGATTCGCGCGTCGTCAAAGCATTCAACACCATCTTCGCTGACCGGATGCAGCCCGGCCTGCAAGCGCTGCAGGGCCAGCGCCTCACCGCCTTCATTTGTGGCGACGACCCCGGGGCAACCCAAACCGTGGCCACCCTCGCGGCCGACGCGGGCTTTGCCCCGCTCATTGTCCACGGCATTCAAAACGCACGCTATGTGGAAGCCATGGCGCATCTCAACATTCAGCTGGCCGTGGGCCAGGGCGGGGGCACCGGGGCGGGGTTCGCATACCTGCAAGCCTAAGGACGTTGCTGTTGAAAAGCATCCAAAAGTGTGGGGCAGTGGTAGGCAACCGCCGCTACGGTCACCTTGGGAAGCTGTACTTGTTGGCGAAAGCGGTGAGCCAATCAGCCCGCTTCGACCTCCTCGCTTGGATACGGCCCGACTGCCCCACACTTTTGGATGCTCTCGACCAGTAGCGCGGCCCCAAGCCCGCGCGCCGCGCTACGGGTGCGCCGCCAAAAACTTGCCGATATTCTCGTTCAAAAACTTGGCGTCGGCGGGGTTGCTGGCGGCCCCGGCGGTGTGGCCCCACAGCGACGGGATGGGCAGCAGCGCGACGCCGGGAATGAAGGCGGCCTCGTAGCGGGCGTCGCCGACGGGGAAGTACAAATCCGTTTCCGACGGCATGTAGAGGATGGGGGCCCTGATGCTGCGCAGGGCCTTTTCCAGGTCGCCGCCGAAGCCGGGCGTGGTGCCCACGTCGTGG
>JANXOE010000157.1 GCA_025353745.1 Hymenobacter sp.
GGGGCGGTTTTGGGTTCGGCACGGTTTTAGATTTTGGGGCATAGTCGTCCACCACTCAACCCCCACCGCTATGTTCCGCGCCGTTGTTACCCTCGCTTTATCGGTGCTGCTGATCGCCGAAGCCAGTGCCCAAACCGCGCCGGCCGCCGCCCACAAGGCCGCCCGTGCCGCCCGCCGCACCGCCAAAAAAACCCAGCGCACGGTGCGCAAAACCGCCCGCCGCGCCGTGGCCGCCTGGCCCGAGCCGGCCCCCGCCGCCCCGGTGGTGGCCGCCGCCGAGCACCCGTCGGGCTGGGAAGCTTACGACGCCGCCCAGGACCGCCAGGGCCGGGACGCGGTGTACGCCGCCCCGGGCATGGGCGTGCACATCCGCACCGGCCACGAGCTGGACAACTACGACGGCACGCCCCGCAAAGCCGCCGCCAAACAAACCACGCTCTCGCCCGGTCTTCGGTAGGTTCGCCAATTGCCGACCAGCTGTTTCACACTGAAAGCGGGGCCCACCGGATGGCGGGCCCCGCTTTTTTCATTCCTTTGCACATGTTTCGTTCTGTACTCGCCGGGGCCCTGCTGTTGGCCGTCCTTTTCAGCGCCCACGCCCAAACCGGGGCCAAAAGCTACCGGCGCGCGGTGCGCCAGAACCGCCACAAGCCGGGCCGCTACTACCGCGCCGGCACCCTGAAGTCCACCGGGGCCGGCAAGCGGCAAGCCGAAGTGTCGCGCGGCAACTACTACCTGGCCCCCGGCATGCCCTTGCCCCAGAGCGACCACCGCCACGTGGAAAGCTACATGGGCGACGTGCCGCCGCGCAAGCACTACGCCAAGAAGGCGGCCCCGGCCCTGCCCAGCGGCAACAACACGCTCAGCCCCGCAAGGAAGTAGGAAAATAAAAATTATCAGGCCGTCGTGCTGCGCTTGTCGAAGCATGACGGCCGGTTTTATGGCGTTCTACTCGGCTTCTACTTCCAGTGCCTCGGCCACGGGCTCGCCCACGGCTTCGTAGTAGAGGGTGCTGCAATTTTCGGGGCGCAGCACCAGCTCGGCGGCGGCGCGCACGGCGGCCACGTCCACGGCCTGGATGCGGCGGCTCTCGTCGTTCACCAGGTTGGCGTCGCCGAGGAGCTTGCTGTAGGCCAGGTTGAGGGCCCGGTGCAGCAGGTCGATTTCGCCGAACACGAGGTGGCTTTCGGCCTGGTTCTTCACCTTTTCCAGCTCGCGGGCGTCCACGTCGGTGGTGCGGAACTCGGCCACCACGGCTTCCACGGCGGCGTCGGCGGCGCGCAGGTCCACGCCCGCGTTCAGCTTACCGCTGATGACGAGCAGGCCCGCGTCGAGGGCCCCGGTGAGCGAGGCCGAGATGTTGTTGAACAGCGCCTGCTCCTTCACCAGGCGCTGGTGCAGGCGGCTCGACTTGCCGCGCCCGAGCACGTCGCTGAGCAGGTCCACGGCGTAGTAGCGGTCGTCGCGCCGGGCGGGCATGTGGTACGCTTTGTAGAGGGCCGAGAGCGGCACGGCGGCCTGGGCGGTTTGGTGGCGGGCCGCGGTTTGGGCGGGCTCCTGGGGCAGGTGGCGCACGTAGGCCGGCCCGCCGGGGATGGGCCCGAACCATTTTTCGGCCAGGCGGCGGGCTTCGTCCAGGCCGACGGCCCCGGCCACCACCAGGATGGCGTTCTGGGGCGCGTAGTGCTTGTCGAAAAAGCCGCGCACGTCGTCCATCACCGCGTTTTCGATGTGCGCGATTTCCTTGCCGATGGTGTTCCACTGGTAGGGGTGGGTGTGGTAGGCGAGGGGCATCATCTTGAGCCACACGTCGCCGTAGGGCTGGTTGAGGTAGCTCTGCTTGAACTCCTCGACCACCACTTTGCGCTGCACCTCCAGGCCGTTTTCGGAGAAGGCCAGGCTCAGCATCCGGTCGCTTTCGAGCCAGAAGCCGGTTTCGAGGTTGGCCGCCGGCAGCGAGAGGTAGTAGTTCGTCACGTCCGGCGAGGTGAAGGCGTTGTTTTCGCCGCCCACCCGCTGCAAGGGCTCGTCGTAGCTGGGGATGTTCGCCGAGCCCGAAAACATGAGGTGCTCGAACAAGTGCGCGAAGCCGGTGTGGCCGGGGTCTTCGTCGCGGGCCCCCACGTCGTACATCACGTTCAGCACGGCCATCGGCGTGGTGAAGTCTTCGTGGACGATGCAGCGCAGGCCGTTGGCGAGGGTGAATTCCTGGAAATGGATCATG
>JANXOE010000171.1 GCA_025353745.1 Hymenobacter sp.
ACCCTCAAGTACACGGCTTACGACGAGGACGGCGGCGAGGGCCAGACCCGCTTCCTGCCCGTGCAGGACGTGGGCGACCTCTACGTGTTCGGGGCCCTCGACGCCAACTCGGCTCTGTATAATTTTCTAGGTAAAAATGGCATCTCGGTGCATTTTTTCGACTTTTACGACCACTACACCGGCTCGTTCATGGCCAAGGACTACCTGCTGGCCGGGCGGGTGCAGGTGTCGCAAACCAACCACTACACCACCCACAAAAAGCGCCTGGTGCTGGCCCGCAAGCTGGTGGAAGGCGCGGCCTTCAACCTCTGCAAAAACCTGCGCTACTACCAAACCCGCGGCCGGGTCGTGGGCGAGGAAATCCAGCAAATCGAGCTCTACGTGGGGGACCTGCCCCACGCCACGAGCATCGCCGAAATCATGGGCTACGAGGGCAACATCCGCCAAACGTACTACCGCTGTTTCGAGCAGCTCGTGCGCGTGGAGGGCTTCACCTTCGGCACCCGCAGCACCCAGCCGCCCCAGAACGAGTTGAACGCGCTGCTTTCCTTCGGCAATATGCTCTGCTACGCGGCCTGCCTCTCCCAGATTTACCACACCCAGCTCAACCCCACCATCTCGTTTTTGCACGAGCCCGGCACCCGCCGCTTCTCCCTGGCCCTAGACCTGGCCGAAATCTTCAAGCCCCTGCTCGTGGACCGCACCATCTTCCGGGTGCTCAACAAAAAGGAAATCCAGCCCCGCGATTTCGTGCGCGAGCTCGGCGGCTGCTACCTGCGCGAGCCCGCCCGCAAAACCTTCATCCGCGCCTTCGAGGAACGCCTGAAGGAAACCTTCCGCCACCGCCGCCTCGACCGCGTCATCAGCTACCAGTCGCTGCTCAAGCTCGAATGCTTCAAGCTCACCAAGCACCTGCTGAACATGGAGGAATACCAGCCCTTCAAAGCGTGGTGGTAACTCGCGCCTGATCCAATATATACTGCCACATACTACCCGAGGCTATGTACGTGCTGCTGGTTTATGACATCAAGGAGCGGCGCGTGGGCAAAATGCTCAAGCTGTGCCGCCAATACCTGAACTGGATTCAAAATTCAGTGTTCGAGGGTGAAATTTCCGAAGTAAAATTGAAGGAGTTGCTGCTAAAAGCCGAGGCCTTCCTCGACTTGGACGAAGACAGCGTTATTGTCTTCAAAAGCCGCACCCAGGAATGGCTACAAAAGCAGGTACTGGGCCAGGAACGCAAGCGCCTTGACACCTTTTTGTAGCCACTACCAAGTCGTCGCTGAGCACGGTGCCACTGAGAAAAATCGATGCCCAGTCTCTAATCTAAGCTAATCGCCTGTAAATCATAGTCGTCTGCTCCCGGCTCAAAACGTTGTTTTAACGATCGACGACTTTGGCCTTCATTGCATAGCCTTTCATCGGCTAAAAATGGCTATTTTCGTCATAAAAATAGCGGGCTTCAATCGTACCAGGAGGAATTGAAATTTTACTTTTATGCCGTATTCGACCGACCAAACCCAGGCTTCAATCGTACCAGGAGGAATTGAAATACCACCTGGTAGGTGACCTGTTGCAAGTGGGCCAGGGCTTCAATCGTACCAGGAGGAATTGAAATTCCACGATGCCGTAGGTGAGCCCGTCGCCGTACATGGCTTCAATCGTACCAGGAGGAATTGAAATAGCTGCAGCATGCCGGCAAACACCTGTTTGGCCTGAAGCTTCAATCGTACCAGGAGGAATTGAAATAGCACCAGCAAAGCGAAGGCGGCGCGGTTCAGCAAGGCTTCAATCGTACCAGGAGGAATTGAAATTAAACTCGGTTATCATCACCGATGCTGGTGTACAGGGCTTCAATCGTACCAGGAGGAATTGAAATCACAACCACCCGGGCCTGCACCTGCACGACGGCAACGCTTCAATCGTACCAGGAGGAATTGAAATGGGTCCTGGGTGAAGCGGCGTATGCGCTGGGCCGTGGCTTCAATCGTACCAGGAGGAATTGAAATCGGCCCCGTCCGGCGCGCTCACGTGCTCGGCCCGCAGGCTTCAATCGTACCAGGAGGAATTGAAATTTTCGGAGAAGGTGAAAGACCATTACCGGAACGAGGGCTTCAATCGTACCAGGAGGAATTGAAATGGTGGAAGAGGCCACGCGCCGGCCAGCGGCGCGGTAGCTTCAATCGTACCAGGAGGAATTGAAATACGTGCATGCGGCGCTCGTACGACTTGCCGATGCGCGGCTTCAATCGTACCAGGAGGAATTGAAATATCAGATCAAACGCCACAGCTAGAGAACGTTACGATGCTTCAATCGTACCAGGAGGAATTGAAATCGCCCCTTTCCAAGGCGGAAAATCAGTACCAAAAACGCTTCAATCGTACCAGGAGGAATTGAAATACATGGGGCGTGTTTTGCGGCGCGTGGGGGCCTTGTGCTTCAATCGTACCAGGAGGAATTGAAATGAGATTGGGGCGCGGCTCACGCAATTCATTGCCGAGGCTTCAATCGTACCAGGAGGAATTGAAATCGCACAGCCGGACCTGTCGCTGGCCAGCGCCTACACGCTTCAATCGTACCAGGAGGAATTGAAATGATGCGTTCGCCTTTTTTGCCGGCCTTGTAGTGCTGGCTTCAATCGTACCAGGAGGAATTGAAATTGGAAGGCACGGCCCCGGCCGGGCAGGCCGCCTACGGCTTCAATCGTACCAGGAGGAATTGAAATATGCCTTTCGCGGTACCACGCAAACGCGCAAAGTTCGCTTCAATCGTACCAGGAGGAATTGAAATTGGCCTACGACACCAACCACCACCACGTGTTCACCGGCTTCAATCGTACCAGGAGGAATTGAAATGTTTGCGGGCCCGGTACGCCGCAATTAATTGCTTTGGATTCAGTCGGACCGATTGGAAATGAAATTATTCATCAGTGGCCTTTGACATCCACGCAGTTTACTGGCGCGTCTCCTAAATGGCTGTACCTTTTAGGTCCGTTCCCACCTAATTCAAACATGGACGTCCAAACCCACTACCGGGCCTGCAACTTGTGCGAGGCCATTTGCGGCCTCGAAATCAAACACCAGGACGGGCGCGTGCTCGGTATCGCCGGCGACCGCCAGGACCCCTTCAGCCGGGGCCATATTTGCCCGAAGGCGGTGGGTTTGCAGGACGTGTACGAAGACCCCGACCGCCTGCGACGGCCCTTGAAGCGCACGGCCACCGGCTGGGAAGAAATGGGCTGGGACGCGGCCCTCGACGAAGTAGCCGACCGCCTGCGGCAGGTGCGCGACCACCACGGCCCCCACGCCACGGCCTGGTACGCGGGCAACCCGAGCGTGCACAACTCGGGCACCCAGCTTTCGGCCCCGGGCTTTTTGCGGGCGCTGGGCTCGCGGCACTTGTTCTCGGCCTCGTCGGTCGACCAGCTGCCGCACCACTTTGCGGCCTGGCAGCTTTTTGGCCACCCGCTGCTGCTGCCCGTGCCCGACCTCGACCGCACCGACTACTGGCTGATTTTGGGCGGCAACCCGCTGGTTTCCAACGGCAGCCTGATGACGGCCCCCGACGTGGGCAACCGCCTCAAGGCCATCCAGGCGCGCGGGGGCCGGGTGGTGGTCGTGGACCCGCGCCGCACCGAAACCGCGGCCCGCGCCGATGCCCACCACTTCATCCGGCCCGGCACCGACGTGTTTTTGCTGCTGGCGATGGCGCAGGTGCTGTTCGCCGAAAACCGGGTGCGGCTGGGCCGGCTGGCCGATTTCACCGATGGCCTGGGGGCCCTGGAAGCGGCCGTGGCCGAATTCTCGCCCGAGCAAGTGGCGGGCGTTACCGGGATGGAAGCGGCCGTGATCCGGCAGCTGGCGCGCGAGCTGGCCGCGGCCGGGCGGGGCGTGTGCTACGGCCGGGTGGGCGTGTCGGTGCAGGAGTTTGGCGGGCTGTGCCTGTGGCTGGTGAGCGCGCTCAACGCCCTCACCGGCCACCTCGACGAGCCGGGCGGGGCCATGTTCGCCACCCCGGCCCTCGACGTGCTGGGCAAGCCCGGCCTCTACGACCGCCACGACCGCTACCGCAGCCGGGTGCGGGGCTTGCCCGAGTTCATGGGCGAGCTGCCGGTGGTCTGCCTGGCGGAGGAAATCCTGACGCCCGGCCCCGGCCAGCTGCGGGCCCTGGTGACGAGCTGCGGCAACCCGGTGCTGAGCACGCCCAACGGCCGCCAGCTCGACGCGGCCCTGGCCGGCCTGGAGTTTATGGTGTCCGTCGACATCTACCTCAACGAAACCACGCGCCACGCCCACTTCATCCTGCCGCCCGCCACGGGGCTGGAGACGGCGCATTACGACGTCTCGTTTCACGCCCTGGCCATCCGCAACACGGCCCGCTACGCGGAGCCGCTGTTTGCCAAGGGCCCCGACGCCCGCTACGACTGGGAAATTTTTGAGGGCCTGCGCCAACGCCTGGGCCCCGACGCCTACGACCCGGCGACGGCCCCCGCACCGGAAAATCCCGAAGCCAAAATCGACCTGGGCCTGCGCTACGGGGCGTATGGGAAGCAGGGCCTCACGCTGGACGCCCTGCGCGCCGCGCCCCACGGCGTCGACCTGGGGGCCCTCCGGCCGCGCCTGCCGCAGGCGCTGCGCACCGCCGGCCAGCGCCTCGACCTGGCCCCGCCCCTGCTCCTGGCCGACCTCGACCGCGCCCGGCGGGCCCTGGCCGCGCCGCCCGCCCTCGCTGCCGGCCAGCTCCTGCTGGTGAGCCGCCGCGAGCTGCGCAGCAACAACTCCTGGATGCACAACGCCCCGCGCCTCGTCAAGGGCCGCAACCGCTGCACCCTGCACCTGCACCCCGCCGATGCCGCCGCCCGCCACTTGGCCGAGGGCCAGCTGGTGCGCGTGCGCTCCCGGGTGGGCACCGTGGAGCTGCCCGTCGAGCTTACCGCCAGCATGATGCCCGGCGTGGCCAGCATGCCCCACGGCTACGGCCACCACCGGCCCGGCATCCGCCTCGACGTGGCCGCGCAGCACGCCGGGGCCAGCATCAACGACCTCACCGACGAAACCCGCCTCGATGCCCTCACCGGCAACGCCGCGCTCTCCGGGGTGCCGGTGTGGGTGGAGGGCGTCTGACGGCCCCGCGGCCCCGGGCGGAGGCTCGGCCGGCAGCCAGAGTTTATGATGTTTACAGCGGTGCCCCAGTCAGGGCACCGGTTGCCTGGCAGGGCGCGGGCCTGGAACCACATTCAATAGAAATATGCGCAATTGGAGGGCCCCGGCCGCCGTGCCGTGCGCACTTTTCACCCGATAACGCCCTAGCTTTCCCGCTTCAACAACTTCCTGCCCGCCACGTCCGCCTCCGAAGCCCGCGCCGAGCGCATTTCCACCACCATTTACCCCGATTCGGAGCAGGCTTCCGTGGCCGTGGCCGCCGAAGTGGCCCGCCTTGTGCGCGAGCGGGCGGCCCAGGGGCGCACCGCCGTGCTGGGCCTGGCCACCGGCCCGACGGCACGGTGCCCGAGGAGCAGGTGGCCGAGTTCTGCCGCCGCTACGAGGAGCAAATCCGCGAAGCTGGTGGCATCGACCTCCAGATTCTGGGCATCGGGCGCACCGGCCACATCGGCTTCAACGAGCCCGGCTCGGGGCCCGCCTCATCACCTTCGACCACATCACGCGCACCGACGCGGCGTCGAACTTCTACGGCGAGGAAAACGTGCCGTGCCGCGCCACCACGATGGGCGTGGGCGCCATCCTGGAAGCCCACGAAATCGTGCTCCTGGCCTGGGGCGAAGGCAAAGCCGCCGTGGTGAAGCGCATGACCGAGGGCGAAACCTCCGACTCGGTGCCCGCCACCTACCTCCAGCAGCACCCCCGCGTGCGGGTGGTGCACGACGAGGCGGCCAGCGCCGAACTGACGCGCGTGAAAACGCCCTGGCCGGCCGGCACTGCGTCGGACTGGCGGCAGCCCGCCACCGTGCGCAAGGCGGTGACCTGGCTGGCCCGCCACCTCAAAAAGCCCATCCTCAAGCTCACCGACGAGCAGTACAACGAGCACGGCCTGTTGGACCTGCTGGCCGCGTCGGGACCGGCCTATAGCATCAACATTAAGGTGTTTAATGAGTTGCAGCACACCATCACGGGCTGGCCGGGGGCACGCCCGGGGCCGACGACGCCCACCGGCCCGAGCGCGCCGCGCCGGCCCGCAAGCGCGAGTTCTGGCAGCGGGCCGAGGAGCGCAACCGCACCACGGCCCAGCTCTACGACCAAATCGGCCTGCCCGAGTACGGGGCCATCGAGGCGTTCGTGCGCTGGCATTTCTGAATCGCGCCGGGGCCCCGTAGAAGTGCCAGCCTGTTTGTTGCGCAAGAAGCTGCGCAAGGCCGCGCAACTCTGCCCGGTGACTCATGTCATTGAGCGCGCAACATTTCACCGACAGCCGATGTTCATCGGGCTTGGCGGCGCGGGGAGCGAGGCATTTTCTATGACAGGTTAGCCAATATGTGGATAGTTAGATTGGCGCTGGCGCGCCCTTATACGTTTGTGGTCATGGCGTTGCTCATCCTGGTGGGGGGCGTGCTGACCATCCGGACCATGGCGGTGGACATTTTTCCTGACATCCCGATTCCGGTGGTGGGCGTGGTGTGGGGCTACGCCGGCATCTCGCCCGAAGAAATGAACCAGCGCATCGTGGTGCCCAGCGAGCGGGCCTTCACCACGACCGTCAACAACATCGAACACATTGAAAGCCAAAGCCTGAAAGGCGTTGGCCTGATCAAGGTGTTCTTCCAGCCCGGCACCAGCCCCGACGCGGGCGTGGCCCAGCTCACGGCCATCACCCAGACCATCCTGCGCATCCTGCCCCCGGGCATCACGCCGCCGCTCATCATCCGGTACTCGGCCTCGAACGTGCCCATCGCCCAAACCTCGCTCAGCAGCGAGACGCTGGGCGAGTCGGACCTCTACGACGCGGCCAACGCCTTCATCCGGCCGGGCCTGGCGGTGGTGCAGGGGGCCTCGGTGCTGCTGCCCAACGGCGGCAAGCCCAAACAGATCATGATCGACCTCGACCCCGACAAGCTGGCGGGCAAGGGCCTGAGCGGCAACGACGTGGTGGCGGCCCTCACCGCGCAGAACGTCATCGTGCCCGCCGGCTCGGCCAAAATCGGCAGCCGCGAGTACGACGTCAAGCTCAACTCCAGCCCCGAGGCCGTGGCCTCGCTCAACGACTTGCCCGTCAGGGAAGTAAAGGGCACCACGGTCTACATCCGCGACGTGGCCTTCGTGCACGAAGGGGCCGCCGTGCAAACCAACATCGTGCGCCAGAACGGCCGCCGCACGGCCATCATCCCCATCCTCAAGAGCGGGGCGGCGAGCACGCTGGCCGTCATCGACAAAATCAAGCAGACGCTGCCCAACATCCAGGCCAACGCCCCGCCCGGCCTGAACATCAAGCTCTTGTTCGACCAATCGTTTTTTGTGCGGGCCAGCATCAAGGGCGTGGTCATCGAAGCCTGCATCGCGGCGGCCCTCACCGGGCTGATGATCCTGCTGTTTCTGGGCTCGTGGCGCTCCACGCTCATCATCGCCACCAGCATCCCGCTCAGCATTTTGGTGAGCATCGTGGCCATGAACATCCTGGGCCAGACGCTCAACATCATGACGCTCGGGGGCTTGTCGCTGGCCGTGGGCATACTGGTGGACGACGCCACGGTGGAAATCGAGAACATCCACCGCAACATGGGCATGAAAAAGCTGCTCAAGCGCTCCATTCTCGACGGGGCCCAGCAGATTGCCACGCCCGCGCTGGTGGCCACGCTGGCCATTTGCATCGTGTTCGTGCCGGTATTCTTCCTCGGCGGGGTGGCCTCCGCCATCTTCGCGCCGCTGGCCACGGCCGTCATTTTCGCCATGCTGGCCTCCTACGTGCTCAGCCGCACGCTGGTGCCCACGCTGGTGATGTTCCTGCTGCGCAAGGAGTTGCCCATCTACCACGCCCAGCAGGAAGCCGAGCTGCCGAGCTCGCGCGTGCGCAACGGCCGCCCCGTGGGCCCGGCCGACCGCGACCTGGAGCGCATCCGCCGCGAACAGTACGAGAAGGCGCACCCCAGCGGCACGCCCGAAGAAGAAGCCGAGGACGCCATTACGGCCGCCGAAGTGCGGGCCAGCCAGGGCATCCAGACGAGTTGGGTGTGGAAGATTCATGCCGCTTTCGAGCACCGGTTCGAGAAGTTCCGGGCCGGCTACGGGGGGGCCCTGGCCTGGGCCCTGGCCAACCGGCCCAAGGTGGTGGTGGCCTTCGCGGTGCTGTTCGTCGGCTCGCTGGGGCTGTTTCCGCTCATCGGCCAGAACTTCTTCCCGACCGTCGACGCCGGGCAGCTGCGCCTGCACGTGCGGGTGCCCACCGGCACCCGGGTAGAAGACACGGAGGTGCGCTTCAAGCAGGTGGAAAAGGTGATCCGGGAAGTAATTCCGGCCCAAGAGCTGGATTTGGTGCTCGACAACATCGGCCTGCCGGTGGTGCCCATCAACCTGCTGCTCAGCGACAACCCCACCATCGGGGCCGGCGACGGCGAGATTCTGGTGAGCATGAAGGAAGGGCACGGCCCCACGGGCGACTACATCAACGAAATCCGCCGCCAGCTGCGCCGGGAGCAGCCCGACCTGGTGTTCTTTTTCCAGCCGGCCGACATCGTGAACCAAACGCTGAACTTCGGCCTGCCGGCCCCGATCGATATTCAGGTCATCGGGCGCGACAAGGCCGCCAACCAGCGCATCGCGGGCGAGATCGAAGCCAAAATCAACAAGATTCCGGGCGTGGTGGATGCCTTTGTCTACCAGGCGTTTGACCAGCCCCAGCTGCGCGTCGACATCGACCGGGTGCGGGCCCAGCAGGCCGGCCTGGTCCAGCGCGACATCGCCAACAACGTGCTCGTCAGCCTTTCCTCCAGCACCCAGACCAGCCCCAACCAGTGGCTGAACCCGGCGACGGGCGTGAGCTACTCCGTGGCCGTGCAAACCCCGCCCCGCGACCTGGCCACCATCGACCAGATCGGGGCCATCGGCGTGACGGGCGCGGGCCAGGCCGGGGCCCAGCTGCTGAGCAGCTTCGCCACCGTGCGGCGCACCGCCACCACGGCCGTGGCGTCGGACTACAACATCCAGCGGACGGTGGACCTGTACGCCGGCGTGAGCGGGCGCGACCTGGGCGGCGTGGCCAACGACGTGCGCAAAATCCTGGACGACACCCGCCAAACCCTGCCCAAGGGCACCACGCTGGCCCTGCGCGGCCAGGCCGACTCGATGCGCACGTCCTTCGTGGGGCTGGGCCTGGGCCTGGCCGGGGCCATCGTGCTGGTGTACTTGCTGATGGTCATCAACTTCCAGAGCTGGCTCGACCCGCTCATCATCATCACGGCCCTGCCGGGGGCCCTGGCGGGCATCCTGTGGATGCTGTTCGTGACGCACACCACCCTGAGCGTGCCGGCCCTGATGGGGGCCATCATGTGCATCGGCGTGGCCACGGCCAACAGCATTCTGCTCGTGACGTTTGCCAACGAGCGGCGCGAGGAGGAACCCGACCTGCTACCGCTCGACGCGGCCCTCGACGCCGGCTTCACGCGCCTGCGGCCGGTGCTGATGACGGCCCTGGCCATGGTCATCGGCCTGCTGCCCATGTCGTTGGGCCTGGGCGAAGGCGGCGAGCAAAACGCGCCGCTGGGCCGCGCCGTCATCGGCGGGCTGCTGCTGGCCACGGTGACGACGCTGTTTTTTGTGCCCATCATGTTTTCGTACCTGAAAAAGCCCAAGCCGGCGCTGAAAGCAGCCTAACCCCCGGTTGGGCCGTCCGGCCGCGCAATGCACCCGGTGGCCCGTTCCACAAAGGATTGATTTACAATACCCCCAATGTCTGACAGCAAAAGTTCTTCCGCCCGGTTCACGCTGGTCATCCTGGTGGCCCTGGCCGTGTTCGCGGGCCTGTTCTTGGTCGGCTACCTGCCCCGCCAGCGCCAGGAAAAAGCCCGCGACGCCGAGGCCCACCAGCTCGCCGCCGCCGCGCCGACGGTTACCGTCGCCACGGCCCAGGCGGCCCCCGACACCACCACCCTCACTCTGCCCGCCGACGCCCGCTCGCGGCGCGAAACCTTCGTCTTTGCCCAGGCCAACGGCTACGTGAAAGCCTGGCACGCCGACATTGGCCAGCGCGTGCAAGCCGGCCAGCTGCTGGCCGAAATCACCACGCCCCAGCTCGACCAGCAGGTGGCCCAGGCCCGCGCCACGATGGCGCTGGCCCGCACCAGCTACAACCGCCTAGCGGGCGTGCGCCTGGCGGGGGCCATCTCGAAGCAGGAAATGGACGCCGCCCAGGCCCAGTACGCGGCCCAGCAGGCCGGCGTGCAGCAGCTGCTGGCGCAGCGCGATTTCCGGCGGGTCACGGCCCCGTTCAGCGGCATCGTCACGCAGCGCAACGTGGAAGTGGGGGCCCTGGCGAGCACCAGCAACGCCCCCGGCTCGCAGCTGTTCAAGCTGGAGCAAACCGACGTGCTGCGCGCCTTCGTGCAAGTGCCGCAAAACTTCTCGCCGGCCATCCGCGCGGGCTTGAAAGCTGATTTTCTGGTGCCGGAATTTCCGGGCCGCTCGTTTCCGGGCCGCGTGGTGCGCGACGCCGGGGCCCTCGCCGCCGACACCCGCACGCTGCTCACGGAGGTGCAGGTGCCCAACGCCCAGGGCCGGCTGCGGCCGGGCAGCTACGCCCAGGTGCGCTTCCACTTGCCGCGCACGGCCCCGAGCGTCATCATCCCGGCCAACGCCCTGGTGCCCGGCGGCACCGACGCCCGCGTGGCCGTGGTGGGGCCCGACCACAAGGTCCACTACGCGCCCATCGTGACGGGCCGCGACTTTGGCGCGCAGCTCGAAGTGACCCAGGGCCTGCACGGCGGTGAGTCGCTGGTAATCAACCCCGTCGAAACGCTGGCCGAGGGCGAGACCGTCACCACCCGCGCCTTCGCGCCGCCGGCCAAGCCCGCCGGGCCGCCCCCCGCCAAGCCCCGCCCCAACGACCCCGACGCGCCGCGCGTCTCTTCGCCGCTGACGGCGAAATAAGGCCGGTTTGTGGTTCCGGGCGCCGCAAGGAATTTGGGTAGAAGGATTAAAACGGATTGCTCAGACTCGTCGCGGCGCCCGGAATGCCTGCCGGGTTGCACCGGCCTACGGATGCCTTTTCGCAGCATCGCACTGAAAATCATTATGTTGAGCTATCGTTATTTATTGCTGCTGCCGCTACTGGCCTCTTGTGTGCGCCCGCCCGGCTACCAGCCCCCTGCCCTGACGGCCCCCACGGCCTGGAAAACCGCCGCTGATACCCTCACGAAAGCCGCCCCGACGGCCCCCGCCCCGCCCCCCACCGTCGGCCAGGCGCCCGCGCCGGGCCCGTGGTGGGCGCTGTTCAACGACCCGGTGCTGGCCGGGCTGGAGCAACAGGCCACGGCCCAGAATTTCAGCCTGCAGGCCGCCGTGGCCCGCGTGGAAGAGGCCCGCGCCAACGTGCGCGTCGCCGCCTCGTACCGCGCGCCCCTCGTGACGGTAGACCCGCAGGTGTACCGCACCCGGCTGTCGGGGCTGCGGCCGGTGCCGTTTCCGGTGGCCAGCGGCGGCAGCGGCGTGGTGCAGTCGCAGTTTTACATCCCCGTCAACGCCAGCTACGAGGTCGACGCCTTCGGGCGCATCCGGGCCGGCGTGCGGGCGGCCGACGCCGACGCCCAAGTGGCCGAGGCCACCCGGCGCACGGTGCTGCTGGCGCTCACGGCCGACGCGGCAACGTATTATTTCGGCTTGCGCGGGCTCGATGCGCAACTGGCCGTGCTCGACACCGCCCGCCAGGACCGCCGCCACAGCCTGGCCCTGACGCGGGAACGCTACCGGGTGGGCGTCGACAACGAGATTGCCGTGCACCGCGCCGAAACCGAGCTGGCCAACGTGGACGCCCAGGCCATCGAAACCCGCCGCCAGCGCCTCGTCCTCGAAGCGTCGCTGGCCCAGGTGGTGGGCCAGCCGGCCAGCGGCTTTGCCCTGCCCCCGCAGCCCGGCCCGCCGACGGCCCCCGCCGTGCCCGCCACCCTGCCCGCCACCCTGCTGGCCCGCCGCCCCGACTTGCAGCGGGCCGAGCGCCGCCTGGCCGCCGCCAGCGCCCGCACCGACGTGGCCCACCTCACGCGCTTGCCCACGGTGCACCTCAACGGTTTTCTGGGGCCCCAGAGCGCGCAGCTGGGCGATTTGGCGCGGGTTTCCGACAGCTACACGTATTACCTGGGCGGCGGCGTCAGCATCCCCGTGTTCAACGGCGGCCGCAACCGCGCCAACGAGCAGGTGGCCCGCGCCGAAGCCACCGCCCTCACGGCCGACTACCGCCAGGCGGCCCTGGTGGCGTTTCAGGAAGCGGAAACCGCGCAGGCCGACGTCCGCCAGTACCAGGCCCAGGTGGGGGCCCGGCAGCGGGCGCTGCGCGCCGCCCGCCAGGCCAGCGCCCTCACCAAGGAGCGCTACCGGGCCGGCCTCACCACCTACTTCGAAGTGGTGGACGCCGACCGCCAAACCCTGGACGCGGCCACCCTGCTGGCCCAAACCCAGAGCAATTTGCTGACCGCCACCGTGGGCCTGGTCCGGGCCCTGGGCGGCGGCTGGGAGTAGGCCCGCCCGGGCATCGTTTGCCTTGAAGAATAGCAAGTGTAAGTATTTGCGCAACATTTAGTTATTTGGGGATTCTTTCACCTCTTACCCCCATCCCCTTTTGCTCATGTCTGCTTCCACCCGTAACATCGTCGCCTGGGTTCTGCAAGGAGTGGTTGGCCTGGCCTTCATTGCTTCCGGCGCTAATAAGATCCTGCACTTACCTGCGGCGGTTTAAGTCGGCAGGATTGCAATCATTTGGGGCGGGCCGGCTGTTGCCGGGCCGTTCTATTGTTTTTTTCGGGCCCCGGCCCGTTCTCGTTATTATGCAACTACTCTACAGCTACCTGCGCCGCTACTGGAGCCTGCTGATCCTGGCCCTGGTGCTGGCGGCCATCAACCAGATTTTTTCGCTGCTCGACCCGTACATCTTCCGCCAGATCGTGGACCGGGTGGTGCCCAAAGCCGGGGCCCCGCACGTGGCCTTCGCGTTCGGGCCGTTCCTGCGGGTGGCCGGGCCCCTGATTCTGGCCGCCATGGGCGTGGCCATGGTGTCGCGCATCGCTAAGAGTTTCCAGGACTACTTCGTCAACGTCATCACCCAGCGGCTGGGGGCCGAGCTGTACTCCGACGGCCTGCGGCACTCGCTCGACCTGCCCTACCAGGTGTTCGAAGACCAGCGCTCGGGCGAAACGCTGGGCAAGCTCCAGAAGGTGCGCACCGACGTCGAGAAACTCATTCAATCATTTATTAACGTGCTGTTTACCGCCGTGGTGGGCATTGTGTTCGTGATGTGGTACGCGGCCAGCGTGTACTGGCCCATCGCGGCGGTGTACTTCCTCACCATCCCGTCGCTGGGCCTGCTGAGCTTTTTCCTCAGCAAGCGCATCAAGGTGATCCAGAAGACCATTGTGGCCGAAACCACGGCCCTGGCCGGCTCCACCACCGAAAGCCTGCGCAACATCGAGCTGATCAAAAGCCTGGGCCTGGCCCAGCAGGAAACCCAGCGCCTGAACGGCACCACCACCAAAATCCTGCAGCTGGAGCTGCGCAAGGTGCGCTACCTGCGCTCGCTCTCGTTCGTGCAGGGCACGTTCGTCAACCTGCTGCGCAACATCATTTTGCTGCTGCTGCTCTTCACGCTCGTGCAGCAGCGCATCACGCTGGGCGAGTTTTTCTCGTTCTTCATCTACTCGTTCGCCGTTTTCGGGCCCCTGCAGGAGCTGGGCAACATCATCAGCACCTACCGCGAAACCGAAGCCTCGCTGGCCAACTTTCAGAAGATTCTCGACACGCCCCGCGACGTGAAGCCGGTGCACCCCAAAGCCGTGGGCCGCATCGAAACCCTGGCCTTCGAAGACGTGCACTTCCAGCACCTCACCGCCGCCGCGCCGGCCCTCGACGGCATCTCGTTCCGGGTGCGGCGGGGCGAAACCGTGGCCTTCGTGGGCCCCAGCGGCTCGGGCAAAACCACGCTCGTGAAGCTGCTCGTGGGCCTTTACCCGCCCCTCTCCGGCCGCATCCTCTACAACGACATTCCCGGCGCGGAGGTCGACCTCGACGCGCTGCGCGAGCAGATCGGCTTCGTGACCCAGGACACGCAGCTCTTCGCCGGCACCATCCGCGAAAACCTGCGCTTCGTGGCCCCGCAGGCCACCGACGCCGAGTGCCTCCTGGCCCTGCACCAGGCCGCGGCCGACACGCTCCTGGCCCGCGCCCCCCAGGGCCTCGACACGGTGATCGGCGAAGGCGGCGTGAAGGTGTCGGGCGGCGAAAAACAGCGCCTGAGCATCGCCCGGGCCCTGCTGCGCCACCCCGCCCTGCTGGTGTTCGACGAGGCCACCTCGGCCCTCGACTCGCTCACCGAGGAAGAAATCAGCCGCACCGTGCGCGAGCTTTCCGGCTCGCAGCAGCACATCACCGTGCTCATCGCCCACCGCCTCAGCACCGTGCTCCACGCCGACCGCATCTTCGTGCTCGAGCGCGGCCACGTGGCCGAAGCCGGCCGCCACGACGAGCTGCTCGCCCACAAGGGCCTGTACTACGCCATGTGGCGCCAGCAAATTGGCGAGCGGAAGGACGGGTTGGTGGCGCTGAGTGCCTGACGCGGGTTGTGGGCTGGCCGAGTAGCGGCGCTACGCCCCCCCGGCGTTTGGATTCGGCCCCGCCGGCGCTCATTCAATCACCTGGGCCTTCACATCAAAGTCGGCGGCGGGCGGCTGCGGGTTCATCTTCTCCAGCGTGGCCACCACGATTTCGGCGATGGCCAGATCGCGGGCCCACTTCTGGTTGGCGGGCACCACAAACCACGGCGCCTCGGGCGGGGAGCAGTGGCGCAGAGCATCTTCGTACACGTCCTGGTAGTCGTCCCAGCGGGCGCGCTCCGTCAGGTCGCCGGGCTCGTACTTCCAGCGCTTGGCGGGGTCGTCGAGGCGGGCTTGCAGGCGGACGGCCTGCTCTTTTTTGGAGATGTGGAGGAAAAACTTGAGGATGTGGGTGCCGTTGTTGGTCAGCAGCCGCTCGAAGCTGTTGATGTCGTCGAAGCGGCGGTGGGCCGTCTTTTTGTCCACCAGGCCGTGCACGCGGGTCACCAGCACGTCTTCGTAGTGCGAGCGGTTGAACACGCCGATGTGGCCGCGCCCCGGCGCCTCGGCGTGCACGCGCCACAGAAAATCGTGCGCCAGCTCCTTCGCCGACGGCGCTTTGAACGGCGCTATCTGCACCCCGGCCGGGTTCACGCCCGTGAGCAGGTTGCCGATGGCCCCGTCCTTGCCGCCCGTGTCCATCGCCTGAAACACCAGCAGCAAGCTGCGCTCGTGCTCGGCGTAGAGCATTTCCTGCAGCTCGGCCAGGCGCTGGCGCAACGCCAGCAGGCGCGCCTGGGCAGAAGCCTTATCGGTATACTTTTCGGCGAAGGGGCCCTCGGCATCGGTATCGACGTCGGCCAGCCGAAAATCCTTGTCATTGACTAAAACGGCGGGGGTTCTGGGATATTTCATGAGGCGTATTACGGGAATACCAGCCGGGCCGCTGCGCCCGCGGGCCCGGGGCCCCAAAATAAACGAAAAACCCCGCGGTTTGCGTTAGCAGAACAGGGCCCCCGACTTCCCTTATGTGCTGATTGACGGCCGGCAGCACCGCCTCTTCATTACCGCCCGCGGCGACGTGTACGGCCAGCAGGGCCCGCGCGTAGCCAAATTCATTTAACACGTAGCAATTAACACGTAGCGACTGACAATAAGCAGCGCTTTTTAAATTATCGTTTTAAACCGATTTTAAGACGCTATCTGGCCAATGTCAAAGAATAATTGTTAATTGTTAAATTACCATCCATGCCCGAGCTTCCCGAAGTCGAAACCTACCGCCGCTTCATCGATGAGCTGGCGGTGGGCCAGACCATCACTGCCCTCGACGTGCGCGACGCCCACGTGCTGGCCACGCCCGAAACCGAATTGCGCGCCGCCCTGGTGGGCCGCCGCATCGCCGGCACCGCCCGCCTGGGCAAAAACTGCTTCCTGGAGCTGGACAACGGCCGCGTGCTGGTGCTACACTTTGGCATGACCGGCGACATCGGCGCGTTCCGCGACGCGGCCGACGCGCCGCGCTTCACGCGC
>JANXOE010000195.1 GCA_025353745.1 Hymenobacter sp.
TCAGCCGGCGGCCACTTCCAGCAGCACGTCGTAGTAGGGCCGGCCCAGCATGCGGGCGCGCAGCCAGGCGTAGAAGCTCAGGGCTTGCAGGTCTTCGCGCTCCAGCGGCAGGAAGGTGGGCATGCGGGCCACGTGGCGGGCGAAGTCGGGGCGGCGGGCCGCGGCCGGGTCGTCGAGGATGACGCGCACGAGGGCCAGGTAGCTCAGCACGTAGCGGTAGGGGCCCCCGGCGGGGCTGGCGGCGGCTTCGGGGGCCGGCGCCTCGGCGGCGGGCGCGGCGGGAAACTGCTCGCGCAGGGCGCGTTCGATGGCTTGCAGGCGGTGCAGGGCCAGGTCGGCGTGGCCCATTTCGAGCTGGATGAGCATCTCGCCGAGGTTGCGGTTCAGCAGCCATTCCAGGCCGAGGTGCTGTTCGAGCCAGTGGTCGGTGCGGGCGATGCTCATCAGCGTGTGGTTGGCTTTCGGAAAGGCGCCTTCGGCAAAGTAGTGGAACGTGAGCTGGAGGCGCGCCGTGAGGTCGTCGGCCACGGGCAGCGGTGGGGCCGTCCGCAACGCCTTTTCCAGCAGGCCGATGCCCTCGGCGTTGCGGCGCAGAAAGGCGCAGTTGGCCGCCAGCAGCATGGCAAAGCGGGGCCCGAACTCGGCAAACTGCCGGCCCGGGGCCGCCGCCAGCAGGGCCCTCCCCTGCTCCAGATACGCCACCGACGCGGCAAACTGCCGCGAGCGGTACAGGGCGTGGGCGAGCATGTACAGCAGCTTGAGCTGGTAGCTGCGCTGGGCCGGCGCGAAGCCGTGGCGGCGCGCCATCAGCTGGTAGCAGCGCTCGACGAAGGGTGCGAACGAGGCAAAGTCGCGCCGCACCAGCATGGCGCTGCGGGCGATGGACATGAGCCGGCTCAGCAGCGAGGGCGAGCGGGCGAAGGCTTCCTGCAAGTCGTACTCGGCCAGAATCTCGTGCATGATGGCGTCGAACGGCACCGCTGCCCGGCCGCGCACGCGGGCCTCGCGCAGGCGCTGGCGCAGCAGGCTGTCGGCGATGTTGGCCCGCTCCTCCTCGTCGGCGGCTTTTTTGTTGGCGTGGCGGCGGGCAATGACGCCGGCCAGGGCCTCGGCGTGGGGCGAGTCGGCGTGCTGAATCTGCAGGTTGTACACGGCGTTCAGCGACTCGTACTGCTCGTTGGCGCGGGCCAGCTTTTCGGCTTTGACGAGCACGTTCCAGGCCAGGCGCGGAATGCCGGCCTCGAATAAATACTGGGCCAGGGTGAGCTGCCCGCGCACCGAGGCCGCGGCCGTGGTGTCGAGCTGGCGCTGGCGCAGCAGCAGGAAATCGGTGAGGTGGCGCAGCAGGCGCCGGCGCAGGGCGTAGTAGGCCGCGGGCTTGGGCGCGGCCGGGTAGAGCCGGGCAATGAGCTGGGCAGCAGGCAATTCCTCGGGTCGCACCAGCAGCGCAAACAGGCGCGAATCGAGCCGGCCCACGGTTTTGCGCCGCTGCCGCAGCATGAACACGTCGAAGTCGCGCCGGTCGTCGGGGCTGAGGGTGAGCAGGGTCGTGCGCAGGTCGTCCATCGGGGGCGGAGAAAGTCAGGGCCGCTTTTTACGCAGCCGAAGCAATATAGCTATTATTTATAATGTCAAGTTTATTTGATTTATCTAATTGATTGTCAAAGGCATTTTTTGATTAAAGGCGCATTTTAAAAGTATGATAAATCAGTTTTCTGATTAGCGTTGGCGGGGCCAGGGCCCTCACCTTTGAAGCATCTCCTCACCCAAACCCCCTCCGCGATGTCGTTCCGTCTACTTTTTCTGGTGTTGGCCTTGCTGGCCGCCAGCCGCGCCCGCGCCCAAGACCTGCTCACCAAGCGCAACGGCGACGAAATACAGGCCAAAATCCTGGAAATCACCCCGTTGGAAGTCAAGTACCGCCGCACCGACAACCCCGACGGCCCGCTCATCAGCGTGTACAAAGCCGAGGTGTTCATGATCCGCTACGCCAACGGGGCCAAGGAAGTATTCGGGGCCCCGGCGGCCCCGCCGGCCCTCTACCAGACCGGGCCGGTGGCCAGGGCCCTGCCGCCCGGCCCGGTGGTGCCCGGCGACGTGGTGCTGCCCGACGAAGACGTCCACCTCAGCGGCCCGCGCCTGGGCTTCACCGTCCTCACCGACGGCCCCCTGAGCCGCGGCCGCCAGGAGCTGAGCGGCCTCAACCCGTTCCTCACGCAGTTCGGCTGGCAGTTCGAAACGCGCCTGTTCCGGCTGCCCAACGGCGTGAGCGGCCTGGCCGAGTTCGTGCCGCTGGTGGGCGGCCTGGAGCAGGGGCAGTTCATCCCGAGCGTGAGCGGCATCCTGGGCATCCGGGGCCCCAAGGGGTTTGAGTTTGGGCTGGGGCCCAACCTGACGCCCATCGGGGCCAACATCGTGCTGGCGCTGGGCACGTCCATCCGCACCGACAGCGGCCTCAATTTTCCCGTCAACCTGGCCGTGGTGCCCGGCAACGGCGGGGCCCGCATCAGCCTGCTGGTGGGCTTCAATGCCCGGCACCGGTAGGGCACATTCCGTCACTCACCCCCGCTTTTAAGCTCCTCCCGCCATGCGATTCTTTCTACTGATGGCCGTTGTGCTGAGCAGCTTGCTGCCGGCCCGCGCCTGGGCCCAGGCCGACACCATTTTGCGCCTCGACGGCGAGGAGGTGCGCGGCCGGGTGCTGACGCTCGACCCGGAACGGCTGCGCTACGTGCCCGCCGCCCCGGCCGCGCCCGACACGCTGGCGCTGCCCGTGGCCGAGGTCTTCCTCATTCGCTACGCCAACGGCACCCGCGCGCTGCTGCACCCCGACGCGCCGGCCCCCGACGCGGCCCCGGACGTGCTGCCGGGCCTCACGGCGGGGCAGCGGGTGGCCCGCGGAACCGCCGATGCCGCCCGGAGCTACGTGCCCCACGGCACGTTTGCGGGCCTGACCGCCATCACCCTGGGCAACCCGATCCTGGGGTTGATTGCGGCGGTCGGCGTGGCCACCAAGCCCCTGCGGGCCGACCGGCTGCGCCCCCCGTACCCGGCCCTGCTGGCCGACCCAAACTACTCCGCTGGCTACGGCCGCCAGGCCCGCGACATGAAGCGCCGCAAGGCCTGGGGCGGCTTCACGCTGGGCCTGGTGGCGCTGCTGGGCCTGGTGGCCGTAGCCGGCGCCGGCAACTGACGCGCCCCTGGGCCGGCAGCCCAACAAAATTGCGGCATCAGGGCCCCGGGCCCTAACCCGGCCCGGCGCGCGGCCGTACAACGGGGCACAACCTTCCCTCCCACCCTGCCGCTTTTATTCTTTCATTAACTTAAAATTCCCGCAACCATGGACGTTAATCAAAATAACCTCAGCGACGGCACCGAGCTGCAAGCCCGCGGCAACTGGAACCAGCTCAAAGGCGAAGCCAAGCAGAAATGGTCGAACCTGACCGACGACGACCTGACCTACGCCGACGGCAAGCAGGACGAGTGGTTCGGCAAGCTGCAAGCCAAAACCGGCCACACGGTGGACGAAATCAAGAACTGGTTCAACAGCAAAACCAGCGATGCCAGCACCCACGCCGACGTGAAAAGCACTGAATACCAGGCCCGCGGCGACTGGAACCAAATCAAAGGCCAGGCCAAGCAGAAGTGGGGCAACCTCACCGACGACGACCTGACTTACCAGGAAGGCCAGCAGGACGAGTGGTTCGGCCGCCTGCAAGAGAAAACCGGCCACGCCATCGACGACATCAAAGGCTGGTTCCAGAAAACGTTCTAAATTCTGCGCCCACCAGCCGACGCAAAAAAGCCGCTCCCAGAGCGGCTTTTTTTGTGTTATGCAACGATAAAATAATATCCACGGCATGTAGGGTTTCCCCAAAAAGTTCGGCCATATTTGCCAGCGGGCCCGGGGCCCTCCTGCTCAAACATTGGTAGTCAGCCGGATAAAACCTGCCGCCAGCGCCTTGCCACCCATGACCGAAGAGAACAGCGCGCAGCTCTGGGAATCCTTCCGCCTGGGCAACGCGCAGGCGTTGGCAACGCTTTTCGAGGCGTACTACTACGCGTTGTTCAACTACGGCCGGAAGCTGACCGGCGACGAGGAGCTGGTCAAGGACTGCATTCAGAATTTGTTCCAGAAGCTGTGGCGGCGGCGCGGCGGCGTTCGGCCCACCCCGGTCGTCAAGGCGTACCTTTTTAAGGCCTTGCGCCGCCACCTCGGCGACGAAACCAAGCTGCTGCGGCAGCACCGGCACCTGCTGCCCGCCCACACCGATTCGTTTGAGGTCACCTACTCGCACGAAGAATTTCTCATCGCCCAGCAGCGCGACGCCGAGCAAAGCACCCGGCTGCTGGCCGCGCTCAACCGGCTCTCCAAGCGCCAGCGGGAGGCCCTGTACCTGAAATTCTTCGACGGCTTCACCTACGAGCGCATCGCCGAGGTGATGTCGCTCAACACCCAATCGGTTCGCAACCTGGTTTTCAACGCGTTGAAAGCTATCCGCAAGGTCATGCTCGTGTCGCTGGCGCTGGTAATAACCCTGTGTACCTGACGGCAACCGCGTCGTTTGCACCCCGTTGTGGGCGCCGGGCCGGTCGGGTTGAAAAAATAGTTGGTTTCGGATGAGTATAAACGGCCGGCAGCGCCGTGGTGGAAGTGAACAGGCCAGTTATCGGCCTTCTGTTCAGCCAGCCATCTACTTATGAGCCACGCCGCCTACTCGACCGAAGATTTTCTGGCCGATGAGTCCTTTCAATCGTTCGTGTTTGCGAGCGACCCCGAGGCGGTGCGCTTCTGGCAGCGCTGGGCGTTGCAGCACCCGGCCAAGCAGGGGGAGTTCGACGAAGCCGTGGCGGTGCTGCAGCTGCTCGCCAGCCGCCAGCCCCAGCCAATGCCCGAAGCCGTCAAGCACGAAGAGCTGGCCAAGCTGTGGAAAACCATGCGCCCGCCGGTGGCGCCCGCGCGCGCCCGGCCGGCCCTGCGCACCGCGAGGGCCCCGAAGCGCGCCCGCCGCTGGGCAATGGCCTTGGCAGCCAGCGCAGTACTGCTGCTGGCGGGGTTGGGCCTGTGGCGGCGGCCCGCGCCGGCCGCCGCCTGGGCCCGCTACGCCACCCGCCCCGGCGAGCACCGGCAGGTGGTGCTGCCCGACGGCTCCCGCGTGGTGCTGAACGCCAGTTCGGCGCTCCGGCTGGCGCCGGCCTGGCAGCCGGGCCAGGCCCGCGAAGTGTGGCTCGCGGGCGAAGCCTATTTTAATGTGCGGCACACGGCCCCGGCCGGGCTGCAAGCCGTGGCGACGGCCCCGCCGGACGTGAAGTTCGTGGTGCACGCCGGGGCCCTCGACGTGGCGGTGCTGGGCACCCGGTTCAACGTGTTCAGCCGGGTGGGCAAGACGCGGGTGGTGCTCAGCACCGGGCAGATCCAGCTGAGCCACCGCCGGGCCGGCAGCCTGGAGCAGGTGCTGCTGCGGCCCGGCGAGCTGGTGGAATACAACGAGGCGGCACCGCGGGCCCCGCTGGTCAAGCGCACCGTGAAGCCCGCTTTTTACTCGGCGTGGACCGAAGGGCAGCTGAATTTTGACGACACTTCGGTGGCCGAAATCGTCGCGTTGCTGGAAGACAACTACGGGCTCCGCATCACCTTGGGCAACCCGGCCCTGGCGCGGCAGAAGCTGACGGGCTCCGTGCCCAGCTACGACCTGGACGTGCTCCTGAACGCCGTGGGCAAGTCCTTGGACGTGAAGGTTCGCCGGCAAGGCAACCGGGTTTGGTTCGATTAGAAGTCCTTTTTTCCGCTCCGCTTTTCTCACCCTCAAGCTCCCGGCTATGGCACTTTATACCAACCCGCTGAAGCTGCTTCCTCTTTTGTTCCTCGGAAGCCTGCCCGCCGCCCGCGCGCAAAGCGTGGCCCTGGCGCTGTCCCAGTCGGCGCAATCGCCCGAATCGTTGGGCGCGCACGGGGCCCGGGCCGTTTCGCTGGAGAGCATTTTGCAGGAATTCAAAGCGGCGCACCACGTTTTCTTTCTGTACCGCAGCGATTTGATCAAGAACAAGTTCGTCAACATGAACGCGCTGACCTTTCAAACGTGGGAGCAAAAGCTCACCTACGCCGTGACGGTAAGCGGCTTGCGCGTGGAGAAAACTGACCGCAACGTGTACGTCATATCGGCGCCCAAACTTTCCGGCACTTCCCTGCAATCGATTGCGATGGGGGCCGTACCACCCCTGGCCAGCCGCGTGGCGGAGCCGGCGGCCGCCCCCATCCGCGTGCAGGGCCAGGTGACGGGCCCCGACAACGCGCCCCTGCCCGGCGTGGCGGTGGTGGTGAAGGGCACCACCGCCGGCACGACCACCGACGCGGGCGGCAACTTTACCCTCAGCCTGGCCGACGCCAACGCGACGCTGGTTATTTCTGCCGTCGGCTTCGTGACGCAGGAGATCAACCTGCAAGGGCGCACGCAGCTCAGCGTGGTGCTGCGCACCGACGTCAAGGCCCTCGACGAAGTGGTGGTGCTGGGCTACACCAGCCAGAAAAAATCGGACCTGACCGGCGCGGTGGCCCAAATCAACCAAAACGACATTGCGAGCATTCCGGTGGGCGGGGTGGCCCAGATCATGCAGGGCAAGGCGGCCGGGGTGGCCATCACCCAGGCCACGGGGGCCCCGGGCGAAAACATCGCCGTGCGCATCCGCGGGGTGGGCACCATCAACGACAACGACCCGCTGTACATCATTGACGGCGTGCCGACTAAAGACGGAATCAACCAGATTTCGCCCAACGACATCGAGAGCATCAACGTGCTCAAGGACGCTTCGTCGGCGGCCATTTACGGGGCGCGGGCGTCGAACGGGGTGGTGATCGTGACCACGAAGCGCGGCAAGTCGGGCAAGCCCCGGCTGAGCGTGAGCGCCTACACGGGGGTGCAAACGGCGGCCAATCTTATCAAAATGGCCAACACCGGCCAGTACGTGGCGGCCTACAACGTGGCCGCGCAAAACGACGGCCGCGACCAGATTTCGGGGGCCCTCGCCGCGACGCTGCCCGACGTGAACTGGCTGAAGGAAGTGCTCAAGCCCGCCCAGCAGCACAACGTGCAGGTCGACGTGAGCGGCGGCGGCGACAACTCGCAGTACATCGTGTCGGGCAGCTACCTGAAGCAGGAAGGCCTGATCCAAAACTCGTCGTACGACCGCTACAACCTGCGCACGGCGGTGAACAGCACGCTGTCGAAGTACGTGAAAATCGGCACCAACGCCAACCTGTCGTACGCCAAAACCCGGCAGGTGGGCACCTCGGGCGACGGCTTCGGCGACGGCAACCCGGGGGCCAGCATCGTGCGCTACGCGCTGTTCCGCACGCCGGCCACGCCGGTTTACAACGACCAGGGCCAGTTTGTGGACCTGCCGCGGGCGGACGGGAAAATTGCTTCGGCCTTTTTCGGCGACGGCATCAACCCCGTGGCCCTGGCCGATGCCGCCGACCGCAACTTCAACGCCTACTCGCTGCTGGGCAACGCCTACGTGGAAGTGAGCCCGGTGGAGCGGCTGCACCTGCGGTCGGATTTCGGCACCACCTTCCGCATCACCGATTACAAGCAGTTTTTCAAGACGTTCGGCATCGACCGCTCCTTCAATTCGCCGCCGCAGCTGGCGCAGTCCAACGCCAACGATTTCAACTACAACTGGACCAACACCGCCACTTACAACCTGCCGCTGGGCAAGAGCACCTTCGATCTGCTGCTCGGCACGGAAGCCATCAAAAACAACTCGCGGGCCTTTTCCGCGTCGCGCCGGGGCTACGTGGACCAGTCTTCGGCGTTTCAGTACCTGGACAGCGGCACGGGCATTCAGCAGAACGGCGGCGGCCAGGCGCATTCTTCGCTGGTGTCGGCGTTTGGGCGGCTGGCCTACGATTACGACGGGCGGTACCTGGCCACCGCCAACTTCCGGCGCGACGGCTCGTCGCAGTTCTTGCCCGGCCGGCGGGCGCAGAGCTTCTTCTCGGGCTCGGTGGGCTGGAACCTCGCCCAGGAGGCGTTCATGCGCAACATTTCCACCGTTTCGCTGCTGAAGCTGCGCGCCAGCGTGGGGCAGCTCGGCAACTCGGCCATCGGCAACTACCCTTATGCTTCGCTGGTGGGCGGCGGCTTTTACTACCCGTTTGGCGGGGTTTCGACGCAGGGCCTGAGCATCGTGACCAAAGGCAACCCCAACATCCGCTGGGAAACCAGCACGCAAACCAACGCGGGCCTGGACGTGGGCCTGCTGAAAAACACCGTGCAGCTCACGCTGGACTATTTCATCAAGAATACGTCGGACGTGCTGCTGTTTCTGCCCCAGCCCAGCAGCGCCGGCAACGGCGGCAACCCCGCCGTGAACGCCGGCAAAATCCGCAACCGGGGCCTGGAAGCGGAGCTGACCTACCGCAACACCGCGGGCAAGGACTGGAGCTACAGCGTGAACGGCAACCTGGCCACGCTGCACAACGAAGTGATTTCGCTGGGCAGCGCCGCGCCCATCGTCGGGGGCCGCATCGACAACAACTACTACGCGACGCTGACCGACGTGGGCCACCCCATCGGCTCGTTTTACCTGCTGCAAAAAGACGGCATCTTCCAAAACGAGCAGGAGGTGTTCACCAGCGCCTACCAGGGCCCCGGCATCAAGCCCGGCGACGTGAAGTTCAAGGACATCAGCGGCCCCGACGGGGCCCCGGACGGCCTGATTGACGGCTACGACCGCAGCTTCGTGGGCAGCCCCATTCCGACGCTCACCTACGGCCTGACGGGGGCCGTGCGCTACAAAAGCGTCGACGTGAGCGTGTTTTTTCAGGGTGTGCACGGCAACAAGCTCTACAACCAGGTGAACACCGACATCGAAGGCTTTTACCGCGCCTTCAACCTCACGGAGCGGGCGGCCACCAACTACTGGACGGGCGAAGGCTCCAACAACGCGTTTCCGCGCCTGTCGTGGACCGGGGCCACCAACAACAAGATGCCGTCCGACCGCTTCCTGGAAAGCGGCGCGTACCTGCGGCTGAAAAACGTGCAGGTGGGCTACACGTTCGGCGAGAAGCTACTGGCCCCCGTGCGCGTGGCGTCGCTGCGCCTCTACGGCAGCGTCCAGAACCTGGTGACGTTCACCAAATACACCGGCCTCGACCCCGAGCAGGGCACCAACAGCAACTCGCTCGGCGACGGCGTGCGGGCCACCGGCATCGACTTCGGCACCTACCCGTCGGCGCGCACCTTCACGGTGGGCATCAACGCGGGCTTTTGAATAGAACAGCACCCGACAGGCGACGAATACTGAAACCGAGCCAACCGCTCACCGACAACAATTTTACAGCCCCCGCGCCATGAAAGCCCAACCCACCGCCCTCCTGCTGGGGGCCCTGCTGTTTGCCACGGCCGGGTGCGAAAAATTTCTCGACCAGCCCGTGCTGGGGCAGTACGAGGCCGGCCAGTTCTTTACGTCGGACACCAACGCCATCCTGGCCGTCAACGCCGCGTACGTGCCGCTCTCGTTCCGCGACGCGGCCTCGAACACCATTTGGGTGCTGGGCGACGTGGCCTCCGACGACGCCGTCAAGGGCAGCAACCCCGGCGACCAGGCCGATTTTGAGAACATCGACATCTTCAACATCACGCCCACCAACGCCGCCGTGGAGGCGCAGTGGAAGCGCGACTACGACGGGGTTTTTAAGTGCAACGTGGTGCTCGACGGGCTGCCGGCGTCCAACGCCAACGTCAGCGCCGACGTGCGGAAGCAGGCCGTCGGCCAGGCCCAGTTCCTGCGGGCCTACTACTATTTCCAGCTCACGGCGCTCTACGGCGACATTCCGCTGCGCGTGAAGGTGGAAACCCCCGAGGAGCTGCAAAGCCCGGCCCTGCCCCAGGCCCAGATTTACGCCCAGGTGGAGGCCGACTGCCAGGCCGCCGCCGCCGCCCTGCCCGACGCCTGGCCGGCCACCGACGCCGGGCGGGCCACCAAAGGCGCGGCCCTGGCGTTGCTGGCCCGCACGTATTTGTTCGAGAAGAAATGGGCCCTGGCGGCCCAAACCGCGCAGGCCGTGGAAGCGCTGGGCAAGTACACGCTGCTGCCGGTGTTCGCGGATAATTTCCGGGCGGCCACCAAAAACAACCCCGAAGCCGTGTTCTCGGTGCAGCACACCAGCGGCCTCAGCCCGGGGCAGGGCAACAACCTCAACCAGTGGTTTGCGCCGCGCCCGCAGAACGGCTACGGGTTTTTTTACCCCACCAAAAGCCTGGTCGCCAACTTCGAGCAGACGGCCGACAGCGTGGTCGATCCGCGCCTCGATTACACGGTGGGACGGTTCGGCCGGTCCTTTTTCGGCGTGCCCTTCGACCCGACCTGGACCACGACCGGCTACGTGTCGAAGAAGCATTTGCAGCCGCTGTCGGAAATCCCGAGCACGATCAAGGGCGACGGCAACCTGAACTACGAGGCCATCCGCTACGCCGAAGTGCTGCTGATCGACGCCGAGGCGTCGAACGAAGCCGGCAACAGCGGCGCGGCGCTGGGGGCCCTCAACCAGGTGCGCAAGCGGGCCCGCGAAAGCTATTTGTACGACACCACGCTGCCGGGCGCGGGCAAGGTGCCGGCGGGGCTGCTGCCCAACGCCACCGCCACCGACCAGGGCCAGCTGCGCGAGCTCATCCGCCGGGAGCGGCGCTCCGAGCTGGCGCTGGAGTTCCAGCGCTTTTTCGACGTCGTCCGCTACGGCGAGGCGTACGCCAGGCAGGCCCTGAGCGACCGGCCCAACTTCAGCTACGCCAAAAACATGTTTTTCCCCATCCCGCAGAGCGAGCGGGACACCAACAAAAAGCTGGGCAAGTAGCTGTGTTTCACCTGTTTTTAATCTCACTTTTTTAACTCCCGCCATGAAAAAGCAATACCTTTACCTCCTCGTCCTGTCCTGGGTGCTGTTTGGGGCCCTGGCGGTGGTTTCCTCCTGCTCGAAATCGAACGACTCGCCCGCCCCGCAAATCAGCGCCGACAAAACCAAGCTGACGGCCCTGATTGACTCGGTGACCGCCGTCAGCAACGCCGCCGTGGAAGGCACCAAGCCCGGCACTTTCGCCGCCGGCTCGAAAGCGACGTTGAAAACTTCGCTGGACCTGGCCACGACCACGAAAAACGACGCCGCGGCCACGCAGGCGGCCGTCAACACGGCGGCAAGAAACTTGCGCCGCGCGGCGGTGGCCTTCAATAACAACCGCATCCAGGAGGTTTCGGCCGCCAACCTGGTGGCGCAGTGGAAATTCAACGGCAACGCGAACGACGCCACCGCCAACGGCAACAACGGCGTGCTGAAAACGGGCCCCAACGGCCCCGCGACGGCCCCCGGCGACGGCGGGAAGCTGCCCACGCTGGTGGCCGACCGCTTCGGCAACGCCAACCAGGCGTATGAGTTCGGCGACGGCGGCTACATCGAGGTGCCGTACAAAGCGGCGCTGAACCCGCAGGCCCTCACCATCAGCCTGTGGTGCAAGCGCACCGACTCGCACGCCGACAATTACCTGGTGTCGCTGAACCGCTGGA
>JANXOE010000135.1 GCA_025353745.1 Hymenobacter sp.
CGGGGCACGCCCAGCAGCGTGGCGATGACCGTGCCGCCGATGGGCGAGAGCAGAATCGGCGTCAGAAAGGCGATGCCGCCCATGCCAAAGCGCCGAAACACTTTGATGATGTTGCGCGAGCGGGACGAAAAGATGGGGGCCCGGCGCAGCCGGCGCTGGTGCTGCCGGTGGCGCACCCACACCCGCCCCACGCCCGAAATAATGAACACGCTGGTCATCATGCCCGCCACGGTGAGGGCCATGATGAGACCAAACGGCAAGCCCATCGACGCCCCGGCCAGGGGCCCGCCAAAAAATTTGACCGTGCTCAACAGGAATACGGAAGCGTACTTGAAGGCGTGGGGCAACACGGCAGGAGTCGGTAAGGAACGGCGGTGGACAGGCAAAAAACCGGCCAGCGTAAAGATAGCCCCGCCGCCGGGCCGGGGGCCCCGGCGCTAGATTTTGCTGCCGAACGCCAGGTCGCCGGCGTCGCCCAGGCCGGGGAGGATGTAGGCTTGCTCGTTGAGGCGCTCGTCGATGGCGGCCACCCAGAGGTGGGCTTCCGGGATTTCGCGGGCCACGTGGGCGAGGCCCTCGGGCGAGGCGATGACGGCCGCGATGTGCACCTGCCGCGGCATGCCGAAGCGCAGCATGGCCCGGTAGGTTTGCACCAGGCTTTTGCCGGTGGCCAGCATGGGGTCGGCCAGGATGAGCACCCGCTCGTCGAGGCGCGGGGCGGACAAGTAGTCGACCTGCACCGTCACTTGGGCCGTGCCCTCGATGCGGTAGGCGGCCACGAAGGCGCTCGGGCTCTGGTCGAAATAATTCAGGAAGCCCTGGTGAAACGGCAGGCCGGCCCGCAGCACGGTGGCCAGCACCGGAAAATCGTGGAGCAGCTTGCCGGTGGTTTCGGCCAGGGGCGTTTGAATGACCTGGTCGGTGTAGCTGAGGTGGGCGCTGATGCGGTAGGCGATGATTTCGCCCAGCCGCTGCAAGTTGCGGCGGAAGCGCAGGCTGTCCTTTTGCACGTCCCGGTCGCGCAGCTCGGCCAGGAAGTGGTTGGCGATGCTCGGCTCGGCGCACACCTCGTGCACGCGGGGGTTGGGCTCGGCGGCCGGCGCGGTTTCGGGGACGGGGATGGACGGGGAAGAAGCCATGCAGCAGGTTTTTTAAACGAAGGGAACCCGCCGGCCGGATGCCAACGGCGTCCCGAAGTTGGCACAAAAACCCTCAACGCCCAAGCCCGTACCCGCCGGCAGGGCCCCGGGCTGCCAACGGCCGGGTGCGTAGGTTTGTTAATTAATTGGCCCGGCGCGCAATGACTCCGGCCCCATCCCGCCGCCTATCCTCGCTATGCAGAAGATTCTTTTACTACTAGCTACCTGTGCCTTAACGGCCGGCCGTGCCACGGCCCAAACGCCCACGGCCCCCACCCCCTCGGCTGGCCACGAGAAATCGAACTGGTATGTTTTCAGCGATACCCTGGCCGTGCCCACCTTGCCCGACCCTGCGCCTTTTTCTACCCAGGGCCCTACCTACGTGCCCCTCGACCCCAACGTGTACCGGCTCATCGACCGTTACGCCATCAAATACGGGCCCGACGGTGAGCAAGACCCGCACACCAGCGTGCGGCCCTACACCCGCGCTGCCGCGGCCCGCCTGGGCGAGCGCCTGCTCTCGCCCGACAGCGCCGCCCAGGGCCCCGGCTCGCTCTCGCGCGCCGACCGCTTCAATGCCCAGTATTTGCTGAAAGACAACTGGGCCAACTCGCCCCAGGGCACGGCCGTCAACCAGAGCGAAAAGCCAATTCTGACGTATTTCTACCGCGATCAAACCGATTTATACAGCGTTCAGACCAAGGATTTTACGCTGCGCGTGAATCCCGTGCTGCTGCTGCAAGGCGGCAAGGACGACCGCATCGACGGCCTGCGCTACGTGAACACCCGCGGCGTGCAAATAGAAGGCTCCATCGATCAGCGCCTGGGCTTCTACACTTTCTTGACCGACAACCAGATGGCCGTGCCGGGCTACGTGCAGGACCGCATCCTGCGCGACGTCATTGTGCCCCACGAGGGCTATTTCAAGCCTTTTAAAGCCGCAACCATCGGCGTTGGCAAAAGCGCCTACGATTTCTTCACGGCGCGGGGCTACGTTACATACGCGGCCACGAAACACATCAACGTGCAGTTCGGGCACGACCGCAACTTCATCGGCAACGGTTACCGCTCGCTGATTTTGTCGGATTACAGCGCCCCTTATTTCTTTTTGAAGCTGAACACGCGCGTCTGGAAGCTCAACTACCAGAACCTGTTCACGGAGCTGGTAGCGGAAAAAGAAAACGCGGACCAGGTGTACCCCAAGAAGTACATGGCCCTGCACCACCTGAGCCTGGACGTGACGCCTAATTTCAACATTGGTGTATTTGAAAGTACCATCCTGGGTGGCCGCAACGCCGAGCCCGACAGCGTAGTGGCCGGCGGGAAAATAGTACCCGGGCGTCGGGGCAGCTTCGAGTTGCAATACCTTAACCCCGTCATCTTCTACCGGGCCGCGGAACAGAATGTGGGCTCGGCGGATAATGCCCTGCTGGGCCTGGATTTCAAGTGGAACATCCAGCACACGGCCCAGCTTTATGGCCAGCTGGTGCTCGACGAGTTCAAGCTAAAGGAAGTGCTGTCCGGCAACGGCTGGTGGTCTAATAAACAAGCCATTCAGCTGGGCGCCAAGTATATTGACGTGGCCGGCATCCGCAACCTCGACTTGCAGGTGGAGTTCAACTACGTGCGGCCCTACACCTACCAGCACACCTCCATCTACACCGCCTACACCAACTACCAGCAGCCCCTGGCCCACCCCATGGGCGCCAACCTGGCCGAAATCCTGGCCGTCGTCAGCTACCAGCCCTTGCCGCGCTTGAACCTGGTAGCCAAAGCTTTTTACACCGAGCAGGGCCTCGATTACGGCCGCGATGCCTTGGGCAACGTCATCACGGCAGGGCCCCAGAGCACGGACGCGCAAAACACCCCCGTCACCGCCGGCACCGTTGCCAACTACGGCGGCAATTCCCTCATTCCCTACACGTACCACCCGGCCGAGTATGGCAACCGCGTGGGCCAGGGCAACAAAAGCCACTTGCTCCACACCGATTTCACGGCCACCTACCAGCCCCGCCTGAACTTATTCCTCGACGCCTCGCTCATCGCCCGCCACCAGACCTACGCCCTCACGCCCGCCGCCGACGGCAACGAAGTGTACGCTTCGGTGGCCCTGCGCTGGAACATCGCCCAGCGGCTGCACGAATTTTAATCGCTGATTGACCGTGATTTCGCTGGTTGCAATCGGCCCTTATCTCACAAAAATTATTAGCGGTTTCGATGCAAGTAATAACCAGCGAAATTCCGGCTGATCACCGTTAATCAGCGATTGAATCTGCGCTCAATCGGCGATTTATGAAGACCTATCTCCGCATCCTGCAATACGCCCGGCCGTTGGCCAGCTTCCTGCCGCAATACCTGCTGTATACGGTATTGGGCACCTTTTTTGGGCTGGCCAATTTCACGCTCATCATCCCGCTGCTGCAAGTGCTGTTCGACAAAACAGACCGTGTGCCGCGGCCGGCGGGCGCGGGCGTGCCGGCGTTTCACCTCAGTTTGGACTGGGTGCGCGACACCTTCAACCATTTCTTCGCCGGCATTCTGGCGTCGCAGGGCAAGCTGGGGGCCCTGGCCTTTGTGTGCGTGGTGGTGGTGGTGTCCATCATGCTGAGCAACCTGTTTCGCTACCTCAGCCTGCGGCTGCTGGCCACGGTGCGGGCCCGGGTGATCCGCAACCTGCGCCGGGCCCTCTACCACCGCATCGTCGAGCTGCAGCTGGGCTACTTTTCGGGCGAGCGGAAGGGCGATTTGATGTCGCGCTTCACCACCGACGTGCAGGAAGTGGAAACTTCGGTGGTGAACACGATGACGGCCGTCATCCAGGAGCCATTCAAAATCGTGGCGTTTTTCGCGCTGCTGTTCTACATCTCGGTGCCGCTCACGCTGTTCACGCTGGTGTTGCTGCCGCTTTCGGGCGGGGCCATCGCCGGCGTGGCCAAGCGGCTGCGGCGGCAGGCCGAGGTGAGCCAGAGCACGCTGGGCTCGATGATGTCGGTGCTCGACGAGACGCTGGGCGGCATCCGCGTCATCAAGGCGTTCAACGCCCAGGGCTACATCAAGGGCAAGTTTGAGGAGCAGAACGACGCCTACGCCCGCACCTCGCGGCGCATCGACAACACCCGCGACCTGGCCTCGCCGTTCTCGGAGTTTGCCGGCGTGTCGGTGGTGGCGGGGCTGCTGTATTTCGGCGGCACGCTCATCCTGGGGGGCCATTCCACGCTGACGGGCGAGACGTTCATCGGCTACGTGGTGCTGTTTTCGCAAGTGCTCACGCCGGCCAAGGCCCTGTCGGGCTCGTTCGGCAACATCCAGCGCGGGCTGGTGGCCGGCGAGCGGGTGCTGCGCATCATCGACACCGAGCCCACCGTGCGTGACCGGCCGGGGGCCCTGGTGCTGCCGCCCTTTGAGCACCAGATTGAGCTGCGCGACGTGCAGTTCAGCTACGGCGACACGCCGGTGCTCCACGACCTCAGCCTGACCATTAAGAAAGGCCAGATGGTGGCCCTGGTGGGCCCCAGCGGCGGCGGCAAAAGCACCTTGGCCGACCTGCTCCCGCGCTTCTATGACCCCAGCGGCGGGCAGATTTTCATCGACGGGCACGACGTGCGGAATTGCACCATCCACTCGGTGCGCGACCAGATGGGCATCGTCACGCAGGAAAGCATTCTGTTCAACGACACGATTTTCAACAACATCCGCTTCAACACCGAAGCCACCGAGGCCGAAGTCGTCGAAGCCGCCAAAATCGCCAACGCCCACGAGTTCATCGTGGCCAGCCCCGACGGCTACCAAACCGTGATCGGCGACCGCGGCGGCCGGCTCTCGGGCGGGCAGCGCCAGCGCCTGAGCATCGCCCGCGCCATCCTGCGCAACCCGCCGATTCTGATCCTAGACGAAGCCACTTCCGCCCTCGACACCGAAAGCGAAAAGCTGGTGCAGGAGGCCCTGCAGCGCCTCATGGCGGCGCGCACCTCGCTCGTCATCGCCCACCGCCTGAGCACCGTGCAGCACGCCGACGAAATCATCGTGCTCCAGCACGGCCGCATCGTGGAGCGCGGCACCCACGACGAGCTGCTGCGCCGCCCCAACGGCGCCTACAAGCGCCTTAGCTCGCTGCAAACCAACGGCGCGCTGGCGTAGCGGGAGCCCCCGGCCTATCTTTAGTCCCGAAATCTTACCCTTAAAAAATCTTCGCTCATGGTTGCTCTCAAGCGTTTCGTTACGGTGGTGGTGATGGTGTACCTGCTGCTGGCGCTGCTGTTTTTGCTGGTGCCGGCGGTGCGGGCTTCGGTGGCGGGCCTGGGCTCGGCGCTATCGGACGTGGAGCGGGACCGGAATTTCTTCCAGATGCTGGCCACCATCGGGGCCGTGGTGCTGGCCTTGCAGCTGGTGATTGAGAACCTCGACAGCAGCCTGTTGCGCCGCAGCGTGGCCCAGCAGGATAGCAAAATTAACGAGCTGAAAGCCCGGCTTTACGACCACCAGCAAACCAGCGACCGCATGGCCCCCGGCATTCCCGCCGCGCCCTATACTGCCCAGCCCCCGGCGCCCATTCAGTCCGAGGAGCCGGCCCGGCCCCTGTTTCCGCAAGACGACCCCAGCCTGCCCAACACGTCGGCGGCGGAGCGCCCTTCCTTGTAGTTTTTCTGCCTGCGCCCAATCCTTTTTCGCGTGCCCTCCCCCGCTTCCCTTACCGACCGCATCCACGCCGAGCTGAGCGAAGCCCGCGCCGTGCTCGACCGCTTTTTAGCCGACGAAACCACCGCCGCGCGCATTGCCCAAGCCGCCGAGCTGATGGCCCGCTGCCTGCAAAACGGCGGCAAAATCCTCACCTGCGGCAACGGCGGCAGCCTCTGCGACGCCCAGCACTTCGCCGAAGAGCTCAGCGGCCGCTACCGCAACAACCGCCGGGCCCTGGCCGCCATCGCCCTCACCGATGCCTCGCACATGACCTGCGTGGCCAACGACTACGGCTTCGAGTTCGTGTTCAGCCGCTTCGTGGAGGCCCTGGGCCGGCCCGGCGACGTGCTGCTGGCCATCAGCACCAGCGGCAACTCGCCCAACGTGCTGCGCGCCGCCGAAGCCGCCGGGGCCCTCGGCATGCGCGTGGTGGCCCTCACCGGCAAAGACGGCGGGCAACTAGCCGGCATCAGCGACGTGGAAATCCGGGCCCCGCACCACGGCTACGCCGACCGCATCCAGGAAATCCACATCAAGGTCATCCACATTTTGATTCTACTGATTGAGCAACTGGTGCTCAACCCGTAAGCCCGCCTTCTACCGCCTTTCATGCTCACCAAAACCTTCGGCTCGGCCGTACAGGGCGTCAACGCCTACACCATTGTTATTGAAGTTGTTGTTTCGGCCGGAACGGGATTTATAGTCGTCGGCCTGCCCGACAACGCCATTAAGGAAAGCCAGCAGCGGATCGAGGCGGCGCTGAAGTTTCGGGGCTACCGCATGCCGCGTACCAAAACCGTGGTGAACATGGCCCCGGCCGACATCCGCAAGGAGGGCGCGGCCTACGATTTGCCCATCGCGCTGGGCATCCTGCACGCTTCGCAGCAGCTCCACACCGAGCGGCTGCCGGAGTACGTCATCATGGGCGAAATGTCGCTCGACGGCGAGTTGCGGCCGATAAAAGGCGTGCTGCCGATTGCCATTCAGGCCCGCAAAGAAGGCTTCAAAGGCATCATTTTACCCAAAGAAAACGCCGAGGAAGCGGCCATCGTCAACAACCTCGACGTGATTGCCGTGGCGAGCATGCAGGAAGCCATCGACTTCTTTGAGGGCCGCGCGGACATCAAGCCCACAACGGTGGACACCCGGGACCTGTTCCAGCACTCGGTGAACAAGTACACGGCCGATTTTGCCGACGTGCAGGGCCAGGAGAACATCAAGCGGGCCCTGGAAATAGCCGCCGCCGGCGGCCACAACGTCATCATGATCGGCCCGCCCGGCGCCGGCAAAACCATGCTGGCCAAGCGCCTGCCCAGCATCTTGCCGCCGCTGAGCATGCAAGAGGCCCTGGAAACCACCAAAATCCACTCCGTGGCCGGCAAGCTCGGCGGCGGCGGGCTGCTGAGCACGCGGCCGTTCAGGGCCCCGCACCACACCATTTCGGACGTGGCCCTGGTGGGCGGCGGCAGCAACCCGCAGCCGGGCGAAATCTCGCTCGCGCACAACGGCGTGCTGTTTCTCGACGAGCTGCCCGAGTTCAAGCGCACGGTACTGGAGGTGATGCGCCAACCGCTGGAAGAGCGCCGCGTGACCATCGCCCGGGCCCGGCTCAGCATCGAGTTTCCGGCCAACTTTATGCTCATCGCCAGCATGAACCCCTGCCCCTGCGGCTACTACAACCACCCCGAAAAAGAGTGCGTGTGCGGCCCCGGCGTGGTGCAGAAATACCTGAACAAGGTCTCGGGGCCCTTGCTCGACCGCATCGACCTGCACGTGGAAGTGACGCCCGTGACCTTCGACCAGATGACGGAAACCCGCAAGGCGGAAAGCAGCGCCGACATCCAGCCGCGCGTCGACCGGGCCCGCCAAGTGCAGGAAGCGCGGTTCACAGACTACGCCGACGTGCATTCCAACGCCATGATGCCGCCGCAGATGGTGAAGGACATCTGCCAGATCAGCGAAGC
>JANXOE010000133.1 GCA_025353745.1 Hymenobacter sp.
CAAACAGCAATTCGCGGTCGATGAGCAGGGGCAGCGCGTTTTGCGCCGCCGCGGGGCGGGCTGGGGCCGCCAGCACCAGGGCCAGCGCCAGCAAAGTCAGGAATCTGCTCATAGCAACGAAGCAAAAAATGAAATGAAGCGCCGCTACTAATTACCAAATTATATTTGAATAATAATATAATTTACAGATTACTAATTTCCTGCCCCGGCCCCGGCGATGAGAATCGTCAACCGATTAAGTTAAGAACCCAACCGAAAAATACACGCCTTGAAAAAGCCGTCAGGCTCATCTGGCGTCTAAGAAGCTCCTACGTTTGGGTCGTTGCTTAAACTTAGGTCTTGATGCGACAGAAAGGAAGAAGATGGCTAAGACGCTGTTTGAGTTAGTAGAGAATTCTTCTGAAACGGTCATGCGGAGCTTGTCGAAGCATCTCTACCGCTTCGTTGGAGCCCTGCAACGAAGCGGTAGTGATGCTTCACTGCGTTCAGCATGACCGTTTTTAATTAATCTCAACAGCTTCTAAGTGAAGAAGTACGTGGGCGCCAACGGTCAGGAAGTCAGTTGTTTCAGGCGCAGGTGCTGCAGCAGCATAATGGTTTTGCCGTCCTGGATTTCGCCCGTCGCTACCATGGCCAGGGCCTGCGGGAGCGGCAATTCCAGCACCTCAATCTCTTCGTCCTCAATGCCGCCGCCGGCCTGCCGCTTGGTGTCGGCCGAGTATTCGGCCAGGTAAAAAAACAGGCGTTCCGTCACGGAGCCGGGGCTCATGTAGGCTTCCATTACCTTCTCGACGGCGGCCAGCTGGTAGCCGGTTTCTTCTTCCGTCTCGCGAATGATGGCCGCGTCGGGGTGCTCGTCGTCGAGCAGCCCGGCGCACGTTTCGATCAGCATTCCCGACGGGTTGCCGTTGACGAACGTGGGCAGGCGGAACTGCCGGGTGAGGATGACGGTGTCGGTGGCGGGGTTGTGCAGCAGAACGGTCGCGCCGTTGCCGCGGTCGTAGGCTTCCCGCGAATGGGTTTCCCAAACGCCGTTTTTGCGCTGAAAATCAAAGGTGACTTTGTTCAGCGTGAACCAGTCGTCCGACAAAGTAACTTGCTCGCGCACCCGAATTCGTTCGTTCATAACCAATTAATTGTTCGTTTATGTTTTATTTTGTTTCTTTATGATTGGGTAGCCGCAAGTAACGAAAGGGCCATGAATTTTCAATTACGCAAGCGTTATATCTTGGCCACTCTGGGCCAGCGGGGCAGCCTGGAAGTGGCGGCGACGGCCCTGCACCTTCGGACCACGCCCATCACCGTGCGGCGCGACTTGGCGCGCCTGGCCGAACAGGGCCTGCTGGTGCGCACGCACGGCGGGGCCGTGCTGCCAGGCGTTGCCAACAACCCGGTGGCCTTCGCCCGCAAAGTGGCGGTCAACCCCGACCAAAAAGCGGCCATCTGCCGGCTGGCCGCCGGCCAGATTGTCGCCGGCGACACCATTTTTATTGACTGCGGCAGCACCACGTTTCCGCTGTGCGCCCTCGTTCGCCACCTGAAGATCCGGGTGATAACCAACTCTTTGCCTGTGCTGTTCGAGCTGGTGGGCTCGGCCGTGCAAGTGGTGGTGGCCGGCGGGGAGGTGGATGCCGAGCGGCAGGCCGTGCACGGCACCGTCGCGGTCGAGCAGCTGACGCGCTACCGGGTCGACAAGGCCTTCATCGGCGCCGACGGCCTGTCGCTGCGCCGGGGCCTGAGCGCCAACAGCGAGCAGGAAGCCGCCGTCAGCCTGGCCGTGGCGGCGGCCGCGCGCCACGTGTACGTGCTGTGCGACGCCAGCAAACTGGAGCAGGACAAGTACTTTCAGTTCGCGCCCCTGGCCCTGGCCGGCACCCTGGTGACGGACGCCGGGGCCCCCGCCGAAGTGCTGGCCCGGTACCGGGAAGCGGGTTTGCAGGTGCTGTCGTGAGCCGATTGGCGGCCGAGCCGCGCGCCGGCCGCCGCCGCAGTTTGGCGGTCCGGGGGCGGTTGGCCCTGCGGGGCTTTTCGGGGCCGGGGCCGGGGCCCTACCTTTGGGGCCCATTGTGCCGCTGCCGCGTGAAGGCTTTCTTCTCCTACTTCCTGATTGCCCTGGTGCTGCTGCAAACGTTCAGCCGCGAGGTGCTGGTCGTGGATTTTGCCCTGAACCGCGCCGCCCTCGCGGCCCGCTTCTGCGTGAACAAGGCCCGCCCGCAGCTGCACTGCGACGGCAAGTGCTACTTCGCCAAGCGCCTGAAGCAGCAGGAGGAGCGCGAAAGCAAGGCCCCCAACGCCCTCAGGGAAAAGCTGGAGATGCTGCCGCTGGCCTGGGGGCCCCTGGCTCCGCCCGCCCCCGTCTGCTGGGCCGGCGCCCCGTTGAGCTACGGCCCCGGCCGGCCGGCGTGGGCCCCGGCCGGCGCCGGCCGGGGCGTGTTCCACCCGCCCCAGGCGCCGCGCGCATAACGCTTTTTGCGGGAGGGTGCCCGCGCGGCCCGCTGGGGCGGGCGCGGGCGCACGGCTGCTCACAGAAGCGGCGGGCCTGCGCGTCGCCCCCGGCCCCGGTGTGGGGTTTGCTTCGTGTTTATTATCTGTTTATCAACGCATTGCTAAAAAATGCCGGGTACTCGCCCGGCCCACCTGCGCATGAAAAATACTTTGCTTTGGGGAAGCCTGTTGGCCCTGCTCGCCGCTGGCTGCCACGCCTCGTCTACCCCCGACGAACCCGCTGATTCGGCCACCGGTACCGGCCAGAACATCATGCAAAACAACCCCGGCATGATGGCCCAAAACGAGCAGATGGCCGCCGCGCCCGGGGCCCCGGGCACGGCCCCAACGGCCCCCGCCGGTGGGGCCCGCGCCCAGGCCATGCGCCTGCACGACGCCGCCATGAACCGCATGGACGCCCTCAGCACCGAGCGCCAGCGCCTGGCCGCTGCCCTGGCCAAGCTCAACGCCAACACGCCGGCCGCCCGGCGGCAGGCCGCCCGCTTGCGCCGCGCCGTGGGGGCCCTGCAACAAGCTGATGACCAGATGATGGACTGGATGCACCGGTTGCAGGAGCCCGATTCTGCCCGGCAGCCGCGCGCGCAAATCGAGGCGTACTGGCGGCAGCAGCTGCCCGGCTTGCAGCGGCTCGACCAGCGCACCGCGGCGGCCCTGGATTCGGCCGGGGCCCTGCGCTAGCCGGCCCCGGCCGGTGTTTTTTCAAGGATTTTTTAAGATGAGATTCCCCCCAATTGCCTCCTTATTTTGCGTGCTTTCCCTCGCCGCCTTGTCGCTGGCGGGCTGCACAAAGAACGATCAAGCCGTACCCGCTGCTCAGAGCGGGGAATTTGACGTAGAATTTGAGCCCACCGCGGGCGCTGCCCCGCTGGTGCTCTCGGCCCAGGCGTACACCACCCCGGCCGGCGACCAGCTCACGGTCAGCAAGTTTCGCTACTACGTTTCCCACATCGTCCTCACCCGGGCCGACGGCACGCGGTACGTGCAGCCGGAAAGCTACTACCTGGTCGACGCGGCCGCCGAAGCGTCGCAGCACCTGGCCATCAAAAACGTGCCGACCGGCGACTACACCGGCATCACGTTCACCGTCGGGGTCGACAGCGCCCGCAGCGCGTCGGGGCCCCGGACCGGGGCCCTGGACGCGGGCACCGGCATGTTCTGGAACCCCGATGCGGGCTACATCTACGCGCAGCTGGCGGGCCGCTCGCCGCAGTCGCCCACGGGCGAGGTGGTGTTCGACATCGGCGGCTTCCAGAAGCCCAACAACGCGCTGCGCGCCGTGTCGCCGTCGTTCAACGGGGCCAAGTTGCTGGTTCGCCCCGACCACACCCCCGAAATCCACTTCGCCGTGGACGTGCTGAAGATGCTCGCCGGCCCCACCACCGTCCGGTTTGCCGACTTCTACCGCAGCACGACGGCGGGGCCCGGCGCCGTGCTGATGGCCAATAACTACGCCGCCGGCATGTTCCGGGTCGAGCACATTCACGCCAATTAATTTTCTTCCGGAAGATGAAAAAACTGATTCTGCTCGGCCTGCTGCTGGCCGGGGCCCTGCCCGGCCGGGCCTGCGACATTTGCGGCTGCTTCATGGGCATCACGCCCTACGACAACCAGAGCGGGTTTTCGCTCATGCACCGCTACCGCATCTTCAACGGCTACCCGCTGCTGGGGCAGCCGGCCCGGTTTGCGCCGGCCGGGGCCCACCTTCTTTTGCCCACGTCGCTGAACTCGGACGACGGCTACGTGCATTCGCACCGCGGCGACCCGACGGACTTCGAGGCGTTTCGGGTGGTGGAGCTGCGGGGCAAGTACTTTCTGGCGCGCCGGCTGGAGCTGAACGCCTTCGTGCCCTACGTGCTGAACACGTCGCAAATCAATGGCCGGCAGCTGAATACGTCGGGCGTGGGCGACGTGACCGTGTTCGCCGGCTACCACCTGCTGCGGGCCATCGAAACGGCCGGCGTGCAGAGCCGGCTCATCGTGGGCGGCGGCCTGAAGCTGCCCACGGGCGATTTTCGGCGCGCCAACGCGTTGGGCCAGCGCTACCCGCTGCTCAACCAGGTGGGCACCGGCACCACCGACGGTTTCGTGTACGCCAACTACATCGGCGGCTTCCACGGCTTCGGGCTGAGCGTGAACGGCAGCTACCGGCTCTCGTCGGAAAACGCGTTCCGCAACAGCCTGGCCCCGGGCACGACCGTCTACGCCAGCCTGTTCTACCGCGTTCCCCTGGGCACCCACTGGCAGGCGTACCCCTCGGCGCAGTTTTTCTACGAGAAAACCAAGGGCGAAACGCTCGACGGCCAGCTCACCGGCGAGCACGCCATGAACAACGCCCTGCTGGGCCCCGGCCTCGACGTGTACCACAACAACTTCTCGCTCAACGCCAGCGTGCAGCTGCCCGTGTACACCGCCGCCACCGACCACCCGGCCAGCGCCGGCCGCCTGGTGCTGGCCGTGGGCTACAGCTTCAAGCAGACCAAGTACCTGCTCCACGGCCGAAGCTAGGGCCCCCGCCCACGCACGGGCCGCAGCGGCGCGCCCCGGCGCGGCCCCATCCCTGAACGATCATTGTTCGGGGATGGCGCCGCGCCGGGGCGCGTTTTTATTTGGAAGCCGTTTTGAGAAATAACTTGCTCTAAAACAGCCAGCTTGGCTGGGTAGGCCGGCCGGCCCCGCCGGCCTGGTCGTGGTTGTCTTCGTCTTCTTTGTCTTCTTCCTCATCGCCGGCTTCTTCCTCGTCCTCGTCTTCGTCAGCGGTTTCGGTCTCCGGTTCCTCTTCGTCTTCGTCCAGCGAGTCGAACACCCGGTCGAGGGACGCTTCGGCGTTGCGCAGCTTGTGGCGGCAGAGGCGGATGAGCTCGGCCGACCGCTCGACGCGGGCGGTGAGGTCGTCGACGTCGACGGCATCGGTTTCGAGGGCGCGCAGAATGGTTTCGAGCTCGGCGAGGGCTTGGGCGTAAGTCACGGGGGCAGGCATGGGAGATGAAATTTTTAAGAGCGGGCGGGCGCGGCCGGCGGGGGCCCTGCCGGGAGCGGGGGCCGTAGCTGGGCCGTCAGCAGCTGCGTTTCGGCGCGGTGGCGGCGGTGGGCGGTGGCCAGCTCCAGCTGGTAGCGCAGGCGCAGCAGGTGCTCGCGCCGCCGCCGGTGGTGGCGGGCAAAGCGCTGCTGCAGGGCCCGGGCGCGCTGGCGCAGGCGGCGCTGCTCGTGGGCCAGGGCCCGGCGGGCGGCGCGCGGCACGCGCTGGCGGTAGCGCTCCAGGCGCTGGGCCAGCTGCCGGAGCTGCTCGCGGGGGCCCTGCGCGGCCTGGCGGGCGCGCTGGCGCAGGGCGGCGCGGGCGGCGGCCAGGTGGCCGTGCCCGGCCGTCCGCCCCCGGCCAGCGAGGCGGGCCAGGTGCGCTTCGTGCCGGCGCAGGTGGCGGCCGGCGGCGGTGCGCACTTCGGTGGCGAAGCGGTGCAGCAAGCCGTCGACGCGCGCCAGGCGCTCGACCAGGAAGGCGGCCACGGCGGTGGGGGTTTTCAGGGCGCGGTGGGCGGTGAGGTCGGCCAGGGCTTCGTCGCGCTCGTGGCCGATGCCGGTGAGCACCGGCAGCGGGAAGGCCCCCACGGCGGCGGCCAGCCCGTAGTCGTCGAAAGCCAGCAAATCGGCCTTGCTGCCCCCGCCCCGGATGATCACCACGGCCTCAAAGTTTTGCTTTTGGCGCCGCACGGCGTCCAGCGCTGCCCGCAGGCTGGCCGGGGCCTCGTCGCCCTGCATTTGGGCCGGAAACAGGGTGAGGGCGAAGTCGTAGGGCGCTTCTTCCAGCTGCCGCACAAAATCCTGAAAGCCCGCCGCGGTGGGGGAGGAGACGACGGCCAGCCGCTGCGGGGCCAGGGGCAAAGCCAGCCGCTGCTGTTTCTGAAGCAGGCCCTTGGCTTCGAGCTTTTGCAGGGCCCCCAGGCGCTGGCGGGCCAGCTCGCCCACGGTGTAGCTGGGGTCGAGGGCCAGCACGTCGAGGCTGAGGCCGTACTGCTCGTGGAAGCGCACCTGCACCCGCAGCAGTAGCCGGAGGCCCGGGCGCAGGGCCTGGCCGGTCTGCGCCTCGAAGGCCGGCACCACTTGCTGGTAGCGCTGGCTCCAGAGCGTGGCGCGGGCCTGGGCCTTGGCGGGCACGCCGCGCTCGTCGGTGGTTTGCTCGGCCAGGGTGAGGTAGCAGTGGGCCCCGGCGAAGCGCGGCCGGGTGAGGTCGGCTACTTCGGCCACCACCCAGTACGAATCGGCAAACTGGCGGTGCAGGGCCAGGCGCACGCGGCCCAGCAGCTCGGCCAGCCCCAGCGGGGCCGGCGGCACGGGCACGGGCACGGGCGCTTCGGAACGGCGGTTGTAGAGCGGCATCGGCGCAAGATACAGGGCCGGGGGCCCCCGGGTGGGGCCCCGGCCGGGGCCCTGCAACGGCCGGGCGCGGCTTACGTCCTTTCTGCCTTTACTTTGCGGGGCCCCGGCCCGCGCCGGGGCCCGCCGTTTCCATTTCTTCCACCCTGCTCTTTTCCCATGAAAAACATTTCCCACCTGCCCCTCGCGGCCGCGGTGGCGGCGCTGGCCCTGGCCGGCTGCGCCGGCACCAAGCCCGCCGCCACCGTTGCCCCGCCCGCCGCTGCGCCCGTGGCCGCTGCCCCGGCCCCCGACCCCGTTGTGAAAGGCGTGGGCCTCGACGTGGCCGGCATGGACGCGTCGGTGAACCCGTGCGACGACTTTTACCACTACAGCTCGGGCAACTGGATGAAGAACACGCCCATTCCGGCGGCGGAAAGCGGCTGGGGCTCCTTCAACATCCTCGCCGACCACAACAACGCCACCCTGCGCACCATCCTCGACGACGCGGCCCGCCAGGCCCCCACGGCCGCCAAGGGCTCGAACCTCCAGAAAGTGGGCGACTTCTACGCCGCCGCCATGGACTCGGCCGCCATCAACGCGGCCGGCCTGCGCTACTTGCAGCCCCACCTCACCCGCATCGACGCGGTGAAGGACCTGGCCGGCATGCAGCGCCTGCTCGCCGACCCCACCATTTCGCTCGGCGGGGCCTGGTTTGATTCGGGCGTGTCGCCCGACGATAAAATCAGCTCGCAGTACGCGGTGCAGTTTGGGCAGGGCGGCCTCACGCTGCCCAACCGCGACTACTACCTCGACGACGACGCCCGCTCGAAGGCCATTCGCACCGCGTACCAGACCTACCTGGTGAACACCTTTAAGCTGCTTGGCGAGTTCGACGCCGCCGCCAAAGCCCACGCCGCCACCGTGCTGCGCATGGAAACGCGCCTGGCCCGCGCCAGCAAAAAGCCCGTGGACCTGCGCGACCCCTACGCCAACTACCACAAGCTGACGGTGGCCCAGGCCAACAAAGACTACCCCAACATCAACCTGCCGCTGCTGCTCAAAACCGAGGGCGTGGGCACGGCCAAGGAAATCATCGTCGGCCAGCCCGCCTTCTTCAAGGAAGTGAGCGCCATGCTCAAGGCCGAGCCGCTGCTCGACCAGAAAACCTACCTGCGCTGGCACCTCACCAGCAGCCTGATGGGGGCCCTGCCCCAGGCCTTCGGCGACGAGCAGTTCCGCTTTGCGCAAACCCTGAGCGGCGCCAAAAAGCAGCAGCCCCGCTGGAAGCGCATGCTGCGCAGCACCGACGGGGCCCTGGGCGAAGCCTTCGGCCAGATTTACGTCGAGAAAGCCTTCTCGCCCGAAGCCAAGGCCCGCGCCAAGGAGATGATTGAGAACCTGCGCACCGCCTACGCCGAGCGCATCCAGGCCACGGAGTGGATGAGCCCGGCCACCAAAGTGGAGGCCCTCAAAAAGCTCAACGCCTTCGCCGTGAAAATCGGCTACCCCGACAAGTGGAAGGACTACTCGGCCCTGACCGTCACCCGCGCCAGCTACCTCAACGACGTGCTGGCCGCCCGCGCCTGGGCCGCCAAAGACAACCTCAAGCACTTCGGCAAGCCGATTGACCGCACCGAATGGGGCATGACGCCGCCCACGGTGAACGCCTACTACAACCCCGGCATGAACGAGATTGTGTTCCCGGCCGGCATTTTGCAGCCCCCGTTCTACGACCCCAAGGCCGACGACGCGGTGAACTACGGCGGCATCGGGGCCGTGATCGGCCACGAGATGACCCACGGCTTCGACGACCAGGGCCGCCAGTACGACGCCCAGGGCAACCTGAAGGACTGGTGGACCAAGGAAGACGCCGAGAAGTTCACGGCCCGCGCCGCCGTGGTGGGCAAGCAGTTCGACGCCTACTCGCCGCTCGACTCGGTGCACGTGAACGGCAAGCTCACGATGGGCGAAAACCTGGCCGACCTCGGCGGGCTCACCATCGCCTACCAGGCGTTTGAGAAGACGCCCCAGGCCAAGGAGCAGGCCAAGCTCGACGGCTTCACGCCCGAGCAGCGCTTTTTCCTGAGCTGGGCCCAGGTGTGGCGCAGCAACATGCGCCCCGAAGCCACGCGCATGCGCATCCTCACCGACCCGCACGCCCCCAACCGGTTCCGCACCATCGGGCCCCTGCAAAACATGCCCGAGTTCTACAAAGCCTTCGGCTGCCAGGACAACGCCAAAATGGTGCGCGCCCAGGCCGACCGCGCCAAAATCTGGTAAAAAATTATGGCCTTTGATTGGTTATTAGCCGATGTTTGATTGAACATTTCGAATAAAACAATGGCTGATAGCTCAACAATGATGACTTTCTGGAAAAGCCCGGCCCTTTCGGCCGGGCTTTTTTTGGGCGCGGCGAATGCGTGTAGCGGTGGCAGCCGCTAGATTTGGCGGTAGCTCTGCTTTAACTTTTCCGCGTTTCCATGCACCACCTTGTATACACCAGTGCCGCGAATGTTTTCCTGAACGAAGACGAAATGCGGCGGGTACTGGGCCACTGGCGCGCCAACAACGCCCGCCTGGGCATCACCGGCGTGCTGCTGTACTGCGAGGGGCAAATCTTGCAGGTGCTCGAGGGCGAAGCCGCGTCGGTGCACGCGCTGTTCGCCAACATTGCCGCCGACGTGCGCCACCGCAGCGTGAACAAGCTGGCCGACGGCCCCGTGCAATGCCGCGTTTTTGCCGATTGGTCGATACGGTTCCAGACCGTGGACACGGCGGATTTTACGCGCTTCGTGCGCGGGCTGGACGCTGCTTCGGACCACACCAGCGGCCTGGCCGCGCTGCTGGAATCGTTCATGGCCCAGGGCCCCTGGAACTAAGCCCGCAGCGCGCCCGCCCGTCGCCTATTTCACCACTTCCGCTTTGATGGTGATGTCCTGCACCGGCCACTTGTCCGACTCGACGGGCACCTGGGAAATCTTGTCTACCACGTCCTGGCCCTCGATTACTTCGCCAAACACCGTGTACTGGCCGTCGAGCGAGGGCGCGCCGCCCACCGCGGCGTAGGCCCGCAGCTGGGCGGGCGTGAGGCGGCGGGGCGTCATGGCCTGGGCTTGGTTGGGGGCCAGCTTTTCGCCCACCACGAAGTAAAAATCGGTATTTGACGAGAGCCGGCCGGGGTTCTGCTCGTCGTCGTAGCGGGCCATGCCCAGGGCCCCCTTTTGGTGGAAGTGGCCGGGCCGGAACTCGGGCGGCAGGCGGTAGCGGTGCAGCCGGATGGTGCGGGGCCCCGCCGTTTGGCCGCCCTGCACGGCAAAGCCCTTCACCACGCGGTTGAACATCGTTTCGCTGAACACGCCCTTGCGGGCGAGCAGCAGGAAGTTGGCCTTGTGGATGGGCGTGTCGTCGAAGAGCCGCACCCGAATTTTGCCCAGCCGCGTGGTGATGAGCACCTCCGAGCCGGGGTACTGCCGGCCGTAGGCCAGCAGCGCGGCCGGGGCCGTCGCGTCGGTGAGGGCAGCGATGTCGGGGCCGGGCACGGCCGGGGCCGTTTCAACGGCAACGACGGGCGGCGGGGCCTGGCCGCAGGCGGTGGCCAGCAGCGCCAGCGCCAGCCCGGCGGGCCGGCAAGCAAAAGGGAAGACCATAGTAGCAACGGTACGGCCAAAGGCCCGGGCAAGATACTGCCGCGCGCCGGCCCGGGGGCCCTGCCCACCAAAAAAAGCGCCCCCGCGAAGTGCAGAAGTGCTTTTTTGGCGGGCACGGCCCCGGGGCCTACCGGTAGGCGCGCAGCTCTTTTTCCAGGCCCAGCTTCTTGGCGATGTCGGCAAACATCTCGGGGTCGAAGTCGTCCTCGCCGGGCGAGTTGAGCTGGGGCTCCTCTTCGAGCACGGGGTACGGCACGCCTTTCTTAGCGCCCTGGATGACCACCAGCTCCGAGCCGTCTTCGGGGTGCTGGCCGTTCCAGATGAGGCCGGCTTCCTTGTAGGCGGTGGGCGAAAAAGTGTACAGCTCGCGGTGCAGGCCGTGCTTCATGAACGCACGGGCCTCGGGGAAGGCGCTGTTCGAGAGGTTGGGCACGGGCATTATTTTCTTCACGTCCACGCCGGTGAGCTTTTCCAGGGCCAGGGCGTAGGCGTACACGTGCAGGCCGCCGCGCACCAACAGGTAGCCCACCATGGTGCGGGCGCAGGGGTCGGTCACCATTTCGTACACCCGCATCTTGTTGGCGCGGGCCCCGCATTCGAGGAAGAAGTTGTGCAGCAAGTCCAGGCGCAGGTTGCCGGAGCTGAACACGTTCTGGCCGGTCCAGGGGTTGCCCATCGAGTCGAAGGGCAGCGACGCCTGGCCGCTGGCGATGAAGTGGTAGGAGTTGCGGGCGTCGACGGCGCCGGCCAGGGGCCCGGGCTCGGGGTCGCGGCCGCGCTTGGTCACGCCGGTCAGCAGCAGGTTGATGGCGTAGCTCACGGCTTCGATGTGCGAATATTCCTCGGCCGCGATGGCCGCCGTGAGCGAGTAGAAGGGCCGGAGCCGGTCGCGCCCCCGGAAGTTGAACGACTGGAACGTGTAGTTCATCAGCGTGCTCATTTCGCCGAATTTGCCGCCCATCAGCTCCTGCACGGCGGCGGCATCGTTGGCGGAAGGGTGCTTGGGCTTGGGCAAATCAAGAGCCAGCTCGTCGAGGCGCAGTATCATAAGCAGCAGGAATAGAGGGTGGGAAAAAAGAAAAGCCGGCCCGCCCCAAGGCAGTGCCGGCTTTTCCTTACGCGGGGCGCCCGGCCCCGGATGCCCCATAATTCGCTGACTCAGCAGTAGTTATCGAATGAAAGAGTAGTAATAATCAACTTATCAGATTATTGCGTCTGGACGCTCTTCTGCTTAACTTTTTCGGTGCCGTCCGGGCCCTTGGTTTTTATTTTCAGCTTGGCATCGGCCGGGGCCGGGGCCTCCTGCGGCGGGGCCGGCGGCGCGTCCTGGGCGGCCGGTATTTCGTCGGGCGTTTCGGCGCGCTTTTCTTTCTGCTGGGCCAGCAGCAGGTGGTCCTGGACGAGGGTATTTTTCCTGGCGGCGGTCAGCTCCGTCTCCAGCCTGGCTTTTTCGTCCTTGCTGAGCTTGTTGGGGGCCATGAGCTGGTTCAGGTCGGGCTTGCCGGCGTTTTGCCAGGCCGTGAGCCAAAGCGACGCCACCAGGGTGGGGGCCAGCTTGAGGCGGTGGGCCACCATGCCGCCCACTTCCTTCTCGTAGCCCGCCGCAAAGGCATCGGAGTAGCGGCGCTGGGTTTTGCCGTAGCGGTGCGAAAACGTGTAGCGCGCCGGCCCGGGCATGGCTTTTTCCACCTTGCCGGCCCGGTCAAACGTCTCGGTAAGAAAGCCGTAAGTGCGCTGCACCGTGAGCCAGGCCGTGGCCAGCGGGTCTTTCACGTAGGCCGCCGGCTCGCCCACGATGTTGTAGTCGCCGATGTACGTTTCGGGCAAGGCGCTTTCCCAGAGGCTGTGCAGGCCGGCCTGGTTGGTCAGCTGCCCGTCGTAGTTGATGGTGGTGTGCAGCGGCACGAAGGCGTCGCCCACGTAGTGCCCCAGGTCGGCCGAGAGCCGCACGATGGCCGCCGTGTCGCGCTGCCGGAAGGCCTCGGTGAGGTGGTCGGTGGCTTCGGCGATGGCCCACGGCACGGTGCCGTACTTCTGGAGCGTGTCGGCCGAAAATTTCTCCACCGCCGCGCTGTAGTCCTGCGGCACCTTGCCGAAGGGGTTGTCCTCGGAGTAGTGGTCCATGTCGATGAAGTGCTTGCCGGCCTCGTTGGGGTCGGTGGCGCGGCGCTCGTCGGGGGCCGTGCTCAGGCGCACCAGCTCGGGCAGGTGGCGGTAATAAAAGGCCTGCATGCTGCCCGGCAGCCGGTACACGGCCACCTGGGTGATGAGGCGGTGGCCAAAAAAACCCCAGGCCCCCACCGGCCCCGCGGCCAGCACGGCCAGCATCAACGGTAAAAGTATCTTTTTCATAGCAAAAGGAATACGGAACAGACCGCCGGCAGCGGCCGGTGGGCGAAGGTCGGCAGTGGCCGGCAATCGGCGGCAAAGCCGCCCCCAAAACGCTTCCTGATTCCTAGTTCCCCACGTACACCACGCCGGCTTTCATCACGAAGCGCGGCCGCAGCAAGGCCGTCAGGTCCTGGAGCGGGTCGCCTTCGAAGGCCACCACGTCGGCGAGCTTGCCGGCTTCGAGGGCCCCCAGGTTGGCCGATTCGTCGAGCAGCGCCGCGGCGTTGAGCGTGGCGCTGCGGATGGCTTCGAGCGGGGGCATGCCGGCCTCGGCCATGTAGCCGAACTCGCGGGCGTTCTGGCCGTGGCGGAACACGCCGGCATCGGTGCCGAACGCCACCCGCACCCCCGCCTTGTAGGCCCGCCCGAAGGTGCCCTGCATCTGGGTGCCGATGCTCAGGGCCTTGGCCGCCACCACGGGCGGGAAGTAGCCGGGCTTGCGGGCCGAGTCGGCCACCGACTTGCCGGCGATGAGCGTGGGCACGTACCAGGCCGCGCTTTTCTTGAAGAGCGCAATGCCCTCGTCGTCCATCAGCGAGCCGTGGTCGATGCTGTTCACGCCCGCCCGCAGCGCCCGCTTGATGCCCTCGGGGCCGTGCGCGTGGCAGGCCACGCGCATGCCCAGGTCGTGGGCGGTTTCCACCACCGCCCGAATCTCGGCTTCGGTGTACTGGGGCCCGCTGCCGTTTTTGCTCAGGTCGAGCACGCCGCCGGTGGAGGCGATTTTAATCAAATCGGCCCCGCGCTTGAACTGCTCGCGCACGGCCTGGCGGCACTGGTCGGGGCCGTTGGCCACGCCCTCGGTCGGGCCGGGGTGCAGGCGCTCGATCAGCAAGTCGCTCAAGCCGTCGGTGTTGTCCATGTGGCCGCCGGTGGCCGAGAGCGCCACGCCCGCCGAGTAAATGCGGGGCCCCGGCACCAGGCCCTGGGCCACGGCCTTGCGCAGGGCCGTGTTCACGCCCGTGCCGCCGCAGTCGCGCACGGTGGTGAAGCCCGCCCGCAGCGTCGTCAGGGCGTAGCCTTGGGCGCGGTAGGCAATGTCGGCGGGGTTGAGCAGGAACTGCTCGGTGAAGGCGCTCTTGCTGAACTGCGACTCCAAATGCACGTGGCAGTCGATGAGGCCGGGCAGCACGGTGCGGTTTTCGAGGTCGACGACCTTGTCCTGGGGGCCCCCGGCGGCGTAGCCTGCCTGCACCGCCACGATGCGGTCCTTCTCCACCACCACGGTTTGCTGGGCCAGCAGCCGGCCGCTGCGCACGTCGAGCAGGTGGCCGCAGTGCAGGTAGGTTTTTTGGGCGAAAGCGGCGGGGGCCGTCAGCAGCAGGGCCGCGGCCAGCCAGGGAATAAATTTGCGCGTCATAGGTTTGCCGAAGATGAGGCGGGAAGGTAGCGGAATTGCAGCATTGCCGCCAAGCGTAACGCCGTCATTCCCAAAGCATAATTACCCCAACTGGTCGTTCCCCAACCGTCGTCCTCCCCGCCGTCCTTCCGCGCAAAAACCGAGGAACAGCGGCCCAGCCGGCCAATCCAGACGCCGCGCAGCGCCCGGAAGGACGATTCCTTTATTCCATTTTACGCACTTTAAATCCCCAACTCCTTAATTCATGACCACCCAACAGGATTTTGAAACCGCCGCCCAGCGCGCCCAGCAGCTGCCCACCAAGCCCTCCAACGCGGTGCTGCTCCAGCTCTACGCCCTCTACAAGCAGGCCACCGACGGCGACGCCACCGGCGAGCGCCCCGGCGGCTTCGACTTCAAAGCCATCGCCAAGCACGACGCCTGGAACGCCCTGCGCGGCACCAGCAAAGACGCCGCCCGCCAGCAATACGTGGAGCTGGTGAGCGAGCTGGCAGGGTAGGGGCAAATGATTGACTGGGTGAATGACCGGACGAGCGATTCGGCGCAACAATTCACTCAGTCAGTCACTTGCCTGCTCCTTCACTCCTTGCACCGCCGCCATGCACATCTCCCGCAAAAAGCCGGCTTACCCCGTTTCGCCCGCGCTGCGGCACTACCTGCGCGACTACGACCGCGAGGCGCCGCTGCCGGTGAGCTACGCCGATTTGCGGCGCTACAGCGGCTCGTTTGCGCTGCACGACCGCGCCGGGCGCGACACCCTGTGGCAAACGGTGTACTACGAGCCGCAAAACCTGCTCGAAATCAGCCAGGGCCTGGCCCAGGTGTACGCGCTGCTGAAAACGGCCGGCGACCTGAGCTTCACCGAGCATTTGCTGGCCGACCGCATCGACTTTTGCCATTTTGGCAACTCGCAGCCGTTCCGGGTGCGCATCGTCAACCAGCTCAACGACAACTACGACTACTTCTACGTGAAGCGCGCCGACGCCTCGCGCCTCTACGGCCTGGAGCTGGAGCACCTGCTCTCGCCCAACTCCATGAATTTCCTCACCAGCGGCGACACGCTGATCGAGGAGCACATCGCCGGCATTCCCGGCGACGATTTCATCCGCTTGCGCCTCAACCAGCCCCACTTCAACCAGGTGCGCATCGCCAAGGAGTTCGTCAAGTTCAACGAGCGCTGCTTTGCCCGCCTGCTCGGCGACATGCGCGCCTACAACTACGTCATCGACGTGACGCCCGACTTCGAGGACGAGCAGTACCGGGCGCGGGCCATCGACTTCGACCAGCAGAGCTACGAGGGCCGCCGGAGCATGTACCTGCCCCAGTTTTTCAAAGACAACCGCGCCGTGGTGGACCTCTGCACGCAGCTGCTGACCCCCGAAACCCAGCGCCAGTACCAGGCCGAGGAGCGCAGCCTCATGGCCCGCCGCGCCCGCTCGGAGCGCTACCGCCTCAAGGCCCTGCTCGACGTGATGCGCGGCGACGAGCTCTCGACGCCCGAGAAAACCCGCCAGCTCGCCCAGGAGCTGAACCACTGCCACCGCACCACCCAGTTCGACCGCTGCCGCAGCATGGGCGACCTGGTGCGCCTGAACCTGAAATGGACGCTGGCCCGCCGCGACCGGTAGCCGCCCCAGGGCCCCGGGCGCGCTGTGCGCGAGCAAGTGCGTGACCGGGGACCGTCTCAACGTCAGCAGCTTTTAGTTTTTGCCGCCAAACCCCGCTGGCGCACCAAGCCGGCTTTGCCCCACCCCACAAGAGAAAAGCGCCTGCTG
>JANXOE010000245.1 GCA_025353745.1 Hymenobacter sp.
GCGCTTCTGCGACTCGTTCAACATCCCGCTGCTGGTGCTCGAAGACGTGCCCGGCTTCCTGCCCGGCACCGACCAGGAATGGCGCGGCATCATCACCAACGGGGCCAAGCTGCTCTACGCCTTCTGCGAAGCCACCGTGCCGCGCATCACCGTCATCACCCGCAAGGCGTACGGCGGGGCCTACGACGTGATGAACTCCAAGCACATCGGGGCCGACCTCAACTTTGCCTGGCCCACGGCCGAAATCGCCGTGATGGGCGCCAAGGGCGCGGCCGAAATCATTTTTAAGCGCGAAATTGCCCGCGCCGCCGACCCAGCCGCCCAGCTTCAGGAAAAGGTGGACGAGTACCAGGAAAAGTTTGCCACGCCCTACCGCGCCGCCCACCGCGGCTTCGTCGATGAAGTAATTCTGCCTTCGCAAACCCGGCAGAAACTGATTCGGGCGTTCAAAATGCTGGAAAACAAAGTGGATACGATGCCCCGCAAGAAGCACGGCAACATTCCGTTGTAAAGCCGTTTGTCGTTCCGAGCACCGCGCGGAACCTGAATCATTCTAATTATTCCATCACCTCCGATAATGCAGGCAGGCTACCCCGATTCCTCCCTGCGTTCGGAATGACAGTCCTTTCATGCGCCCCGAATCCTTCGATTTTCTCCGCACCTACCTCAACAACTCCTCCCCCACCGGCTTCGAAAAAGAAGGCCAAAAACTGTGGCTGGAATACATCAAACCCTACGTTGACAGCTACTTCGTCGACACCTACGGCACGGTGGTGGGCGTCGTCAACCCCGACGCCAAGTACAAGGTGGTGATCGAGGCCCACGCCGACGAGATTTCCTATTTCGTTAACTACATCACCAAAGAAGGCTACCTGTACCTGCGCCGCAACGGCGGCTCCGACCCGCTGGTGGCCCCCAGCAAGCGGGTGAATATTTTCGGCAGCAAGGGCATCGTGAAGGCGGTGTTCGGCTGGCCGGCCATCCACGTGCGCAAGGTGGAGCAGGACAAGGCCCCCACCATCGAAACCGTTTTCCTGGACTGCGGGGCGGCCAGCGCCGAGGAAGTGGAGGAAATGGGCATCCACGTGGGGGCCGTCGTCACGTTCGAGGACGAGTTTACGGTGCTGAACGAAAAGTTTTACGTGGGCCGCGCCCTCGACAACCGCGTGGGCGGCTTCATGATTGCCGAGGTGGCCCGCCGATTGAAGGAAAACAACAAAACCCTGCCCTTCGGCCTCTACATTGTGAACGCCGTGCAGGAAGAAATTGGCCTGCGCGGGGCCGAGATGGTGGCCCACCGCATCAACCCCGACGTGGCCATCGTGACGGACGTGACGCACGACAGCCAGTCGCCGATGTACGAAAAGAAAACGGCCGGCGACATCGCCTGCGGCAAGGGCCCCGTGGTCACCTACGGTCCCGCCGTGCAAAACAACCTGCGCGACCTCATCATCGCCACGGCCCAGGAAACCAACATTGCCTTCCAGCGCGCCGCGGCCACCCGCTCGACCGGCACCGACACCGACGCGTTTGCCTACTCGGGCTCGGGCGTGGCATCGGCCCTTATTTCATTGCCGCTCAAGTACATGCACACCACCGTGGAAACCGTGCACAAAGACGACGTGGAAGCGGTAATCCAGCTGATTTACGAAACGCTGCTGCGCATCGAGGACGGACACGACTTCCGGTACTTTGCCTGAACCACGGATTCATTCGGATTTTGTTAAACTATACCTTACATAGCACATTATAATTAGCGTGTTGCAATTGTATGCGTTGCAACTGCTTAATTGTCCCAAAATCCGTGCAATCCGAAAAATCCGTGGCTCAGACACCGCTCACCGTCACCGACCAGATGGGCCGGCGAGTGGTGGTGCCGTTTCCGCCGCAGCGCATTGTGTCGCTGGTGCCTTCGCAAACGGAATTGCTGTTCGATCTGGGCTTGGGCGAGCGGGTGGTGGGCGTCACCAAGTTTTGCGTTCACCCG
>JANXOE010000255.1 GCA_025353745.1 Hymenobacter sp.
GGCCAGCATCGTCACGCGGTGGCCGGCGCGCAGCAGCCCGGCCGTGATGTTGTAAATCCCGATGGCCCCCCCGTCGTGCAGCGGAAACGGCACCCGCGGGCTTAGCTGGAGAATGTGCATGGGCGCAAAAATACGCCCCTACAAGTCCAATTGCCGGAAATTCACTTCCAGGCTTTCAATCTGCTGCTCCGAGCCCAGCAAAATCAGCACGTCGCGGGGGGCGGGGCAGTAGTCGGCCGAGGGGCTCACCACGAAGCTGCCGTCGGCCAGGCGCATGCCGATGACGGTGGCCCCGGTGCGCGAGCGCACGTCCAGCTCGCGGATGCTGCGGCCGTGCATGTCGCGCCGCAGCTGCTCGTAGCTCAGCTCTTCGAGGCGCAGCTTGTCGGCGGTGAGGCCCGAAATCAGGTCCAGGAACCGGATTACGTCGGGGCGCACCACCAGCTTGGCCATGTGCGAGCCGCCGATTTCGTCGGGCATCACCACGGCGTCGGCCCCGGCCGAGAGCAGCTTGCTCTGGGACGCTTTGAGCTGGGCGCGGGCAATGATTTTGAGGTGCGGGTTGAGGGCGCGGGCCGACAGCGCCACGAACACGTTGTCGGCGTCCTTGGACAGGGCCGAGATCAGGGCCGAGGCCCGCGTCACGCCGGCCTGCTCCAGCACCGCGTCGGTGGTGGCGTCGCCGAACACCGTCAGGATGGCCCCGCCGGGGGTGCCGTCGCCGTCGTAGTCCTCGCCGGTTTTGCCTTCGCTGATGTCCTTCATCAGCTGCACGTCCTGCTCCACCACCACCACGCGCACGCCGTTGGCGCGCAGCTCCTGGTAGGCGCGGCGGCCGTTGGCCCCGAAGCCGCACAGGATGATGTGCCCGCTGAAATTTTTGATTTCCTGGTCGATTCGATACATTTTGAACAAGCTGCGCAGTTCTCCCTCAAACAAAAACGTGGACAGCACCGACACCAGGTAGGCCACCACCAGCAGGTTGTAGAGGATGTAAAACGCCACAAAAATGCGCCCGGCTTGCGAAAACGGGTGCACCTCGCCGTAGCCCACCGTCGAAACGGTGGTGACCGTCATGTAGAAGGCGTCGGCCCAGCCCAGGTGCTCGATGGTCCGGAAGCCGGTCAGGCCCGTGCCGAGGCTGACGAGTGTGAGCCCGAGGGCCAGCAGCAGGCGGCGCAGGTTGAGGCGCTGGAACATGAAGGCGAAGGCGGGCAGCAATAGACGGGGCCCCGAAAGCTAAGAGGGAAGCCAAAGCTACGCCCGGGGCCGGCCTACAAGTCCCACACGGTGCTGCGCTGCTGGCGGAAGGCCCGGCGCGCGTTCATCCAGAATACGCCGGCGAAGTAGAGCACGACGGGCGAGCCAAACGTGAAAAACGACGCGTACACGAACGAGAGCCGCACGCTGCGGGTACTGAAGCCCCACCGCTGGCCCAAGGCCGAGCACAGGCCAAACGACTGTTCTTCAAGGAAATCAGTAAGGTTTTTCATGGCACGGAAGTGGAAGGAAAAGGGCCGCACGGCCAGGCTAATATACTGAACAATGGCGGTAGGGCCCGCCAAACCGGGTAGCTTTGCTCCGCCCGTCCCCCACCTTTTGCGGGCTTTGTACGTTTAGGGGGCTCCCTAAAGCCATATTCTGTTGCGTATTATTCCAAAAATGAGCGCCCCGGCCCACGCCGTCGGCCTGCTGGCGGCGGCCACGGCGCTGCTTGCCGCCTGCTCGCCCCTGCCCAAGGTGCTGCACGCGGCCGAAGCCGGCCGCCAGGCCACGGTGGCCCCCACCCCGCTCACGGCCGTGGGCGAAACCGTGCCTTTCGAAGTGACGGCCCGCGTGCCCGCCGCCCACCTGCGCAAGGGCGTGGCCTACGAGCTGCGCCTGCGCTACCGCTACGAGCACGGCCTGCGCGACGACACGCTGGGCCGGATTTCGTTCGTGTCGGGCGACTACGTGTACGACGACGAGCACAAGGGCATGTTGGTGGCCCGCAAAACCTTCACGCTGCCCAACACGCCCAGCCGCACCCCCGGCGAGCTGCTGGCCCGCCCCCAGGTGCGCGAGCTGAAGCCCGGCGGCTGGGTGCTGCTGGGGCCCGCCGACGTGGCCCTGGCCCGCGGCATCGCCGACCCCGCCCGCCGCGTGGTGCGCGAAGACACGGCCCTGGCCCTGCTGCCCGAGGCGGCCGCCAACCAGGTGGGCGGCACGCGGGTGCTGCCGTTTTATTTCGACGACGGGGCGTGGTTCATCCGCTCGTTTCTGGGCACCAACGTGGCGGCCCTGGAAGACCTCATCGACGCCAACCAGCAAACCCAGCGCGTGCTCATCACCGCCGGCCACTCGCCCGACTCGCTCGACGCCCACAACCCCGCCCTGGCCAGCAAGCGCGTCAAAATGCTGCTTTACTACTATAAGAAGCGGGTCGAAGGCTTCGCGTACCGCAACAAGGTGGCGGACATCAAGTTCGACACCCTGGCCTACCGCCGCCGCTGGGATTTGTTCCTGAACAAGGTCACGCAGTCGGCCCTGAAACCGGCCGACCAGGACTCGATCATCGCCGTCATCAACGACACGCGCGGCGGCTACCGGGCCAAGGAAAAGGCCCTGCACCGCTTGGAATCGTTCGATTACGTGGAGCAGTACATTTACCCCGTGCTGCGCCTGGGCACGGTGGCCGTCACGTTCACGGCCCCCCCGCGCTACGATTCGGAGGTGTACCTGCTCTCGAAAAAGATTGTGGAGAAGCAGGCCGAAATCGATGCCCTCTCGCCCGAAGAGCTGCGCTACTCGGCCACCCTCACGCCGCTGCTGGCCGAAAAGCAGCGCATCTACGAAGTGGCCAGCGCGGCTTCGCAGCGCTGGGAAGCCTTCCACAACCTGGGCGTGGTGCTGCTGCTGCGCTCGGAAAAAGAAGTGAACCCCAAGGTGGTGCGCGCCTACCAGCGCCGGGCCGCCACCAACTTCACCCTGGCCGCCCACCGCAACCCCACGGCCGAAATGTTTTACCACGCCGCCACGGCCTACCACCGCGCCGGCGACCGCCTCGAAGCCCTCCAAAACTACGATTACGCCATCAAGCTGGGCGGCGACCGGCCCCTGCTGCGCAAAATCATCTCCGACAAAGCGGCCCTGGAAATCGAAGTAGGCCAGCCCGACGAAGCCATGCGCACGCTGCGCTACGCCGGCCCTTCCTACCAAAACGACCTGAACACGGCCCTGATCTACGTGCAAAAAGGCGGCTACGACCTGGCCGAGGCCCAGTACCGCCAGGCCCTGGCCCGCCGCCCCGCCGCCCCCGCCGCCCTCTACGGCCTGGCCGTGGTGGCCGCCCGCCGCCGCGACGAGCCCCAGCTCGCCGACTGGCTGCGCCAGGCCGTGGCCGCCGACCGCCGCCTGGCCCCCCAGGCCGTCGAAGACCTGGAGTTCCAGGACTTCGCCCAGGGCAAGGCGTTCCGCGAGGCCCTGAAGTAGGGCCCTACCGAAACGCCTTGCCGCCAAAATTTGTAGCTTTGCGAACCGGCCCGGTGCCGGGCATTTATTCCATCAAATTCATGCGTCAGATACAATTTCGGGAGGCCCTGCGCGAGGCCATGAACGAGGAGATGCGCCGCGACCCCCGCGTGTTCCTCATGGGCGAAGAAGTGGCCGAGTACAACGGCGCTTACAAAGTGAGCCAAGGCATGCTCGACGAGTTCGGCCCCGGGCGGGTGATCGACACGCCGATTGCCGAGCTGGGCTTTGCCGGCATCGGCGTGGGCGCGGCCATGAACGGGCTGCTGCCCATCGTCGAGTTCATGACCTTCAACTTCTCGCTGGTGGCCATCGACCAAGTCATCAACTCGGCCGCCAAGCTGCACTCCATGTCGGGCGGGCAGTACTCCTGCCCCATCGTGTTCCGGGGCCCTACCGGCAACGCCGGCATGCTCAGCAGCCAGCACTCGCAAAACTTCGAGAACTGGTACGCCAACTGCCCCGGCCTCAAAGTGGTGGTGCCGAGCAATCCCTACGACGCCAAGGGCCTGCTCAAGGCGTCGATCCGCGACCCCGACCCGGTCATTTTCATGGAATCGGAGCTGATGTACGGCGATAAGGGCGAGGTGCCCGAAGAAGAGTACGTGCTGGAAATTGGCAAGGCCAACGTGGTGCGCCAAGGCAAGGACGTGACGCTGGTTTCGTTCGGCAAGATGATGAAAGTGGCCTACGCCGCCGCCGACGAGCTGCTGAAGGAAGGCATCCAGGCCGAGGTCATCGACCTGCGCTCGGTGCGCCCGATTGACTACGACACGGTCATCGCCTCCGTCAAAAAAACCAACCGCCTGGTGGTCATCGAAGAAGCCTGGCCCCTGGCCAGCCTTTCGGGCGAGATTGCCTACGTGGTGCAGCGCCGCGCCTTCGACCACCTCGACGCTCCCGTCATCCGCATCACCTGCGCCGATGTGCCCCTGCCCTACGCCCCCACCCTCATCGAAGCCTCGCTGCCCAACGTGGCCCGCGTGGTGAAAGCCGTGAAGGAAGTGACGTACGCCAAGGTGTAACAAGCTGTAGCAAGCTGTTAAAAAGCGTGTTCTTCTGCAAATGATAAAGAGGGCCCCTACCGCCAGTGCGGTGGGGGCCCTCTTTAGTTGTTATTGGGCCAGCGCCAAAAACGGGAGCCAAAAAATCAGTAGGGCGGCACGTCGCCCGCCTGTAGCTGCCCGGCCGTGGCCGCCGACAGCTGCCAGCCGCCCCACAGCAGCGCCGCCAGCAGCACCAGGGCCGCCGCCTGCTGCCACCGGGGGCGCGCCCACCACCGCCCGGGCCGGAACCCGTCGGCCGCCGCCGTGAGCAGCAGCAGGTGCAGCGGCAGCAAGTACCGGCACTCCACCAGGATGGGCAAAGCCGCGGCCACCGGCAGCCCCAGGGCCAGCAGGGCCCAGCCCGCGCCGGGGCCCGGGCCCCGGCCCTTCCCTGCTTTTGCTCTCTGACGCCAGCCGCGCAGCAGGTGCGCGAGCCCCAGGGCCAGCACGGCGTAGTTCAGCAGGGGCCCCACGCCGGGGCCCAGCGGGTGCAGCCGGCGCGGGTAGGGCGTCGGGTACCACAGGTCCAGGCCGTTGAACAGGTGGCGGGCGCAGCGGGCCCCGACCGCCAGCGGGTGCCGCACGGCATACCCGGCAAACTGCGCGTAGCTGCCAAACATGCCGCCCGGCACCGCCCGCAGCGCCCGGGCACCCACCGAATCGCCAAACACCACGCCGCCGCGGTGCGTGGGGTCGAGGCTCGACTCGTAGCGCTGGAAGGCTGTGCCCCAGTTCAGCTGCTTGAGGTAGATGGGCAGGCGGCCGTCGTCGGTGGCCAGCACCAGCGGCGTGGCCTGCCCGAAGTGGAGGTAGTTGATGGCCGCCTGGGGCAGCAGCACCAGCGTGGCGCCGGCTGCCAGCGCCGCCCCGCGCCGGGCCCCGGGGCCCCAGCCCATACCGCGCGCGTGCCACCACAGCCATCCCGCCGCGCCCGGCACGCTGAGCAGGTAAATGGGTTTCAGGTTGAGGGACGCCGCAAGCAGCAGGCCGCCCAGCGCCGCCCAGCGCGGGCCGGGCTGGGCCAGCGCCACCAGCGCCAGCAGCAGCAAGGCCAGCGCGGGGGCGTCTTGCAACGTAAAGTTGAAGTAATCGCGCCAGAATACGAACCCCAGCCCTACCGCCAGCAGCCAGCCCCCCCCGCGCAACGCCCGGCCCGTGGCCGCGGCCCAGGCGGCGGGTCCCGCCGCCCCAAACAGCAGCGCGGCCCACGCCGCGCCCAGCACCTGGGCCCCGGCCAGGGCTGGCCAGCCCGTGGCGTAGCACAGCACCCGCATGGGCACCAGCAGCAACGGCCCCAGGTAGCCCCGCAGCAACGCGGCGTAGTTCAGCAAAGAAAAGTGCAGATTTGGACCGAAAAACGTGGCCGCCAGGTGCCAGTACTCGCCCGCGTCGAACGGCAGCCGGTCGTAGCCGCTCAGCGGCAGGTAGGCGGCGTAGAGGGCCAGCACCAGCCCGCAGCGCCAGCGCCACGGCCAGGGCCGCGCCAGCAGCCGGCCCGCGGCGGCCCCGAAAGTGCGAAAAACCACAAGCGTCACAGCGGCCAAAGCTACGGGTTGCGGCCCCAAAATTGCGGGCTTCCGGGCCAATTCTCACCCCAGCCCCTTCCCGCGCCTATGAACCACCGCCTGAACCTCAAATTCGAGCAGCTCGAGCGGGCCACCGAGCGCCTGCTGGCGGCGGTCGAAGCGCTGGGCCCCGACGCCACCCGCGCCCCCGGCCCCGGCCAGTGGGCCGCCACCCAGGTGGTGCACCACTTGCTGCTCATCGAAAATAACATCACCGGCTACGTCCAGAAAAAGCTGCGGACCACCGAGCAGCTGCCCAAGGCCGGCCCTGTCACGCGGGCGCGGGCGCTGCTGGTGCGCTTGCTGCTGCGCCTGCCGGGCGTCCGGTTCCGGGCCCCGCGCGGGGTGGCCGAGCTCACCAGCGAGGGCCCCGTGCCGGCCCTGCCGGCCCTCAAGCTGGAGTGGGCCGCCACGCGCCGGCGCATCGAGCAGCTGCTCAACGAATACCCCGGCCCGCTGCTGAACCGGGCCATCTTTCCCCACCCCCGCTCGGGCCGGATCACCATTTACCAGGTAATGGAGTTCCTGCTCGACCACCTCCTGCACCACCAGCAGCAGGTGAACCGCATCACCAAAGCCCTGCGGCCGGCCGTGCCCACGAGGGCCCCGGGCTAGCTCGGCGGGGGGGTGGCCTCGTAGGGCGGCATGGTGGCGAAGGCCGCGGCCAGCTCGGGCGGCGGCACGGCCAGCTTGCGGCGGTCCAGGTCCAGCCAGGCCCCGTCCACCGTCACGGTGGCGGCCACCCGGCCGTCGGCTTTGTAGAGGGTGTGCGCAATGGTCCAGCGCGCGCCGTCGGCGGTCATCGACACCAGCCGGCCGTCGACCCGGATTTCCTCGCCAATGCCTATTTCTTTCAAAAACCGGGTTTCTTCGCGGAAAAGGATGGGCCCCAGGCGCAGCTGCGCGAAGCGGGCCACGCCGTAGCCCCACCGGGCCAGCAGCGCCACGCGCTGGTCGGCGGCGTAGTCGGCGTAGGCCGAGTGGCGCATGTGGCCGTTGGGGTCCATGTCGGCCCAGCGGGTGCGATACGTGATGGATTGATCCACAGAATGTTCTGAAATTAAATGGCTTGGTTGGCGGGCTCGGCCATGCCGACGGGCGTCAGCCGCACCAAGTACTGCCCTTCGGCGTCTTCGTCCAGGAAATCGGCCTGAAAGCCCGCCGCCGCCGCCGCGTCGTTGAGCAGGGCCGCGTCGATGAACAGCCACGGAAACGGCTCGCCGGTGCGGTTCTGGTAGGAGAGCGTGTACTCGATTTCGCCGTAGTAGGGCCCGTTCAGGTCCAGCACGAGGGCCCCGTCTTCGTCTTCGTAGAGGTAGCTCACGTCCGACGACGTGGCCAGGATTTGGCCGTCGGGGGCCAGCAGCGTGCGGGCGTGGGCCAGAAACCGGTCGAGGCCGGCCAGGGTGCCCGTCAGCCCCAAGCCGTTCATGAGCAGCAGGATGGTGTCGTAGGGCCGGTCGGAGGCCGGGCGCGGCGCAAACAAGTCGTGCCGGGCCACGGCGCGCACGCCCCGGGCCCCCATCACCTGCACGGCCCCGGCCGAAACATCCACGGCCTTCACCTCGAACTGGCGGCTTTGCAGCTCCAGGGCGTGGCAGCCGGCCCCGGCCCCCAGGTCGAGCACCCGGCCGCGGCACTCGTCGAGGGCGCGGCGCTCCAGCTCAGGCATTTGCAGCAAGGTGCGGAAGAAGTAAGCGGCGGGCAGCGGCTCGTCGTCGGCCGCGTTGCAGTGCACGGTGAGGGTGGCGGCGGTCCGGCCGCGGTGGTAATCGAGCAGGGCCTGGCCCAGCAGGTCGGGGGCGGTGAGGGTCGTCATCAGGCCCGAAAATTAACCAAAACTTGGGCGGCGGGCCGCGTCGCGCGGGGCACGCCCGCTGTAAAATGCAGCGGGCCAGCGCTTAATCAGCGGGCCACCGCCGCGTCGGCCGGTGCGTGCCGGTGCGCCAGCGCAGCGGCCAGGGGCCCCACCCGGCGGTGCAGCTCGTTGTGCTTGGCCGAAGCGCCGGCCTGCGCCACTGGCTCGTTCGGGAAGTTCCGGGCGTTGCGCAGCCAGGCAAACGCCGACTCCAGGTCGTCGAAGAGGTTCACCACCGGGGCTTCGAGCGTCTGCAAAGCCGCGTCGGTGTAACACTTGACGCGCAAGTTGGGCGAATACACCCACGCGACGCACTGGATGCCGGCCAGCCGCAGGTACGGCAAAAATTCCTTGGCCAGCCAAGTCGGCACGTTGGGGGCCATGCTGGTCACGCCGGCGTTGTTGTTGAGGATGCGCGTATAGTGCTGGCCCAAAAAGCACTGGGCCACCGCCAAGCAGCTTGCCTGCGCCAAGGGCAGGGTCAAATCGCCGCGCCAGTCCAAAAACAACCACTGGTTCGTGCAGTCGTACGAAACGGAAAGATTGGGGTTTTCGTGAAGTAATTGAAGCTTCATAAACGGCAATGGGTGGCGTGAAAACAGAAACAAAACCACAGGCCTGGGCAAACCGGCGTAAAATTATTGGCTGGGCTTAAATACCAGGGCCGGAGGCCGGGCCCTGCATAAAAGCCCGCGGGCAGTGGCCGATGAGTAGCCACCGAAACAGGAAAAAGTCAAAAATAAATGTTGAAACCAGGAGAGTGAAAATATAATCTATCGGGGAAAAATTCTAATGATGCGCTCCGTGCCAACGCCCTAATGCCGCCGAGAAAGTGCGAAAATCAGGCGAAATATATCACAGAAAAGATTAGCTAATCAAACTTTTCTTAAAATGACTATAAAATCTCAATAACCATAAATATATCGTTTCTTAAAGGTTATTGCATCTTTCTGGCAGACGAAACTATAATTATTGGTTGGGCCGCCAGCAAAAGCAAATCGCAAGGCGTTATTTTTCGCCGAATTGCCGTCGTTGGCTGGTGAACAATCCTTTTAGGACGTTTAAGAAATTACAGGATTTAAAATATTATTTTTATTCTTTAATTGCAGGTCGTACATTTTCTTGGGATAAGACTATTGTCGCGAACACTACCCTGTTTCCCTGTCTTCAACCCCGGGCCCGCACCCAGCCAGGCCACGAAACGCTGGGCTTGCCGGGACCGTTAGGCTAGCAATCGCGTGCATTTTTTCGTTTTGTTCCCCTATTCCAATGGCTTCCAACCTCGATTATCTCGCCCCCGCCCTCGAACCGCTCGAAGACAAAGTGAAGGCTTACTTACGGGCCGAAAAGGCCCTGCGCCAAGCCCAGCAGGCCGGCGGCAGCGCGCCCCGGCGGGCCGCAAGCCCCCCCGCCGGGGCCGCCGATCTTGAGCAGCGCCTGAACCAACAAGAATTGCGCGACGACCTTGACCGCCTGCGCCAGGAAATTATGGCCCTGCTGCCCGCCCGCGACGCGTGGGTGAAAGTCAACCTCGGCTACGGCCCCAGCCGCGTGGGGGCGTGGTCGGTGCCCGGGCCGCCCGCCCGCTACGAGCTGCGCGTGGTGCACTAGCCGCCCGCCGGGCAAAGAAAAAGTCCGACCCCAAAGAGGCCGGACTTTCTAAACCAAAACACCTTAAAAAACTATTCTTTCACGGGTGGATTAACGCAGCGGCCGGAAAAAAATTCCCGGCCGCTGCTTTTTTTGTCCCGCGCCGGCCAACGCCCGGTTAGCGCATCATGCCGCCGGGGCCGCCCTTCAGGCCGCCCATCATCTTGGCCATCTGGGCCATGCCGCCCTTGGTCTGGGCCATTTTGTTCATGGTGCGCATCATTTTGCGCATGTCTTCGAACTGCTTCATCAGGGCGTTCACCTGCTGGATGTCCGTGCCGGAGCCCTTGGCCAGGCGGCGCTTGCGCGAGCCGTTGATGAGGTCGGGGTTGGCCCGCTCCTGCTTGGTCATGCTCTTGATGATGGACTCGACGGGCTTGAAGGCGTCGTCGTCAATCTCCACGTCCTTCATGGCCTTGCTCATGCCCGGAATCATGCCCATCAGGTCCTTGATGTTGCCCATCTTCTTGATTTGCTCCAATTGGGACAGGAAATCGTCGAAGTTGAACTGGTTTTTGCGGATTTTGGCGTTGATGCGCTTGGCCTCGTCCTCGTCGAACTGCTGCTGGGCGCGCTCCACGAGCGAAATCACGTCGCCCATGCCCAGGATGCGCTGGGCCATGCGGTCGGGGTAAAACAGGTCGAGGGCGTCCATTTTCTCGCCCGTCGAAATGAACTTGATGGGCTTCTCCACCACGGCCCGGATGCTGAGGGCCGCGCCGCCGCGCGAGTCGCCGTCGAGCTTGGTGAGCACCACGCCGTCGAAATTCAGCCGGTCGTTGAAGGTTTTGGCCGTGTTCACCGCGTCCTGGCCGGTCATCGAGTCCACCACGAACAGCGTTTCGCTGGGGTTGACGGCCGATTTCACCGCTTCGATTTCGCGCATCATCTGCTCGTCGACGGCCAGGCGGCCGGCGGTGTCGATGATGACGACTTTTTTATTGTTTTTCTTGGCGTAGTCGATGGCGTTGCGCGAGATGTCGACCGGGTTTTTGTTGTCGACTTCGCTGTACACCTCGACGCCGATTTGCTCGCCGAGCACCTTGAGCTGGTCGATGGCGGCGGGGCGGTACACGTCGCAGGCCACGAGCAGCACGGTGCGGTTCTGCTTTTTAATAAAGCTGGCCAGCTTGCCGGCAAACGTGGTTTTGCCCGAGCCTTGCAGGCCCGATAGCAGCACCACGGCCGGGTCGCCCTTGATGGCGATGTCCTGCTTTTCGCCGCCCATCAGCTCCGTCAGCTCGTCGTACACGATTTTGACCATGAGCTGGCCCGGCGAGACGGCCGTGAGCACGTCGCGGCCCATCGCGGCGTCCTTGATGCGGTCGGTTACATCCTTGGCCACCTTGTAGTTGACGTCGGCATCGACCAGCGCCCGGCGGATTTCCTTGATGGTGGCCGCGACGTTGATTTCGGAGATGCTGCCCTGGCCCTTAAGGGTTTTAATGGCCCGGTCGAGCTTGGTGGAGAGGTTGTCGAACATGAATCGCTGATTTTCGCTGGTGGGAGGGATTTTGCGGGTTCAACCGCGGCGCCAAAGGCGGAAATTGAACCGGAAATCAACTTCAAAAGTAACCACAAAAGGGCGAAAATCGGTCGGGGCCGTACCTTCGCCCGCTCCGCTCAGCCCCGTTATCGTGCCCGAAATCCGCCCCTTTCGCCTGCTCGTCCTCACCTACTACTGGCCGCCGTCGGGCGGGGCGGGGGTGCAGCGCTGCTTGAAATGGGTGAAGTACCTGGGCGAATTTGGGGTGGCGGCCACCGTCGTCACCGTCGACCCGGCCCAGGCCACCTACCCGGTGCTCGACGCCAGCCTGGAAGCCGACGTGCCGGCGGGCGTGCGCGTCGTCCGCACGCCAACGTCGGAGCCGTTTGAGAGCTACAAAAAGCTGACGGGCCGCGCCGTGCCCTACGGCGGCTTCGCCAACGAAGGCCAGCCGGGGCTGGTGCAGCAGGCCCTGCGCTTCGTGCGCGGCAACCTCTTCATTCCCGACCCGCGCCGGGGCTGGAACAAGCACGCGCTGCGGGCCGTGGAGGCCCTGCTGGCCGCCGGCGAAACCTTCGACGCGGTGCTCACCAGCTCGCCGCCGCACTCCACCCAGCTCATTGGGCTGGAGCTGCAAAAACGCCACGGCCTGCGCTGGCTGGCCGATTTGCGCGACCCCTGGACGGACATCTATTATTACAAAGACTTGCACCACACCCCGCCCGCCGCCTGGCTCGACGCCCGCTACGAGCGCCGGGTGCTGACGCGGGCCGACGCCGTGCTCGTGACCTCGCCCGAAACCGAGCGCCTGTTCCGGGCCAAGCTGCCGGGGCTGGCGGCCGGCAAAATCCACGTGCTGCCCAACGGCTACGACGCGCCCGACTTCTGCCAGCCTTCGCAGCCGCCCACCGACTGCTTCCGCATCACGCACACAGGCACCATCACCGAGCTTTACCACCTCGACGGCCTGCTGGGGGCCCTGGCCGCCGCCGCCGCCCGCCACCCCGACGTGCCCGTGCGGCTGCGTTTCGTGGGCCAGGTCAGCGCCGAGCTGCGGGCCCGGGTGAGCGCCGCCGGCCTGGCCGGCCGCACCGAGTACGGCCCCTTTGTGCCGCACGCCGAATCGGTGGCGGAGCTGCTGCGCGCCAGTGTGCTGCTGATGGCCATTCCCGACGTGCCGCGCAACCGGGGCATTTTGCCGGGCAAAATCTTCGAATACCTGGCCGCCAACAAGCCCGTGCTGTGCGTGGGGCCCGCCGGCTCCGACGCCGATAAGTTGTTGCAGGAATGCGGGGCCGGCCAAGCCCTGCCCTACGCCGACGCGGCCCTGATGCGCGAAACCCTCGACGCGCTGCTGCACCAGTGGCGCATCAACCCCAACCTGGACCTGCCCGCCGCCAGCCACGGCCGCTACGCCCGCCGGGCCCTGGCGGGCCAGCTGGCGAAAATAGCGCACGAGCTGGTAGCGACGAGCGGCGAAAAACAGGACTAAAATCCCCTCCTTCTTACTTGCTCACCAACCAGGTGCGCCGGGCAGATAATCAGCTAAACACGTTCATGAATCACCTTGATAAATTGTACCAGGCGTACGACAACGCGCCGGAAATCTTTCATGCGTCGCGGTATTGGCGCGCTTACGAGGCCGATATTATCGCGCAAGTAAAAACCGCGGATTTAAGCGAGCTGCGCAGCGGCAAATACCCGCTCTTTTCCACGTTTGGCTTCAACGATTTGGTGCATTACTACCACCCGTCGATGCCGTTTTACGTGCGAATGATTCGCAAGCTGGTCCGGAAGCTATTTATTGACAACCGGGCCGCGCTGCCCTACTCGTTGCGGCTGGAAGACATTCGGGAAATGGCTTACGTGCACTGCGTGCTGCAGGGCGAGCTGGCCGCGGCGGCGCCCATCAGCAGCATCGAAACCAGCCGCTTTGGCAAGCCGCAGGATTTGTTTACCATTGACGGCAAGGACTATACCGTCCGGTTTTTGAATTACTACGTCCGCTACTGCTTTGGGCAGCGGTACGCGCACCTCAAGGGCGACGAAACCATCGTGGAGCTGGGCTCGGGCTCGGGCATGCAGGTAGAAATTTTGAAAAAACTGTACCCAAATCTCACCATTCTGTGCTTTGATTTGCCTGCGCAACTGTTTCTGTGCGAGCATTATTTGTCGAATGTTTTGGGGGCCGACCAAATTGTGGGCTCGGAAAGAAATTTGGCGCTCACCGGCTTGTCCAACCTGGAAAAAGGCAAGGTGCATTTCTTCGGCAACTGGCAATTTCCGCTGTTGAAAAACTTCGCGTTCGATATTTTTTGGAACGCGGCCAGCTTCGGCGAAATGGAGCCCGGCATCGTCGCCAATTATTTAAGCTACATCAAAGGCAACTGCCGCTGGGTGTACTTAATGCAGGCCCGCAACGGCAAGGAAAGCGCCGGAAACTCCGGGGTCGTGCAGCCCATTAAATTCGACGACTACGGCGCAATGCTCGGCGGCGAATACCGTTTGGTTCGGGAAGCCGACGCGTACGACGCCCACCGCCGGGTGTCGCAAACCGGCGGCTACTTCCAGGCCCTGTGGCAGCGCCGGGCCTGAGGCCCGGCTTCACTCCGGGGCCCTCGCCAGGTCTGCCGCCAGCCGCTGGCTGAAGGCCGTGCTGGCGGCGCGCTGCAGGTGGTTGCCGTCGGTGGTGGCGTAGGGCCGGGCGCTGTAGTCGAGGTAGGGCACGGCCAGGGCGGCGGCGGTGCGGCGCATGAGGCCGTCGAACCCCGGCTGGTAGGCTTGCTCCAGGCGCAGCAGCGGGGGCCCCACCGGCAGGCGCACCACGCACACCCGGCCGTGCCGCTTGAGGAACTCAATGGTTTGGCGCAGGGCTTCCAAACGCCCCGCCGAAAGGTGCTGGGTGCTGGCCAGCAGGCGGTAATCCAGCACCTTGCGGGCGGTGCGGGCGCGCACCTGGGCGCTGTCGGTGCCGATGCGGACTTCGAGCCAGCCGTCGGGGTGCAGGCGCTCGGTGGCGGTGGCGTAGTCGAGCAGCAGGCGGTAGAGCGGCTTGGTTTGGTAGCGGGTTAAGTAGGGTAAATTAGGGTTTTGGCTGACCTGGTGCAACTGGCCGATGAAGGAATTATCTTCCGGAAATGCGCCCTCGGGGCCCGTCAGCGACAACGACCACGGATCGACGGCCACGACGAACAGGCCGTTTTTCACTTCGGGCCGGAGCTTGCGCTGAATGCTGCGCAAATACGCCGGGCCGTAAGGCGAATGGGTGAGCGTGAAGGCGTAGTTGAGCAGGGGGCCGTCGAAGCGCCCGCCCAGCCGCGCCGCGAGCACCGCCGGCTGCACGCCCTGCGCCGCCCGCGAGGTACCCAGCACCAGCGAGCCCGCCGGCGGCCCCGCGAACCGGCCATAAAACGCGTCCACTTGGCCCTTGCGCACCACCGGCACCAGCGCCAGCAGGCCCACCAGCGCCGCGCCGGCCAGCAGCAGCACGTGCACAAGCAACCGGAATGCAGCTACGTTTTTCAATTAGCAATGAATAATTAGCAATGAACGATGAGCCGGAAACAATGGCAACCAACCATGAACGCCCATCCGAGAAATATTTTGAACGTTCTGTTTATCTGGTTGACTTAGAAGCTGTTTGGGTTGGATAAAAAATACTTTAGGCGGTCATGCTGAACGCAGTGAAGCATCTCTCCCGCAGCAGTAAGCCCTGATTAGTAAGCGGGAGAAATGCTTCACTGCGTTCAGCATGACCGTTTTATATTAGGACGTGTAAACAATTAAAGCCACATCAGGATGGCTCCGAGGGTGACCATTGCCAGAAAGGTGCTGGCGTTCTT
>JANXOE010000282.1 GCA_025353745.1 Hymenobacter sp.
TCTTGACCCAGATTCCTCGCTGCGCTCGGAATGACAAAGGGCTTTATTCGGAATTACAAACAGTGGGATGAATAATTGGCTGCCCTTGGCGCTGCTCACGGCCTTGTGCCTGGCGCTCTACAACTTCTTCATTAAGCTGGCGGCCGACCACTTGCCGCCGGCGGTGGGGGCCGTCGTGCTGCAACTCGTGGCCGCCGCCCTGGGCGCCGCGTGGCTGCTGCGCCTGAAGCTGCAAGGCCAGCCGCTGGCCCTAAGCGGCCGGGGCCTGGCGCTGGCGGCGCTGGCCGGGCTGGGCGTGGGGCTGGCCGAGATTCTCACGTTCGTGGTGTTTCAGCGCGGGGTGCCGGCTTCGGTGGGCACGCCCGTGATTGTGGGCGGCTCGGTGCTGCTCACGGCCCTGCTGGGGCTGGCGGTGCTGCGCGAGGCGCTGAGCTGGCCGCAGCTGGGCGGGCTGGTGCTGGTGGTGGCGGGCATTGCGCTGCTGGCGCGTGGGCACTGAGCGAATGGGCCCGGGGCCCTACTCGCGGGCCGGGTCGCGGGGCACGGGCCGGCCGGGGGCGGGCAGGGCGTAAATTTCGTTCACCCCATCGCGGAAGACGGGTTGGGCGGGCGGCGCCGGGCGGTAGGGGCCCTGGTAGTCGGGCGAAACGACGACGTAGCGGTAGCGCACGCCCGGCTGCGGGCTGGTGTCGAATTGCCAGGCCCGGCCGGGGGTGCGGTAATGGGCCAAAAACAAGTAGTGGAGCGACGTTTCGTTGACGCCCACCATCGCGCGGCCCGGGGGCTGCTTTTCCAGCCAGGCAAAAGAGCCCCAGATGGCGTCGATGTAGCGGCGGTTGGCCATCACCAGGAAGGTCATCGTGTACGTTTGGTAGGCCACGAACAGCGCAATGCCCAGGCCGGCCAGCCGGGGCCGCCAGCGGCCCGGGTGGGCCCGCAGCCACGCGTCGACGACGAGGCCCACGAGGGCGAAAAAGTACAGCGACTTGTAGAGCAGCACCCGCTCGGGCGGCAGCACCCGCTGCGCCGTGAGCAGGGCGTAGGGCAGGCCCACGAACCAGAGCGCCGGCAGCCCCAGGCGGCGCACCGCCGCGCGCAAATCCGGCGCGAGGCCGGCCCACGCCCGGGCCCGCAGCAGCCACCCAAAGGCCCCCAGCCCGGCCACGAACCCGAGGACCCCCACGCTGCGCTGCCCCGCCAGCGTGCCTTCGGTGAACCAGGCGAAGGCGGGCAGCGCGCGCAAAAACTCCGGCCAGGGGTGCGACACCACGTAGTCGTTGGCCAGCAGCAGGCGCCAGCCCGAGAGCAGCAGCAAGGGCGCGTAGAGCAGGGCCGCGCCGGCCACCGCGCCGGCCGCCAGGGCCGCCGCCCGGCCGAGGCCGGCCCAGTCGCGCCGCCGCCCGTACACCAGCCCCAGGTAGCTGCTGGCCGATGCCACCACGTAGAGAAACGAGGGCACCGTGTAGCAGCCCAGCGCGCCGCTCAGCAGCAGAGCGGCCCAGGCCACGCGCGGGGCCCCGGGCCGGGCCAGCAGGGCCACCGTGGCGAAAAAATGCACGCCCGCCAGCGACATCAGCAGCCAGTAGCCGCGCCCGGCCACGGCGTTGTACATACTCAGCTGCACCCAGGCAAAGAGCGTGAGGGCCACCAGCGCCGCCCGAAACGTGCCGAACCGCACCAGCCCCGCAAACAGCCCCACCGTGCCGGCCGTGGTGGTGAGCAGCACCGGCAGCCGCAGCGTGAACCACAGGTCCGGGTTCACCCGAAAAAACAGCCAGCTCAGCGTGTTCGGCAGCACGTGGTTGTTGGGGATGGGGTAGAAGCTGCTCACCGCCAGCAGGCCCCGGCTGATGAAAAAGTCGTACGAGGCCACTTCGTCCGAATGGTACGATTTCACAAGGCCGAAGTAAACCCGGGCCCCGGTGAGCACCGCTAGGCTGAGCCCGGCCGCCCAGCGCTGCGCCGGGGCCAGCCGCGCCAGGGTGCGCCCCAGGCCGGCCAGGGCCGCACGGGTTTCGGCGGCGAGGGCCCCCAGCTGCCGGGGCCCGTCACCGCGGGCCCCGGCCAGCGCGGCGGCCAGCAGCAGGGCCCCGGCCACGCCCAGGGCCGTGCGCTGGGCCAGGGCAAACTCGGCGGCCGTCGGGCGCACGGACAGGTACTGGTAGGAGCCGTTGTGGAAGGTGATGCGGCCCAGGGCGCGCACGTCGGCGTAGGTGGCCTGGTTGAGCACCAGGGCCGCGTAGGCCGCGCACAGGCCCCAAATGCCCGTCAGCAGCACCAGGAAAAACCGCCCGCTCGGGCGCGAAGAAGAAAAAGGAGTAGCCGGGGGCATGGAACGCAGAAACGGGTTGGTGGGGCGGCGGGCGGGGCGCTAGGCGCCGGGCACCAGCGCCGGCAGGGCCCCCAGCTTTTGCAGCTCCGCCCACACGCGGTGCACGGGCAGGCCCATCACGTTGAAGTAGGAGCCTTCGAGGCGCGTCACGCCCACCATCCCGATCCAATCCTGCGCGCCGTAGGCGCCGGCTTTGTCGAAGGGCTGGGCGGTGGCGATGTAGTGGCCGATTTCGGCCGCGCTCAGGGGCCGGAAGTGCACCGTCGTCTGGTCGGAAAACACCACTTGGCGGCCGTCGCCGAGGCGCAGGCACACGCCCGTGAACACGTCGTGCGCCCGGCCCTGCAGGCGGGTGAGCATGGCGATGGCCTCGGCCGCGTCGGCGGGCTTGTTCAGCACGTCGTCGTCGAGGCACACGATGGTGTCGGCGGTGAGCACCA
>JANXOE010000305.1 GCA_025353745.1 Hymenobacter sp.
CCTGCGGCGGGTGAAGCGCCGCCGGGCAGGGGCCCGGCGTTTGAGGTGAACGAATAAAGTGCCCGGCATGGTGCCCGGGCGGCCCCGCAATCGCCCAACAGTACCCCAAAACCGACCGCGGGGTTGCTGGGGCCGGTGCCCAGCCAAAGGCGCAGGAGGGCCCCGCAGGTTGCGGCGCGGCCGCACGTGGGCCGGCTGTCGTTCTTTTGCACCGTCTTTTCTGCCCGTACCGTCCGTGAACAAAAAGAAGATTTTCAACGACCCCGTGTACGGGTTCGTCACCATCCCCACCGAGCTGCTGTTCGACCTCATCGAGCACCCGTACTTTCAGCGGCTGCGGCGCATCCAGCAGCTGGGCCTCACGGGGTTCGTGTACCCCGGGGCCCTGCACACGCGCTTTCACCACGCGCTGGGGGCCATGCACCTGATGCAGCTGGCTTTGCGCACGCTCAAAGACAAGGGCGTGCCGGTTTCGGCCGCCGAGGGCGAAGCCGCGCTGGCGGCCATCCTGCTGCACGACGTCGGCCACGGGCCCCTCTCCCACGCCCTGGAAACGGCCATTTTCCAAGACGTGCCGCACGAGCAGCTTTCCTTGTTTCTGATGCGGCGGCTGAACGCGGCGTTCGGCGGGCGGCTCGGGCTGGCGATTGAAATCTTTGAAGGGACGTACGGGCGCCCGTTTTTTCACCAATTGGTGAGCAGCCAGCTCGACATGGACCGGCTCGACTACCTCAACCGCGACTCCTTTTATACCGGTGTGGAGGAGGGCCGCCCGGGGGCCGACCGCCTCATCAAAATGCTGCGCGTGGTGGACGAGCGCCTCGTGCTGGAGGAAAAAGCGGTGTACTCGGTCGAGAATTTCCTGGTGAGCCGCCGGCTGATGTACTGGCAGGTGTACCTGCACAAAACCGTGACCAGCGCCGAGCAGATGATGATCAGGGCCGTGCAGCGCGCCCGCGACCTGACCCGCCGGGGCGTGCCCGTGCCGGCCAGCAGCTGCCTGGGCTTCTTCCTGGGGCGGGCCGTGACGTTGGGTGAATTTGCCGACGACCCCAAAATTCTGGGCCACTTCGTGGAGCTGGACGACCACGACATCTGGTCGGCGGTGAAGGGCTGGGCCGGCCACCCCGACGTGGTGCTCAGCTACCTGGCCAAAAGCCTGCTGCACCGCAACCTGCTGAAAATCGTGCTGGCCCCCGCCCCGTTCGACGACGACTTCAAGCTCGGCATCCAGGAGCTGATCCAGGAGCGGTTCGGCCTGCCGCCCGCCGAGGCCGCGCTGCTGATGATTGCCGGCCGCCTGAGCAACAGCGCCTACAACGCCCACAGCCAGGAGCCCATCGAAATCCTTACCAAGCAAGGCCAGGTCGTGAACGTGATGGACGCTTCCGACCTGCCCAACATCAGGGCCCTCAGCCAGCGCGTCGACAAGTACTACATCTGCTACCCGAAGGAGATTGTGTAGGTTTTGGGGCCCGGCACCCGTGGTTCGCGCTTGGCGGCCAACTACTAACAGCTATTTGCCGGGATTTAGCCACCGCCCGGCACCACGCACCCAATACCAAGCACTAAATTTGCCCGCTATGGAATTTACCGTTCAGCAAATCGCGGAGGCCGTCGGCGGCACCGTGGAGGGAGAGGCCACGCGGCGCGTGGCCGGCCTGGCGAAGATTGAAGAGGCCCAGGCCGGCTCGCTCACCTTCGTGGCCAACCCCAAGTACGAGCAGTACCTCTACACCACCCAAGCCTCGGTGGTGATGGTGGCCCGCAGCCTGGTGCTGCGCCACCCGGTGGCTCCGGCCCTGGTGCGCGTCGACGACCCGTACTCGGCCTTCACCAAGCTGCTGGAATTCTACGCCCAGGCCACCCGCACGAACAAGCGCGGCGTGGAGGAGCCCGCCTACCTGGCCGCCACCGCCACCGTCGGGCCCGGCCACTACCGGGGGGCCTTTTCCTACATCGGCGAAGACTGCCGGCTGGGGGCCAACGTGCAGGTGTTTCCGCACGCCTACATCGGCGACCGGGTCACGATTGGCGAGGGCAGCGTGATTCACGCGGGAGCCAAAATCTACGCCGATACGGTAATCGGCCGGTTTTGCGTCGTCAAGGCCGGGGCCGTGGTGGGCACCGACGGCTTCGGCTTCGCCCCGCAGCCCGACGGCTCCTACCGCCCCATCCCCCAAATTGGCAACGTGGTGCTCGAAGACTACGTGAGCATCGGGGCCAACACCACCGTCGACTGCGCCACGATGGGCTCGACGCTGGTGCGCGAGGGCACCAAAATCGACAACCTCGTGCAAGTTGCCCACAACGTGGTCATCGGCCGCCACACCGTTATAGCGGCCCAAACGGGCATTTCGGGCTCGTGCAAAGTCGGGGACTACTGCGTGATGGCCGGCCAGGTGGGCCTGGTGGGCCACATTGCCGTGGCCGACCGCACCAGCATCGCGGCCAAAAGCGGCGTGCAGAAGTCCATAACGCAGCCCGGGCGCTCCGTGCAGGGCTACCCGGCCCTGGACCTGCGCGACAGCCTGCGGGCATTGGTGGTGTACCGCCAGCTGCCCGGCCTGCTGCACCGCGTCGAGCGACTGGAACAGGCAGCAAACGCGCCGGAAAAGCCCTAGCTTTGCGCAATGATTGAGCTTTGCTTAGCGGTTATTAGCTGTTGGCGCAGCTCCATCAACTTCAAGCGAAGCCACTAGCCGACTGCTACTGGCTAACAGCTAAAAAAATGAACGATAAACAACACACCATCAAAGCGCCCGTGACGGTGCGCGGCATTGGGCTGCACACCGGCGTGGAGGCCACGATGACCTTTTGCCCCGCCCCCGTGGGCCACGGCTACAAGTTCCAGCGCGTCGATTTGCCCGGCCAGCCCGTGGTGGACGCCGACGTGGACAACGTGGTGGACCTCTCGCGCGGCACCACCATCGAGCAGAACGGGGCCCGCGTCAACACTGTGGAGCACACGCTGGCCGCCCTCGTGGGCATGCAGCTCGACAACGTGCTGATCCAGCTCTCGGGCCCCGAGCCGCCGATCATGGACGGCTCGTCGGCCGAGTTCATCCACGCCTTGCAAAGCGTGGGCGTGGAAGAGCAGAACGCGCTGCGCAACTACTACGAGATTTCGGACACCATCCGGTACGTGGACAACGCGCGCGGCGTGGAAATTGCCGCCCTGCCCCTCTCCGACTACCGCCTCACGGTGATGGTGGACTACAACTCGCCGGTGCTGGGCTCGCAGCACGCCACGCTGGCCGACATCGGGCAGTTTGCCAACGAGATTGCCAGCTCGCGCACGTTCTGCTTCCTGCACGAGCTGGAGCACCTCTACAAATCCAACCTCATCAAGGGCGGCGATTTGAGCAACGCCATCGTGGTGGTGGACCGCGTGGTGACGGACGACGAGCTGAACGACCTGGCCAAAATGCTGGGCAAGCCCCGCGTGTCGGTCAAGAAGGAAGGCATCCTCAACAACGTGGACCTGCGCCACAAAAACGAGCCCGCCCGCCACAAGCTGCTCGACCTGGTGGGCGACCTGGCCCTGGTGGGCCGCCCCCTGAAAGGCCAGATCCTGGCCGCCCGGCCCGGCCACGCCGCCAACGTGGCCTTCGCCAAAAAGATCAAAAAGAAGATGCTGGAGGCGCACTCCAACCCCGTGCCGGTGTACGACCCCAGCCGCGAATCGGTGATGGACGTCAAGCGCATCATGCAGGTGCTGCCCCACCGCTACCCCTTCCTGTTGCTCGACAAAGTGATTCACCTCGACTCGCAGATGGTGACGGCGGTGAAGAACGTGACCATGAACGAGGAGTTTTTCCAGGGCCACTTCCCCGGCAACCCCGTCATGCCCGGCGTGCTGCAAATCGAAGCCATGGCCCAGACCGGCGGCATCCTGGTGATGAACACCGTGCCCGACCCGGAAAACTACTGGCAATACTTTTTGGGCATCGAAAACTGCCGTTTCCGCAAGAAAGTTGTGCCCGGCGACACGATGATTTTCCACTGCGTGCTCACGGCCCCGGTCAAGCGCGGCATCGCCAAGATGCGCGGCCAGGCCTTCGTGAACGGCAAGGTGGTGATGGACGCCGAAATGAGTGCCGCCATCGTCCGCAAAGACAACGCTTAAACCAATGAACAATTATCCATTACCAACGCGCAATGGGGCCCTGACGACCCGCTGCCCGTTGGCTGATAATTGTTAATTGCTCATTGTTAATTGTTAATCGAGTAGAATGATTTCCCCCTTCGCCCATATCCACCCCAGCGCCCGCCTTGCTTCGGGCGTCACCGTTGAGCCGTTTACCACCATTGCCGCGGACGTGGAAATTGGCGAAGGCACCTGGATTGGGCCCAACGTGACCATCATGAACGGGGCCCGCATCGGGGCGCACTGCCAGATTTTTCCGGGGGCCGTGGTGGCCGCTATCCCGCAGGACCTCAAGTTTGCCGGCGAGCACACCACGGCCCACGTGGGCGACTACACCGTGCTGCGCGAGTGCGTGACCGTGAACCGCGGCACCGTGGACCGCGGCCGCACCGTGGTGGGGGCCCACTGCCTGCTGCAAGCCTACGTGCACGTGGCCCACGACTGCGTGGTGGGCGACCACTGCGTGATTTCCAACGCCGTGCAGATTGCCGGGCACGTGCAGGTGGGCGACTGGGCCATCCTGGGCGGCACCTCGGCCATCCACCAGTTCGTCAACATCGGGGCCCACGCGTTCGTCGGCGGCGGCTCGCTGGTGCGCAAAGACGTGCCGCCCTTCGTGAAGGCCGCCCGCGAGCCCCTCACCTACGCCGGGGTGAACGCCGTAGGCCTGCGCCGCCGCGGCTACTCCGAACCGCAAATCCTTGAAATTCAAGACCTGTACCGCATCCTCTTTTTGGGAGGACTGAACACCCAGGAAGCCCTGGCCCGCATCGAAGCCGAGGTGCCGGCCTCGCCCCAGCGGGCGCTGGCCATCGAATTCGTTCGCGCCGCCAGCCGGGGCATCATCAAGGGCCCCGGGAAAAAGGGCCTGGACGAGGGGGCCGACTGAGCGCCCGGCTCACCGGGCCCCCATTGTCAACTGTTGATTGCTCCCTGTTAATTGTTAATTGACGCCACCGGCCTGGGCAAGCGCTACCAGCGCGACTGGATTTTCCGGGGCCTGACGCGCGCCTTCCGGCCCGGCAGCGCCACGGCCGTGCTCGGGCCCAACGGCGCGGGCAAAAGCACGCTGCTCAACACGCTTTCGGGCCAACTGCTGCCCACCGAGGGCGCGCTGGCCTACGCCCGGGCCGGCCGGCCGGTGCCCGTGGAGGAGCTGCCCCGCCACCTCGCCTACGCCGCCCCCTACCTCGACCTGCTGGAAGAATTGACGCTGATGGAGCTGCTGCGCTTCCACACCCGGTTCAAGCCGCTACGGCCGGGGGTTTCGCTCGACGGGCTGGTGGAAATTATGTACCTCGAAGGGGCTCGGCAGCGGCTGGTGCGCGAGTTTTCGTCGGGCATGAAGCAGCGCCTCAAGCTGGGCCTGGCCCTCTACGCCGACGCGCCGCTGCTGCTGCTCGACGAGCCCACCACCAACCTCGACGCCACCGGCGCGGCGTGGTTTCAGGAGCACGTGCGCGCCACCTGCGCCGGCCGCACCGTGCTGCTCAGCTCCAACGTGCCCGCCGAGTACGCTTTTTGCGACGAGGAATTGGTGGTGACGGACTTCCAGCCGCAGCGGCTGCGGTAGCACGCGCGGCCATTTCCAAAATATCGGTTATTTTAGCCTTGGGGCCCCGCTTACCACGGCCCCACCAGCCCGTCCATCGCAGCATAACGCGGGGCCCAGGGCCCCAAACCGGCTTTCGCCGGGAACTCTGTTTTGCCGCGGCGCGTATCTTCGCCGCCCAATCCGCCTTTTTCTCTCACCTCCTTATTCACGCCCCGGCCATGATTGACCACGACGACCTGGACGACGACTTGCTCGACGACGACGACACGCTTGATACCTACGCCGCCCAGGGCGGAGCCAAGGCCCTCGGCAACCCCGAAGACCAGCTCTCGGCCAAGTACGCCGATTACCTGATGTGGCGCGACACCGGCTCCAGCCACGACGAAGCCCTCGACCTGGCCGGCATGACCGAGGCCGAGCACGTGGCCGCCGAAAACGCGGACAACGCCGACAGCGCCGAGCGCAGCGGCTTCGGCGCGCCCGATGACGACGACGATTTCGGCGACGACGAGGACGAAGACGACGGCTTTAGCAGCCCCCGCGGCCGCAGCAGCTTCGACAGCGACGATTTCTAGCGTTTCTGGCGCCCAGCACAAAACAGGGCCCCGGCTGCACGACGCAGCCGGGGCCCTGTTTACTTTTAGGGAAAACGCAGCGGGCTTACTTGCCGCCAAACGCCCGCTTAAGGGCGTCGGTGGTGCGGGCCGCGGGGTTTTTGCGAATTTTGGCTTCTTCCTGCGCCATCAGCACAAAAATGCCGTCGACGGCTTTTTGGGTGGTGTAGGCGGCCAGGTCGGTTTGCACCGGCGTCATCAGCGGGATGCGGTTGTACTGGGTCGTCATTTTGGTGTAGGCGGCCTCGGCGCCCACCTGGCTGATGGCGGCGCTGATGTCGGGCTTGAACGCCGTCACCAGCTGCTGCTCGGTCGATTTGCGCAGGAACTGCGTGGCCGCGTCCGTCGAGCCGCTCGTGACCAGGCCCAGCGCATCCGTTAAGCTGATATTGGTCAAGGCATTAAGGAAAATGGCTTTGGCTTTGGGCGCCGCGGCCTCGGCGGCGCGGTTGAGCTGGGTTTCAAACGTCGTCATCACCGTGCTCATGCCCGGCAGGCGGCCCAGGGTGCTCTTCATCAGCAGCATATCGTCCGGGAACGGGATGTGGATGTCGTCGTTCGTATTGAACCCATCCGGCTCGGAGGCAAACTCCACGGCCTTCGTCACGCTTTTGGTGAGGGCATCTTTGATGCCAACGCTGGCCTCGGCCTGGGTGAGGGGCACCGCGGGGGCCGGGGCCGGTGCGGCGGGCTTGGCCGCGGCGGCTTTGGCGGCCGCAGCTTTTTTAGCAGCGGCGGCTTTGGCCGCGGCGGCCTTTTTGGCGGCCGTGGTTTTGGCGGTGGTTTTTTTGACGGTTTGGGCCTGGGCGGCGGGAGCGGCGGCGGCCAGCAGGCCAGCCGTCAGCACAATGCTGGCGATACGCGTAAACATGGAAATAAAAAAGCCGCGGCGGGAAAACCCAACAGCCGGTGTGGCTGTCGTAGCGCCGCCGCTGGTGCAAATTGACGCAATTTTCCAGCCAAACCCGTTTTCACCCGCCCAACTCTTGCTTATTCCCGTTCGCCCCATGCCCTTGCCATCCCCTTCCGCCCCACCCGACGTTGAAATCATGACCATCGGCGACGAGCTACTCTACGGGCAGGTCGTCGACACTAATTCGGCTTTTATGGGCCAGGAGCTGGCCAAAATCGGCCTGCGCGTGCGCCAGATTTCGTCGGTGTCCGACCGCGCCGATGAGATCGTGGCCGCCCTCGACCAGGCCCGGCAGCGGGCCCGGGTGGTGCTCATCACCGGCGGGCTGGGCCCCACCAAAGACGACCTCACCAAGCACGTGCTGGCCCGCTACTTCGGCGCCGAGCTGGTGTTGCACGAACCCACGCTGGCCCACGTCACCGAAATTTTCCGGCGCTTCAACCGGCCCATGCTCGACGTGAACCGCCAGCAGGCCCTGGTGCCGGCCAACAGCGAGGTGCTGTTCAACGCCGTGGGCACGGCCCCGGGCATGTGGTTCGAAGACGCAGGCACCGTGTTTGTGAGCATGCCCGGCGTGCCCTTCGAGATGAAAAAACTGATGACCGACGCCGTGCTGCCCCGCCTGCGCGAGCGGTTCCGGCTGGCCCCCATCGAGCACGTGGTGGTGATGACCGTGGGCCTGGGCGAGTCGTTCCTGGCCGAGAAAATTGTGGATTGGGAAGACGCCCTGCCGCCCAACGTCAAGCTCGCCTACCTGCCCAGCCTGGGGGCCGTCCGCCTCCGCCTCACCGGCGCCGACGACGGCCGGCCCGACCTGCGCGGCCGCATGCTGGCCCTGTTGCCGGCCCTGCGCGAGCGCATCGGCAGCTACATTTTTGCCGAAGAAGAGACCACGCTGGAAGCCGCTATCGGGCGGCTGCTGCTGGCCAGGCACCTCACCCTGGCCACCGCCGAAAGCTGCACCGGGGGCCTGGTGGCCCACCGCATCACGGGCGTACCGGGCAGCTCAGCTTACTTCCGGGGCAGCGTGGTGGCCTACCATAACGACATCAAAATAAGCGAATTAAGCGTTCCCGCCGAAACCCTGGCTACAAGCGGGGCCGTGAGCGAAGCCACCGTGCGCGCCATGGCCGAAGGCGCCCGCCAGCGCCTGGGGGCCGCCGTGGCCGTGGCCACGAGCGGCATCGCGGGCCCCGGCGGCGGCACCCCCGACAAGCCGGTGGGCACCATCTGCATCGCCGTGGCCGACGCGCAGGGCACCGTGAGCAAGCAGTTCAGCTTCAACCGGGGCCGTGAGTTGAACATTACCTACACCGCCCAGGCCGTGCTGGCCCTGCTGTGGCAGCGGCTGATGGGGCCCGGGTTTGTACAATAGCCAACGATAAACCCGTCAGTTCATTGGCACCAGGCTGAGGGCCGCGCCCCCGCCGGGGGCCAGGGCCAGGCGCAGCGTGGTGCCGGCCTGCACCGTTTGGGTGCTGATGCGGTAGGCTTCGGGGTTGGTGCGCCAGTCGGCGTTGGGCGCGTCGGTGTACAAGGTGGCCCGGTAGCGCCGGCCCTTGGGCAAAAAGCTGAGGCGGAGGGTGGCCGTGCGGCGGTTCTCGTTGGTGATGGCCCCGACGAACCAGCTGGCGCTGCCTTTTTGCTGGCGGGCGATGGTGACGTACTCGCCCGGCTCGGCTTCGAGGATGCGGGTGTCGTCCCAGTCCACGGGCACGTCCTGGATGAACCGGAAAGCGTCGAGGTGCTGCTCGTAGTTTTCGGGCAGGTCGGCCGCCATTTGCAGGGGCGAGTAGAGCGTGACGTACAGGGCCAGCTGCTTGGCCAGGGTGGTGTGCACCTGGCGCTGCGGGGCCCCGGCCGCGTAGTTCCGAAGCTTAAAGATGCCGGGTGTATAGTCCATGGGGCCCCCCATGAGGCGGGTGAAGGGCAGGATGGTCTCGTGGGCGGGCGCGTTGCCGTCGCTGAAGGCGTTGTATTCGTTGCCGCGGCCGGCTTCGCTGGCCAGCCAGTTGGGGTAGGTGCGGCCGAGGCCGGTGGGCCGCACGGGCTCGTGCATGTCCACCATGACGTGGTGCCGGGCGGCCGTTTCGGCCACGCGCACGTAGTGGTTGCTCATCCACTGGCCGTCGTGGTGCTCGCCGCGCGGGACGATGCGGCCCACGTAGCCGGTTTTCACGGCCGGGTAGCCGTAGCGGTTCATGAAGCGAAAAGCGGTGTCGAGGTGCTGCTCGTAGTTGGTGGCCGCGCCCGAGGTTTCGTTGTGCATGATCATCTTTACGCCCTTGCCGGCGGCGTATTGGCTGATTTCCTGCACGTTGAAGTCGGGATAGGGCGTCACGAAGTCAAACACGCCTTCCTTCCAGTTGCCGAACCAGTCTTCCCAGCCCACGTTCCAGCCTTCCACCAGCACGCCCGCAATGCCGTGCTTCGCGGCAAAGTCGATGTAGCGCTTCACGTTGGCCGTGTTGGCCCCGTGGCGGCCGTGGGGCACGAGCTGGCCCGCCGCGGTGAGGGTGTCGGCGCTGTTGGCGTAGCTCCAGGTGCTTTTGCCCACCTGCATTTCCCACCACACGCCCACAAATTTCATGGGCTTGATCCAGTCGGTGGTGGCAAAGGCGGCGGGCTCGTTCAGGTTTAGGATGAGCTTGGAGGCGAGGATGTCCGGGGCCCGGTCGCTCACGATCAGGGTGCGCCAGGGCGTGCGGCCGGGCGCGCGCAGGTAGGCCTTGGTGCCCACGGCGTCGGGCACGAGGCGGGCCGTGAGCCGGTGCGAAGCCCGGTCGACGTGCAGCTGCATGGCGGGGTAATCGACTTGCGCCGCTTCGTGGATGTTGACGTACAGCCCGTCGGCCGACTTGAGCATGAGCGGCGTTTGCACGGCTTGCGGGTCGGGCGCGTCTCGCACGGCAATGGCGGTGGAGGCTTTGACCAGCGGCGCGTTGTCCACTTCGCTCAGGCGCGAAACGGTGTAGGGGTACTCGTTGGTGTCGTAGTCGCCGGGAATCCAAAAGGCTTTGTGGTCGCCGGGCAGGGCAAATTCGGTGAGCTCGTCCGCGACGGTGAAGTACTGCAACCCGGGCTGCTTGGGAAACTCGTAGCGGAAGCCCACGCCGTCGGCAAACACCCGAAACACCACGTCGAGCCGCCGGCCGGGCGCGGCCGGCTGGCGCAGGTGCACCGTCAGCTGCTGGTAGCGGTTGCGGATGCTTTTAACTTCGCCCCACACCGGCTGCCAGGCGTCGTCCACGTTTTTCACTTCGCTGCCGGTCAGCACCAGGGGGCCGTCAAAGCCGTGGCCATCGACGAATTGCAGGCCGAGGCGCGAGGGGTTGACCACCGGCTTCTGGCGGTAGGCCACGGCGTAGGTGGGCTGGCCGCTGGCCGTGAGCGCCACCGTCAGCCTGACGTTATCCAAACTGGCTGTGAGTGGGGCCCCCGACTGAGCGAAGGCGGGGCAGCTGCCTGCTAGCAGCAGCAAGAACAGGTAGGTTTTCGGCATGGCTACTTACTGCGGCGGTGGTTTAAGCGCTGGTTGGGTTTAATTAAACAGGCCACCAAAGCTAATGCGCGGCTTGGTTACCCGTGCGCCACCACCGCGGGCCCGGGCAATCGGGCGCCTAAGCAGCACCAAGAGCCGTTCGGGCAAAGCTCACCTTTTCTTTTTCACCCGCCGCAGGGCCCCAACGCGGCGGGTTTCCGGAACGCTTCACTCAACTTACCCGCGCCCGGCCGGGTACGCGCCCAAACGGCAGTTCGTCAGGGCGGTCGGGTCCGACGTTAATTTTTCAGCAACGCCGCTTTTTGTCAACCGACGCCCCCGGGCAACGCACCCGGCAATCGCCTTGATTTTTCCAACGCCGCCGCCGCCGCGCGGCGCCGGGGGCGTTCGGCTTTCTGGCTACCTTTGCGGCCCCAACCTCCCACCCTTTTCTTACCCCAAAACATCCCGCACCTTATGGCACGAGTGGAAATGACGATGCCCAAGATGGGCGAATCCATCATGGAAGGCACCGTTTTGAAATGGCTCAAGCAAGTCGGCGACGCCATCGAGCAGGACGAATCGGTGCTGGAAGTGGCCACCGACAAAGTCGATACCGAGGTGCCCGCCATCCAGGCCGGCACCCTGGCCGAAATTCTGGTGCAGGAAGGCCAGGTGGTGGCCGTGGGGGCCCCCATCGCCGTCATCGAAACGGAGGTTGGCGCGGCCACGGCTGCTCCCGCCCCCGCCCAAACGGCCCCGGCCAGCGCCAACGGCCAGGCCCACGCCGTGCCCTACCTGCCCGAGCCCAACGACCCGCAGGCCCCGCTCGCGGCCCAGGCCTTGCAAGGGGCCACCTACCAGCCCGGCCGGTTTCTTTCGCCGCTGGTGCTCAGCATTGCCCGCGAGGAAGGCGTGAGCGCCGCCGACCTGGAATACCTGCCCGGCACGGGCAAGGAAAACCGCGTCACCAAAAAAGACATCCTCGATTACGTGGCCGCGGGCAAGCCCCCGCTGCGCCCCGACGCCGTGCCCGCCCCGTCCGACGCCGAGCCGGCCCCCGTGCTGAAGTCGGCCGCGGCCGCCGCGCCGGTTGCCCCCAGCCCGGCCCCGACGGCCCCCAGCCCGGCCCCGGCGGCGGCCAGCGTGAAGCCGGCCCCCAGCGTGAGCGGCGGCCAGGAGTTGATTGAAATGGACCGGATGCGCAAGATGATTGCCCAGCGGATGGTCGACTCGAAGCGCATCGCGCCGCACGTCACCAGCTTCGTGGAAGCCGACGTGACGGAGCTGGTGAACTGGCGCAACCGGCACAAAGACGCCTATAAAAAGCGCGAGGGCGAAAACCTCACCTTCACGCCGATTTTCATTCAGGCCGTGGCGCGCGCCATCCAGGATTTCCCGAACATCAACGTGTCGGTGGACGGCGACTACATCATCAAGAAGCGCGACATCAACATCGGCGTGGCCGTGGCCCTGCCCTCGGGCAACCTCATCGTGCCCGTCATCCACCGCGCCGACCAGCTCAACCTCAACGGCCTGAGCAAGAAGGTGAACGACCTCGCCAACCGCGCCCGCACGAACAAGCTCAAGCCCGAAGACCTCGAAGGCGGCACCTACACGCTCAGCAACGTCGGCTCGTTTGGCAACGTGATGGGCACGCCCATCATCATGCAGCCGCAGGTGGCCATCATGGCCGTGGGGGCCATCAAGAAAAAGCCCGCCGTGATTGAAACCCCCCAGGGCGACCTCATCGGCGTGCGCCAGTTCATGTTCCTGAGCCACAGCTACGACCACCGCGTGGTCGACGGCTCGCTCGGCGGCATGTTCGTGCGCAAAGTGGCCGATTACTTGGAGCAATTCGACCCAAACACCAGTATTTAAGGATTTTACCAGGCATTGGCAATTGCCCGAAGAAACCAATTGCCCTTCCGGGCCAGGCACGAAACCTGGAGGGTCCAATCCTTCCGGTTCCCCAATCGGTTCGGGAAGGCGATTTTTGGACGGCCTTGCGTTGCGCATTAATTCATGAAAAACATCCTTCTTATCAGCTCATTGGTTTTAGCGTTGGGCCTCATGGGCTTTCTTTACCAGCAGCTTACGGCCGCCGAGGAAGCCCTGAAAGTGGCGAATAAGCGGTTTGCCGACTGTGAGCAGGTCACCTTTCAGCTGCAAAACCAACTGGCCCAGGAACAGAAAAAAGCGGGCACCGGCCCCGCGCCCGCGCCGCAGCGGTAAGCCCGTCCGCACCGGGCACGGCGGCTGTTTTCCGGCCTGGCCCTTCTGAATGGACGCACCAAGTCCCGCCCAGCCACGCGCTGGGCGGGACTTTTTATTCTTGGGTCTTCCGCAAGATGGTATTTGTTGAAGAAACGGCTTGGCGATTCGGAGAATTCTATCAGAACGTTCTGCTTCGGCCGGCGGCCGAAGCAGAACTGCCCGAAAAATACCTAAACGGCTTCAAAATAATTAGTACAATTCATTGAATATTTTGATATATTTGCTTATACAAGTAGTCTTAATTTGCAGATCTCCTGCTGTCAAGCCTGCCTGCGCAGGTCCATTCTTTCCATTATATTCTTCCCGCCCCATGAGAAAGTACTACTTCCGCCACGCTGTGGCCGTTCTGCTGGCCGTGGCCGCTTTATCCGGCGCTCCGGCGGCCGCCCAAAACATGACCGCGCCCAAGGGCAGGGTGTCGGCCAGCCTGCTCGGCCTGGACAAAACCTCGCCGTTAGCCGCCGCGCGCAGCCGCACGGCGCAGTCCCTGGCGGCTTCCCCGCTGCAGGCCACCGACGACATCCAAGTGATTAACGGCTACGTGCTGATTCAGGCCCTTGCCACCACGGCCAGCTCCAAGCAGCTGCTGGCCGACCTGCAAGCCAAAGGCCTCCGCAACGGCACCGCTTACGGCGCGGTGGTGTCGGGGCTATTTCCCGTGGACCGCCTGGCAACGCTCGAAAACGTGGCGTCGCTGCAACTGGTGCGGCCCTCCTACAAGCCACTCGCGAACGTGGGCGCTACCACTTCGCAGGGCGACCACGCCCTGCGCGCCGACGCGGCCCGCGCCAAGTACGGCCTGACCGGTAAGGGCGTGAAGGTGGGCATTCTTTCCGACAGCTACGACGTCCTGAAGGGAGCCGCCGCCGGCGTGGCCAGCGGCGACCTGCCCGCCAACGTTCAGGTGTTGAAAGACATGCCCGGAGGCGGCATTGACGAAGGCCGCGGCATGGCCGAAATCGTGCACGACGTGGCCCCCCAGGCCGCCATTGCCTTTCATACCGCCTTCTTGGGTGAGGCCGACTTTGCCCAGGGCATTGAAGACCTGCAAGCCGCTGGTTGCCGGGTTATCGTGGACGATGTCATTTACTTTGACGAGCCTTTTTTCCAAAACGGCATCGTCGCGCAGGCAGCCGAAAAGGTTGTCAGCCGAGGCTCGGCGTACTTTTCGTCGGCCGGCAACCAGGCCCAGCAGTCGTACGCGTCGGTGTTCCACGGTAGCCTCACCGGGGTTCCGGGCATCACGGGCAAGGCCCACAGCTTTGCCCCGGGCGACACCCGGCAGAGCATAACAGTGGGCCCCGGCCGCAGCCTGAGGCTGGCCTTGCAGTGGGACGACCCGTTCTTTTCGGCCAGTGGCATCCGCGGGGCCAAAACCGACCTGGACTTGTACGTGCTCTACGATGGGCTGCCCATATTTTCTTCGGTCGACGATAACATCGGCGGCGACCCTTTCGAGTTCGTCAGCCTGCAAAACAACGGCCCCACCGCGGCCACCGTGGAAGTGGTGATTGTGAAATTTGCCGGCCCCGACCCGACCTACATCAAGTACGTCAACTTCGGCAGCCGCCCCGTGGCAGTTGAGTACGACACGCAAAGCCCCACCCTGGTGGGCCACGCCAACGCCGGGCAGGTGGTGGCCGTGGCGGCGGCTCCGTACTTCAACACGCCGCTGTTCAACGTCAATACCCCGGTGCCGGTGGTGGAGTCGTTTTCGTCGCTGGGCGCTTCGCCCATCCTCTTCGACAACCAAGGCAACCGGCTGAGCCAGCCGCGGCTGCACTATAAGCCCGAGGTAACCGGCCCCGATGGGGGCAACACCACCTTCTTCCCGCCCTTTCCGGGCCAGGACTTCGAGGGCGACGGATTCCCTAACTTCTTCGGCACCAGTGCGGCGGCCCCCCACGTGGCGGCCGTGGCCGCGCTCCTGCTGGAGGACGCGGCCGGCGACCTCACGCCGCGCGCTATCAAGCAAAACTTGCAGCAAACGGCCGTCGACATGGACAACCCGCTCACGCCGGGCTTCGACCAAGGCTTCGATTTCAAAACCGGCTCCGGATTTGTGCAGGCCGACGCCGCCATCCGCCTGCTCAGAAGCACCCGCCCGCGCGGCGCCAGCAGCTTGCTGGTGACGCAGTACCCCAACCCGTCGAGCGGCCAGGTTGCCTTTAAGGTGACGGCCCCCGACAAGCAGCCCATCCGTCTGTCGGTGTTGAACCAGCTGGGCAGGGAAGTATTCCGCAGCGAAGGCACCAAACTGCTCGAAGCAACCAAGGATTTCAGCGGCCTGCCCAAAGGCCTGTACATTACCAGGGTGCAAACCGACAACGAGATAAAAACGCAGTCACTCCTGATTCAATAAATAGCTTTCCTTGCTCCAGCAAAAAGCCGTTTCCTTGCTTAGGAAACGGCTTTTTGCTGGAGCAATGAAAGCTTATACGCCTTTTAGGGCCTGCTCCAGGGCCGTGATTTTGGTTTCGGCGTCGGCCAGCTTTTGCTGCTCGCGGGCCAGCACGTCGGGCTTGGCGTTTTGGGCGAACTTCTCGTTGCCCAGCTTTTTCTGCACCGAATCGCGGAAGCCCTGGGCGTAGGCCAGCTCTTTTTCGAGGCGCGCGCGCTCGGCGGCCACGTCGATATGGCCTTCGAGGGGAATGAAAAACTCGCTGCCGCCCAGCACGAAGCTGACGGCCCCGGCGGGGCCCGCATCGGCAAACGTCAGGTCCTCCAACCCGCCCAGCTTGCGCAGAATGCCTTCGTAGGCGGCCAACAGCGCCGGCTCGTCGGATTTGGCCACCAGCGCCAGGGGCTTGTTGGGGCCCAGGTTTTTCTGGTTGCGCACGGCACGGACGCCGGCCACCACGGCCAGGGCCTTGTCCATGCCGGCGAGCAGGGCGGCGCCGTCGGCGGGGGCCCCGGGCTTGGGCCAGGGGGCCACGGTCACGTAGTCGCGGGGGCCCCGGGGGCCCAGCTCGTGCCACAGCTCTTCGGTGATGAAGGGCATGAAGGGGTGCAGCAGCTTGAGCAGCGCCTCGAAATAGGCCGTGGTGTGGCGCAGGGTTTCGGCGTCGATGGGCTGCTGGTAGGCGGGCTTCACCATTTCCAGGTACAGGGCGCAGAAATCGTCCCACACCAGCTTGTACACGGCCAGCAGCGCGTCGGAGATGCGGAATTTCGCGAAATGGTCGTCGATTTCGGCCACGGCCGCCGCCAGCCGGGCCCCGAACCAGGCCACGGGCTTGTCGTGCGCGAAGGGCAGGGCGGCGTCGGCCTCCCAGCCCTTCACCAGCCGGAAAGCGTTCCAGAGCTTGTTGGCGAAGTTGCGGCCCTGCTCCACCAGCTTTTCGTCGTAGAGCAAATCGTTGCCCGCGGGGGCCGAGAACAGCATGCCCGTGCGCACGGCGTCGGCCCCGAACTGCGCGATGAGGTCGAGCGGATCGGGCGAGTTGCCGAGCTGCTTGCTCATCTTGCGGCCCTGCGTGTCGCGCACGATGCCAGTGAAGTACACGTTGCGAAACGGCACCTCCTGGCGGAATTCCAGCCCGGCCATGATCATGCGCGCCACCCAGAAAAACAGGATGTCGGGGCCCGTCACCAAGTCGCTGGTGGGGTAGAAATAATTGATGTCCGCGTTGTCCGGATCGGCGAAGCCATCGAACACCGAGATGGGCCACAGCCACGACGAAAACCAGGTATCGAGCACATCCTCTTCCTGGCGCAGATCACTGATTTTCAGCTCGTTATTACCACTTTGTTCACGCGCCAGCTCAAGTGCTTCCGAAGCCGTGAGGGCCACCACGAAGGAGCCGTCGGGGAGGTAGTAGGCCGGGATTTGCTGGCCCCACCAGAGCTGGCGCGAGATGCACCAGTCGCGCACGTTTTCCATCCACACCCGGTAGGTATTTTTGAATTTGGCGGGGTAGAGGCGGATGGTGTCGTTCTCCACCACTTCGAGGGCGGGCTTGGCCAGGTGCTCCATTTTCATGAACCACTGCATGCTCAGCTTGGGCTCGATGACGGCCTTCGTGCGCTCCGAGGTTTGCACGATGCTGGCGTACTCCTCCACCTTCACGAGCAGGCCGGCGGCTTCCAAATCCTTCACAATGTTGCGGCGGGCCGCGAACCGGTCCTGGCCCACGTACAGCTCGGCTTTCTCGTTGAGCGTGCCGTCGTCGTTGAGGATGTCGATGATGGGCAGGTTGTGCTTCAGGCCCAGGTTGTAGTCGTTCAGGTCGTGGGCGGGCGTCACCTTCAGGGCCCCCGTGCCGAAATCCGTCAGCACGTACTCGTCCTGAATAACCGGAATTTCGCGGCCCAGCAGCGGAATGCGCACGCGCTGCCCGGCCAGGCCCCGAAACCGCTCGTCGGTTGGGTTCACGGCAACGGCCACGTCGGCCATAATCGTTTCGGGGCGCGAAGTAGCCACGGTGAGGAAGCGGCCGGGCTGGCCCACCACCTCGTAGTTGAGGTAGTACATCTTGGCCATCACGTCCTTCGGAATCATTTCCTCGTCCGAGATGGCGGTGCCGCCCAATGGGTCCCAGTTCACCATGCGCACGCCGCGGTAAATCAGGCCCTTGCGGTACAAGTCCACGAACACGCGCAGCACGGCCTCGGTCAGCTTGGGCTCCATGGTGAAGCGCGTGCGGTCCCAGTCGCAGGAGGCCCCCAGCTGCTTGAGCTGCTCGAGGATGATGCCGCCGTACTTGTCTTTCCACGCAAACGCGTGCTCCAGAAAAGCTTCCCGGGTGAGGTCTTTTTTCTCGATGCCCTGCTCCTTGAGCAGGGCCACCACCTTGGCCTCGGTGGCGATGCTGGCGTGGTCGGTGCCGGGCACCCAGCACGCCTCCTGGCCCAGCATGCGGGCGCGGCGCACCAGCACGTCCTGGATGGTGTTGTTCAGCATGTGGCCCATGTGCAGCACGCCCGTCACGTTGGGCGGGGGAATCACGACGGTGTAGGGCGTCTTTTTAGGGTTCGGGCGGGCCTTGAAAAAGCCTTGCTCCTGCCAGCGCTGGTACCATTTGGCTTCAACGTCGGCGGGCGTGTACGTGGTTTTGGTGGGGTTCATCGGCAAAGAATCGGCGCAAGTAATTAGCAAAAGTAGCCCGGAGGGCCACAAAAAAGCCGCTCCCGAAGCAGCGGCTGGTTTGGCGGGCGGGGCCCGGCGCTTACGCGACCAGGTGCAGCCAGTCTTTCTTTTCGAGCAGCCGCTCACGGGTTTCGCGCAGGTCGGGGTCGTCCACGCAGCAGTCGACGGGGCACACGGCCGCGCACTGCGGCTCCTCGTGGAAGCCCACGCACTCGGTGCATTTATCCGACACGATGTAATAGTACTCGTCCGAAACCGGGGTTTGCGGGGCGGTGCCGGCCACAACGGCCCCATCGGCGGTTTTTACCTCTTTTAAGGATGTTCCGTCGGCCCACCGCCACTGGGCGCCGCCTTCGTAAATGGCATTATTGGGGCATTCCGGTTCGCAGGCACCGCAGTTGATGCACTCGTCGGTTATCATGATGGCCATGGGGCGTCGCGGTCAAATGGAAGTTGAAGAAACCAAAAGCAAGCCGGGGGCTTTACGTAAAAGCAAGGCCGCCGGCGGTTGGCTGAGCCCTGCAAATTTACGCACCGGCCGGCGCTTTCCCGCTGCCGGCCCCACTTTTGCCCCTTATTTGCTGCTTACTCTTTCCGCATGAATCATTCCGAACGGCTGGCGGCCTTCGTGGCCCTGGGCCAGCGCCTGGCCGCCTGCCCCCCCGACGAGCTGACGGCCCTGGCCGCCCGCGCCCGCAACCAAAACGCCTGGTTCGACGGCCCCAGCGTGGCCGCCGCCGTGGCCGGCGTGGCCCACTTGCTGGCCCCCGGGGCCCTCGCCCGCTGGGCCGCCCGCTACCCGCCCGAGCCCACCGCCGCCCGCCAGGTGGGCGTGGTGATGGCCGGCAACATCCCACTGGTGGGCTTCCACGACGCGCTGTGCGTGCTGCTGAGCGGGCATATTTTGCTGGCCAAGCTCAGCGCCTCCGACGCGGTGCTGATGCAGTGGGCGCTCGACGAGCTGGTCCGCATCGAGCCGCGCTTTGCCGGTTTCATCCAGCTCGTGCCCCGCCTGAACGCGGCCGACGCGTTCATTGCCACCGGCTCCGACAACACGGCGCGGTACTTTGAATTTTATTTCGGCAAAAAGCCCCACCTCATCCGGCGCAACCGCACGGGCGTGGCCGTGCTCACGGGCCGCGAAACCGACGCCGAGCTGGCCCAGCTGGGGCCCGATATTTTTCAGTACTACGGCCTGGGCTGCCGCAACGTAAGCAAGCTGTTCGTGCCGGAGGGCTACGATTTCGTGCCCCTGCTCGACGCGCTGCAAGTGTGCCAGGGCGTGCTGAACCACCACAAGTACCAGAACAACTACGACTACAATAAGAGCATCCTGCTGGTCAACGCCGTGCCGCACTTCGACAACGGCTTCCTGCTCGTGACGGAGCAGCCGGCGCTGGTTTCGCCCATCTCGGTGCTGCACTTCGGCGCGTACGCCCACGAAATCGACCTCGTGGACCAGCTCACCGACGTGGCCCCGCGCCTGCAGTGCGTGCTGTCGGCGGCCGGGCGCTGGGCCGGCAGCGTGCCGTTTGGCCACGCCCAACAGCCCGGCGTGGCCGACTACGCCGACGGCGTGGACACCATGGAGTTTCTGGCCGAGCTGCTGTAGCGGCACCCAGCGCCCGGGGCCCGCTACTGAACCAGCCGCTGCAAGGTGCGCTCGATCATGGCGTCGACCACGGCGTCGGCGTTGGCGGCAAACTCGCCGGTGGTGCGGTTGGCCACGATGGCGTTCAGGCTGAGCACCTGGTGGCCCAGCAGGCGGCCCAGGGCGTAGTAGCCCGCCGTTTCCATCTCGAAATTGGTGAGGCGGAACTCGCCCTCGGCGCTTTGGTGGCGGAAATTGCGCAGGCGGTCGAGGTAGTCGGCGGGCTGCACGTCGAGGCGCAGGCGGCGGCCCTGGGGGCCGTAAAAGCCGGGGCAGGTGAGCGTGTTGCCCACCACGGCGCCGGCCCCCAGCTGCTCGCGCAGCAAGTCGTCGCCGCGCACCACGTAGGGCGCAAAGGGCAGGCCCAGCGCCGCTTGCAGCCCGGTGGCCACCTGGGTTTCGAGGCCGGTTTCGACCAGCGGGTAGAACTGCATCAGCGAATCGAGGCCTACGGCGTGCTCGGTGGCCAGCACCGCGCCCACGGGCACGTCGGGCTGCAAGCTGCCGCTGGTGCCCAACCGCACGATGCGCAGGTTCAGGTGCTCCTCCACGGGCCGCACCGCACGGGCCATGAAGTCGATGTTCACCAGCGCGTCCAGCTCATTCATCACAATGTCAATATTATCCGTGCCCATGCCGGTGCTCAGCACCGTGAGGCGCTTGCCCTTGTAGTAGCCTACGTGGGTCACGAATTCGCGGTGCGCCCCTTCAAATTCCACCGAGTCGAAGTGCCGGCTCACCTGCGCCACCCGGCCCGGGTCGCCCACCGTGAGGATGGTGTCGGAGATGTGGTCGGGCAGCAGGTGCAAGTGGTAGATGCTGCCGTCGGCGTTGAGAATGAGCTCGGAGGAAGGAATCATGGGGGTAGCGGAGGATGAAAAGCGGAAGGCTGCTTGCCTGCCGTCAGCACGGCGGGCAAGGCACTTTACGCCTTATACGAGGCCAGGCCCTGGGCCGGGTGGTAGTGGTTGCTGGGCTTGGGGTAGGCCCCCGTGCCGTCGTAGGGGCGTTTTTCGGGGTGCGCGGCGCAGGCATCGGAGCAAGCGCCTTGCAGGGCGTCGCCGCAGCTTTCGCACTGGGCCACGTGGGCGTTGCAGTGCGGGTTGGCGCAGTTGATGAGCCGGGGCGAGGGCTCGCGGCAGGCGCAGCAGCGCGAGATGACGCGCGGGTTGACGCGGTTCACGTCCACGGCCACGCGGTTGTCGAACACGTAGCACTGGCCGTCAAAATCCTCGCCGCCGGCCTCCATTCCGTACTTGATGATGCCGCCGTGCAGCTGGTACACGTTCTCAAAACCCTGCTCCAACAGGTAGGCGCTGGCTTTTTCGCACTTCACGCCCCCGGTGCAGTAGGTCAGGATTTTTTTATCCTTGAACTGCTTCAGGCGTTCCACCCGCGCCGGGAAGTCGCGGAAGTTCTCCATGTCCAGGGTCACCGCGTTGCGGAAGCGGCCCAGGTTGTACTCGTAGTCGGAGCGCACGTCGACCACCACCACGTCGTCGCGGTCTTTCAATTCCTTGAACTGCTGGGGCGAAAGGTGCCGGCCCGTTTTTTCCTGGGGCTTGAGGTGCGCGAGGCTGCTGTGCACGATTTCCGGCTTCACGCGCACGTGCAGCTTCTGAAACGCGTGCTGGCGGGCGGCATCGGCTTTAAATTCCAGCGCCGCGAAGCGCGGGTCGGCTTTAACGGCGGCCATGTAAGCCGCACAGTTGGCCACGGTGCCCGAAACGGTGCCGTTCAGCCCCTCTGCCGCCACGATGACGCGCCCGCGCAGGTCCAGCGCCAGGCACAGGCGGTGGTGGTCGTCGCGGAACTGCTCGGGACTGTTGAGCGGCGTGTAGCAATAATAAAGGAGAACCTGGTACATTATTTTTAGATTATACTTTCACCGCCGGGTTGCCAAACACGGTTTGGCCGTTGGGCACGTCGGCCACCACCACCGAGCCGGCCCCGACGCGGGCCTTGTCGCCGATTTTGACGCCGGCCACCACCACGGCCCCGGCCCCGACGAAGGCCAGCTCGCCCACCGTGGCGCCGGCGCCCACGAGGGCCCCGCTGCCCAGCTGGGCGTAGTCGCCCACGGTGGCGCGGGCCTCGACGACGGCGTTGGCGTTGATGAGGCAGCCGTTGCCAAGCGTGGCCAGGGCGGCCACCACGGCGTTGGGGCCCACGTAGTTGCCGTGGCCCAGGGCGGCGTGGGCCGACACGCTGGCCCGCTGGTGAATGGCGTTGACGGGCACGGCCTCGTACTCCTGGCGCAGCATCTGGGTGAGGCTGCGGCGGCTGGCGGCATCGTCGGTGGCCACGAACACCTCGCACTTTTTGCCCAGCAGCTTGAGCAGCTCGGCGTCGTCGGTGGCCCCCATCACGGGCACGTCGAGCAGCTCGCTGCTTTGGAGTTTGGGGTCGTCGTCGAGCAGGCAGTACACCACCAGGTCGTTGGAAAGAAAGGCGTCGAGGGCGGCGGTGCCCACGGCTTGCGCGCCGAGGATGATGACGGGATTTTGCATGGAAAACGTTGAGCGAAATGGGCGGCGACCCAGCCCGAAACCCGGCTTTTTAGTCGCCCCAAAGCACAAAGTTACGCCAACGGGCGCGGGGGCCGTTTGGCCGGCGTGCCCGCGGGGGCCCCCAGGCCCAGGCGGCGCAAAACGGCGGCGGCGTAGTCGTTTTGCAGCAACAGCAGCACCCAGAACGGCAAAAGCAGGCTGCGGTAGCGGCTGAGGGTGCCCAGGTTGGGGGTGGTCAGGCCCATCAACACAGCCAATAGCAGGCAGTAGCCCACCAGCACCGCGGCCAACGCAAACGGCAGCCGCCCGTGCCGGCCCCGCGCCAGCGCCACGAGGGCCCCGGCCAGCAAAACCAGCAGCAAGGCATTTTCGATGCCCGCCGCCACGTACTGCGGCGCGGCCGATTCGCCCAGCCAGGGCCGCGTGAAGGTGTTGAGGACGGCGCTCGGAGCATTGGCGAGCATGCCCGCGGGCGTGGGCCGCAGGTCGGCGTACTCGAAGTGCGGCCGGCCGGCCGAGGCGGCCAAATCGTGGGTGTAGATGCGCAACACCTGGCTCGTGAACTTATTGACCCGGAACACCCCGCTGACTTCCGGCGCCACCCCCGCCCCCGCGGCCAGCACGGCGGCCAGCACCAGGCCCTGCGCCGCGCGCCCGTGCGCCCAACCGCGCCGCCGAAACGCCTGCACGAGCGCCAACGCCAGCAGCCCGCCCAGCAGCGGCACCGCGAAGAAATAGCGCATGCTGAAAAATAGCAGCCCCAGCCCGGCCACGGCCAAGCCCCATCCTAAATTTTTCCAGAGCCGCCCCGCTCCCGTGCCGGGCGGGGCATATAGCCGCTCCAGCACCAGGGCCATTAGCCACGCGCCGCTGCCCAGCAAAACGGCCTCCTTGCTGACGCCAGCGGCCCAATACGCTACCGAGGGCCACAGCACCAGGGCCACCAGCCCCGCGCCGGCCGGCGTATGGGGAAATACCCGGGCCAGCGTGCGCGCCAGCTGCCAGCAACCCATGAAGGCGAACAAACTCAAATACAAGGCGTTCAGCCAGGTTTCCCCCAGCGAAAGCAAGTCGACTACCGCCAGCACTTTGCCTGAAAACAGGGTATTCGACAAGCCGTAGTAAACGGCCTGCTTCCCGGCAAAATGCACCGCGTTGCCGGCCAGGGTTTGGAAGCCAGCGGCCGGATCGGCCCACAGCTGGGCGTTGATCACCCCGCCCAAACGCTGCACGTAGGCCGAGTCGCCCGTGGGGTGGACGCCGCGCAGGGCCCCCACCAGCAGCCGGGCCCCCAACCCCGCCCCCAGCGCTACGCGCCAGGCCGGGCCAAGCCCGCGCCACTGACGGCGCAGCCAGGGCAGCAGCACGGCCAGCAGGACCGCGTTAAGCCCCAGGGCCAGGGCCAGCCTCACCGGACGGCCCGCAGCTGGGGGCCCTGCACCAGGCGGCTGCCGATGGCGCAGTGCAGGCAGCGGCGCGGGGCGCAGTAAGCCTTGTGCAGCGCCAGCAGCCCCTGCGAGTCGGCGGCGGTGCGGTGGCCGAAGCCCAGGGCCCCGTACACGTCGGTGAATTGGTTGTGCTCGGCGGGCAGCTCGGCGAGCAGGGCCACGCTGCTTTCCACCAGCGCGGGCTGGCCCGCGTGGCGGGCGTAGGCCACGCGCAGGGGCACCACCACGTTGGTTATCAACAGGGCGATGCTGGTTTGGCCCAAGTCGGGCACCTTGCCGGGGCGGCCGGGGCGGAAGTGCTGGCGCCAGTAAGCCGGGGCGGGGGCCCTAAAAAACTTCGTCAGCGCCGCTACGTCCTGCGCCGTCAGCAAAGCGTCGAACAAAGCCGGCCGGGCGTACAGCAGCCCCGCCAGCTGGCCCAACCGCACGGGCGGAAAGTTGGCCGGCCGCAGCCGCAGGTAATTCCACTCGTGCACGGCCAGAGCATGGGCGGCCAAGTCGTACTTGTGGCGCAAAAACTCGTGCTCCCGCCGCAAATCCTGGATGTAGGCGTCGCCCGCCGTCTCGTCATTTTCCACCAAGAAACCGGCCTGCCCGAACAGCAAGGCCTCCAGCTGGCGCTGGTCGTGGCGGTGGCGGCGCAGCACGCTCAGCGGCAGCGCCTTGGCGAGGCGGGCCAGCGGCTCGCTGTTTTTCTGGAAGCCGAAGGCCGCCATCAAAGCGTGGTAGGCGGTGGCTTCCCAGTCGTGGCCCAGGCGTTGGTGCAGGGCGGTCACGGCGTCGGCCTTGGCTTCGACGCGCTCCAGCAGGGCCCGCTCGGTCATCATGATTTTGGTGATTTCGGGCACTTGGCCCAGCAGCGGGGCGCAGGGCAGCGGGGCGGCCGGCGGCGCGTCGGCCAGGGCCCCGTAGCGGGCCAGCAGCCCGGGGGCCAGCCGGGGCCCCAGCGCCAGCGCGGGGATGACGCTGCCGTTGGTGCGGGCCACGTCGGCGTCGTGGGTGTGCACCACGTGCAGCACCACTTGGTCGTACTTGGCGTCGATCTGGTGGTTGTGCCGCTGCCAATCAGACGCCTTAAGGTGGATTTCCACCGCGCCGTTCCATTCCACGTCGCCCAGGCGCAGGCGGGCGTTGAGGAAGTCGGGGCCCGCGTCGGCGTTGCGGTGGCCGGGCTTCAGCACCTGAATTTCTTCGCCGCCGGCCGTGCGCAAGTCGGCTTTATCAAAGTATTGGTGCTGCCAGACGTAGTGTAGAAAATCTTCCCGCATGCGGCAAATGTAAAACGGCGCGCCGCTCTTCCTACCCGAAAGGGCGATGAACCGGGGCCCCACAAAAACGGCCCGCTCCTTACGAAACGGGTCGTTTTGCAGATGCAACAGCTTTAAAATAAAATCGGAACCTAGCGCAAATCCACCACCTTCACGCCTTTGTGCTCGGCTTTGTCGAAGGCGAAGGTGCTGGCCGTGATGGGCGGGTTGGGCTTGAAGTTCTTGATGGCGAAGGTGTACTGGTTGCCGTTCTTCTTGAACATCTGCCAGCTTTTCACGGTTTGGTCCTTTTTGCGCACTTTCAGGCGCACTTTTATGACGTCGTTGGTGCGGTTTTCGGGGGTCAGCTCGATCACGTCCAGGGCCTCGCCGCCTTCCTTCACCTGCTGCACGTAGGCGTATTTGTAGCCTTTTTTGTACATGGTGTAAATCTGCGAGGGCGACATTTCCTGGGAATCGCCGTCGGCGTCGGCAATGTTCACCTCGTTCTCGTTTTTGAGGTAAGTCCAGGTGGTTTTGCCGTCGTTGATGACTTCCTGGCCGTTCATCTTGAGGTGAAATTTCTTGCCGCTCACCACAATGTCGCCGCTCAGGTTTTGCTTCACCTTGGCCGAGGGGTTTTCCAGGGTTTGGGTAAAGCTGGCCCCGAAGGCGTTCAGGGCCTGGTACTTGGCGCTCATCTCATCGAGAATCTTACCGGCTTTGGGGTCTTGTTGGGCAGCGGCGGGCAGGGCCAGTATGGCGGCCAGCGCCAGCAGGGAGAACGTTTTGGTCATAGCAAATAAGAAAAGCGGACGCTTGGGGCCCGTGCGGATTGATACGCAGCGAACTCATCAAAAGATCGGCCAGAAAATTGATTCTGAAGAAAAACTGTCGGCGCGGCCCGAAGCCCCGGGGCCTACCGGGGCAGGGAGTTCAGCAGCTGCTCGAGCTGGTACTCGTCGGGCACGAGCACGTCGCGCGCCTTGCTGCCCTCGAAGGGCCCCACGATGCCCGCGTGCTGGAGCTGGTCGATGAGCCGGCCGGCCCGGTTGTAGCCCAGCTTGAGCTTGCGCTGGAGCAGGCTGGTGCTGCCCTGCTGGTGCAGCACGATGCAGCGGGCGGCTTCCTCGAACATGCTGTCGCGCTCGGCGGGGTCGCCGGCGTCCTGGCCCGCGCCGTCGTCGCCTTCGGCCCCGGCCACTTCGGGCAGCAAGTACGCGTCGGAGTAGCCCTGCTGCTCGCTGATGAAGTCGCACACGCGGTCCACTTCCGGCGTGTCGATGAAGGCGCACTGCACCCGGATCAGGTCCGAGCCGGCCGAGAACAGCATGTCGCCCTGGCCGATGAGCTGGTCCGCGCCCCCGGTGTCGAGGATGGTGCGGGAGTCGATTTTGCTGGTCACCTTAAAGGAAATCCGGCACGGGAAGTTGGCCTTGATGATGCCCGTAATCACGTTCACGCTCGGGCGCTGGGTGGCCACGATGAGGTGGATGCCGATGGCGCGGGCCAGCTGCGCGAGGCGGGCGATGGGCGTTTCCACTTCCTTGCCGGCCGTCATCATCAGGTCGGCCAGCTCGTCAATCACCAACACAATGAAGGGCAGGAAGCGGTGGCCTTTCTTGGGATTCAGGCGTCGCTCGATGAACTTGGCGTTATACTCTTTCAGGTTGCGGCAGCCGGCTTCTTTCAGCAAATCGTAGCGCCGGTCCATTTCCATGCACAGCGAGTTCAGCGTGTTCACCACCTTCTTCGTGTCGGTAATGATGGCCTCGTCGGTGTCGGGCAGCTTGGCCAGGTAGTGGCGCTCAATCTTGTTGAAGATGCTCAATTCCACCTTTTTGGGGTCGACCAGCACGAACTTCAGCGTGGCCGGATGGCGCTTGTAGAGCAGCGAGGCCAGAATCACGTTTAGACCCACCGACTTGCCCTGACCCGTCGCGCCGGCCATCAGCAAGTGGGGCATCTTGGCCAGGTCGGCCACGAAAACTTCGTTGGTAATGGTGCGGCCGAAGGCGATGGGCAAATCCATTTCCGAGCGGGCGAACTTCTCCGAGCCCAGCACCGAGCGGATGCTCACCATCTCCTTCTTGGTGTTCGGCACCTCAATACCGATGGTGCCCTTACCCGGAATCGGGGCGATAATGCGGATGCCGAGCGCGGCCAGGCTCAGGGCAATATCATCTTCCAAGGCCTTGATTTTGGAGATGCGCACGCCGGCTTCCGGCACGATTTCGTAGAGCGTGACCGTGGGCCCGATGGTGGCCTTGATGCTGGCGATGCTGATGCCGTAGTGGCCTAGCGTCTCCACGATGCGGTCCTTGTTGGCCTCCAGCTCCTCTTTGGTGACCTGGGCTTTGGCCACGCCGTAGTCGTTGAGCAACTCCAAAGTCGGAAACTGGAAGCGGGAAAGCTCCAGCGTGGGGTCGTAGTTGCCGGCGGGCATGGCCTCAGCGTCCTCATCCTCATCGGCCACGGCGGCGATGTCGGCCCCGGCGTTGGGGTCGAGGTCGTCGCGGCCGGGCACCGTGATTTCGAGCGGGCGGGCAGCGAGCGTAGGCAGCACCGGGCGCGAAGCCGGCAGTGGAGCATCGTTATCGGCCAAATCGGCCATCGAGAGCGGCGTGGGAATAGTCGAAACCGGCGTGGCGGGAGCTACTGCGGGCTCGTCGGCGGTGGGCAGCTCAAACGAGAAGGCCGGGCCGCTGGCCGCCAGCGGAGCCACGGTGGCGGCCAGCGCGCCACCAGCTACCGACGTGCCGAGCGCGGTAGCCGCCGCAGCCGTGCCCAGCGCACCGGCGGCTACCGTGCCAGCCACGCTCAGCGGCAAACCCACGCCAGGACGCGGGGCGGGCTCGTACTCCTTGATGGCGGGCGTGAGGTCGGCGATTTCTTCGTCGTCCTCTTTGTCATCGGTCAGCTCCAATGTGGGGCCAGCAGCTTGCAAGCCGCCAGCGGCTACCGAGGCGGAAGTGGCAACTGCCGTATCGGGTGCGGCGGGGCGGGTCTTCAGCGTCATGGCCGGAGCGAGCGGTGCCGGGGCTGGGCGGGCGGCGGCCTGCTCGGCGGCAATTTCGGCTTCGAGCTCGGCATCTTCCTCGGGGTCGTCTTCGGTGCTGAGGCGGCGGAAGCTGCCCAGATTGAGGCTGGTGACGTTGAAGAAGAACACCACGAACGAAATCAGCAGGAAGGCCAGCAGCAGCACCGTGCCCCAGCCAATGAGGCTGTTGAGCCACGACGCGGCCTCGAAGCCCACGCCGCCGCACAGAAAATCGAGCCGGTGGGCCAGCCCCGAATCGTCGCCCGGCACGTCGAGGCTCACCACCACGTAGCCCATCAGAATGCTGAGCCAGGCCATCGTGAACAGGCCCAGGGCCAGCACGTAGCTCACCGATACCGGCGCGGCCCGAAACACAATCTTATACCCCAGAAAAAAAACGACAGGAATCAGCGCAAACGCCGCCACGCCGAAGAGCTTGTAGATGAACAGCTCAGCGGCCCAGGCCCCAAGCAGGCCCAGCCAATTGTGCGATTCAGCCCCGGCTTCCTTCACGGGCAGGGTGCTCATGGCCCCCACCACGCTCTGGTCGGCGTGGCCGGTGAAGAGGAACGAAGTGAAGGCAATGGTGAGGTAGAGACTACCCAGCAGCAGGCCGAAGCCCACGAACAGATGAAAGCGACGGTCACGCAGCAAACTCAGTAGGTTGCCCACGCCGGGCAGGGGGCCACGCGGGGCGCGGGGCGGCTTGGGAGCCGGGGCCTGGGCGGCGCGGGCGGCTTTGGGCACGTTGGCGGCGGCGGGACGGGGCTCGGGGCGGG
>JANXOE010000322.1 GCA_025353745.1 Hymenobacter sp.
GTCCTGGTAAATCACCCGGTCGGCCTCGATGTAGCGGCAGATTTCGTCTTCCGAGTAGTTGGCCGCAATCAGCTCCGTGCTCATCGCCATGTCGATGCCGTAGATGCAGGGCGAGACGATGGGCGGCGCGCTGGAAATGAAGTACACTTCGAGGGCCCCCGCCTCGCGCAGCAGCCGCACGATGCGCCGCGAGGTGGTGCCGCGCACGATGCTGTCGTCGACCACGGCCACTTTTTTGCCGCGCACGAACTCGCGGATGGGGTTGAGCTTTTTCTTCACCACGTCTTCGCGCCCGGCCTGGGTGGGCACGATGAACGAGCGGCCCATGTGGTTGTTTTTCACCAGGGCCCGGCGGTAGGGCACGCCGATGGCCTCGGCCAGCCCGGAGGCGGCGAAGTAGCCCGACGAGGGCACGTCGATCACCATGTCGGGCTTCAGGCCGGCGTCGACCACCTTGCGGGCCAGCATTTTGCCCAGCCGCACCCGCTCGCGGGCCACCAGCCGGCCGTGGATCACGGAGTCTTCGCGGGCGAAGTAAATGTGCTCGAACGCGCAGAAATTCTTGGGCAGCGCGTAGGTGTTTTTGTAGTGAACGTGGAAGTTGTTGTCGATGAAAACGGCCTGGCCGGGGCCCACGTTCTCGACGAACTCAAAATCCAGGTAGTCGAAGCACGTGCTCTCCGACACGAAGGCGTACACGGGGCCCTCGGGCGTGTCGCGCCGGCCCAGCGCCAGGGGCCGGATGCCCAGCGGGTCGGTGAAGGCCAGCAGGCCGTGCCCGGCGATGACGGTGATGGTGGCGTAGGCGCCCTTCACCAGCTCCTGGGTCGTTTCCACGGCGTCAAAAATATCGACCACCGATATGTTATCCAGATTTTTCACGCGCAGCTCCGAAGCGAAGGTGTACATGATGAGCTCCAGGTCGTTGGTCGTTTTGGGCAGCACGTGGTAGTGGTCGTGCAGGCGCTTGGCCACGTCGCGGAAGTTGATGACGTTGCCGTTGTGCACCATCGCCAGCCCAAACGGGTAGCTCGTGGTGAAGGGCTGGGCCAGGTCCGAATCGTTGGAGCCCTGCGTGGTGTAGCGCACGTGGCCGATGCCGACGTGGCCCTTCAGCTTCTTGATTTGCTTGGGCTTGAACACGTCGTTCACCAGGCCCAGCCCTTTGTGCAAGTGAAAGGCATCGCCGTCGAACGTGACGATGCCGGCCGCGTCCTGCCCTCGGTGCTGGAGGGCCGTCAGGCCGATGATCATGTCACCCGCCACATTCTCAGGGCCGTGAAAACCTACAATGCCACACATATTTCTGAATTAAAAAGAGTTATAAACAAGGCGTTATGAGTTGAAAACTGGGAATCGGAGCCGGGCCCAGCGGCCGGCTCGTGGCTCATCGTTTATAACTCATGATTAATTCTGCCAGGGCCCGGGCGTACAGCTCGTGCTCCACGGCCAGGCCGCGGCGCTCTACTTCGGCCAGCGTGTCGGCCCCGCGCAAGTCCACCGCTTGCTGCGCCACAATGGGGCCGGTGTCGAGGCCTTCGTCGACGAGGTGCACG
>JANXOE010000011.1 GCA_025353745.1 Hymenobacter sp.
TTGACGGTGCGCGGGGTGGCGGGCACGGCCATGTTCAGGCGCAGCATGTCGCCGCCGGGGTTGGTGCGGCCCGGGGCCGTCAGGGGCAGGAAGTTGTTGATGAACGGTTTGCCAGCGGCCAGCGGGTTGCCCTTCGGCTTGCCGGAGGCCAATTGGTAGGGGGGCAGGTTGGGCACGCCGGTGTGGAAGATGGGCTTGAGGTCGACCGAGCGCGGCTTGCCGGCCACGAGCAAATAGTTGCCGAACGCGGCGTCGGCCAGGGCCGTGCCGGCCACCGCCGAGCTGCCCTTAAGCGGAAACAAGCCCGACTGGGTATTACCGAAGTCGAAGCCGTTGGCCGGCAAACCCGGGAACCCCGCCAGCGACTTGGTTTGCACGTCCAGGGCCATCAGCTGCGGCACCGCGCCGCCAAACAGCCGGGGGTCGACGTACAAGCCCAGCTCGGGGTTGGAGAGGTAGTCGTCGGTCATGGCGTCCTCATTATAAGGAGTCAGCGAGTTCCAGCGGTCCTTGCTGCCGATGGGGTTGATGACTTCGTTCATCAGGGGCATGCCCAGGCGCGACACCTGCACGTACTCGCCGCTGGTGCCGGGGCCCGCGGTGGCGTCGAGGGTTTGCATGGCGGGGCGGCTGGCCGAGGCCCACACGCCGATGACGAAGTTGGGGTCGAGGATGTTGGCGGCGGCCGACACGGCCTTGCCGTCTTTTTGCAGCGTCGCAATCGGGATGCTCAGCGCAATGGAATGGCAGTTTTTGCGCGAAAGCCCGTCGGTGGCGTTGCCCGGCCGCAGGTTCGACAAGTCGAAGATGGCCCCCAGGTCGGCGAAGAACGGATCGTCGGAAGGCCCGCAGAACACTTTTTCCCCGCCGCCGCCGGTGGCGTTGGTGATGGCGCTCAGGCGCAGGTCGGTGTAGGAAGGCACGTTCAGGCCCACTGCCGAGTTGATGGAGCGGGGCCCGATGTTGTTGGGCGGCACCACGCCCTCGGTGACGATGGCGCTAAAAGGGCCCCCGTTGGTGCTTTTCTCGCAGGTATAGGTGGTTTTTAGGTTCTGCTTTTGCAGGCGGATGTTGAAAAAAGTGCTCGGGTCCTGGTTGGTGCGGGTGAAGGTGAAGCGGTAGGTGACGTCGTCGCCCGCCGTGGCCCCGTTGTTTTTCACGTGCACCTCGTAGCGCACGTTTTCGCCGAACGTGGAGTAGTTAGGGCCCCCGTGGGGCAGCTCGAACGGAATGTAGTTGGCGATGACGACCACGCGGTTGGCGTCGTTGGGGTCGCGGAAGGCGTACAGGTCCGTGTTGTCGGCGACCGGGTCGTCGGCGATGAGCGGCGCTTCGCGGTGGCTGCTGGCTTCGAGGGGCGTGTGCCGGACGGTGCTCCACATCGAGAGCCCGACCGCCGCCAGCGCCACGGCGGGCAGCAAGAAGAACTTGCGTATAAGGTTAGAAGTCATTGTCTTCGGACGAGTCAAAGTTGAAAAATTGAGTTAGCGGCGGATGCGGTAGCCCTGCCACGGCGTTTGCACGTAGGGGAAATCGGCCCGGAAAGTCGTGTCGTTGCGCTCCACCCCAGTAGCGAAATTCAACACGCCTTTCAGCTGCGGCGTCACGGGCGAGGGGCTGGCGGGCGTGTAGTCGTCGTACCACAGGCCAATGGCGGCCAAAGCCGCGCCGCTGACGGCTTGTAACTCAATTTTTACCACTTCGTCCTCCAGGCGGCGGCCGTTGGGGAAGCCGTCCATGTTGGGGATGTTTTGGATGGCGGTGCTGCCGTTGAAGCGCGGGTCGGTGAGGCCGAGCACGGCGGCGGCCAGCAGGCCCTGGTTGCTGAAGTCGGGCGAGGTGCGCGGGGTGGCGGGCACGGCCATGTTCAGGCGCAGCATGTCGCCGCCGGGGTTGGTGCGGCCCGGGGCCGTCAGGGGCAAAAAGTTGTTGACGAACGGTTTGCCCAGGGCCAGCGGGTTGCCCATTTTGCCGGTGGCCAATTGGTAAGGCGGCAGGTTGGGCACGCCGGTGTGGAAGATGGGCTTGATATCGACCGAGCGGGGCTTGCCGGCCACGAGCAAATAGTTGCCGAACGCGGCGTCGGCCAGGGCCGTGCCGGCCACCGCCGCGCTGCCCTTAAGCGGATAAAGCCCCGGCTTGGTGTTGCCAAAATCAAAGCCGGACGCCGGCAGGCCCGCGAAGCCCGCGAGCGACTTGGTCTGGATGCGCAGCGCCGCCAGCGCGGGCACCGCGCCGCCAAACAGCCGGTCGTCCATGTAAAGGCCCAGCTCGGGGTTGGAGAGGTAATCGTCGGTCACGGCCGCCTCGGTGTAAGGCGTGGCGCGGTTCCAGGCATCTTTGCTGCCGATGGGGTTGATGGCCTCGTTCATCAGCGGCATGCCCAGGCGCGATACCTGCACGTAGTTGCCGTTGCCCGTGGTGGGCCCGCCGGTGGCGCTGAGCGTGCGCATGGCGGGGCGGCTGGCCGAGGCCCACACGCCGATGACGAAGTTGGGGTCGAGGATGTTGGCGGCGGCCGACACGGCCTTGCCGTCTTTTTGCAGCGTCGCAATCGGGATGCTCAGCGCAATGGAGTTGACGTTGTACTTCGCCAACCCGTCGCGGGCCCCTTTATTTATACGAACGCCGGCCAGGTCGAACACGGCCCCCAGGTCCACAAAAAACGGGTCGTCAGAGGACCCGCAAAACACCTGTTCGCCCCCGCCGCCGGTAGCGTTGGTCACCGCACTCTGGCGCAGCGCCGTGTACGAGGGCTGGTTCAGGCCCACCGGGGTTTCAATGGAGCGGGGCCCCACGTTGTAGGCGGGCACCACGCCGTTGGTAACGATTGCATTAAAAGCCCCGCCGTTGGTGCTTTTTTCGCAGGTGTAGGTGGTTTTTAGGTTCTGCTTTTGCAGGCGGATGTTGAAGAAGGTGCTCGGGTCCTGGTTGGTGCGGGTGAAGGTGAAGCGGTAGGTGACGTCGTCGCCCGCCGTGGCCCCGTTGTTTTTCACGTGCACCTCGTAGCGCACGTTTTCGCCGAACGTGTAATAGCTAGGGCCCCCCTGGGGAAGTTGAAACGGGATGTAGTCGGCAATCAGCACCACGCGGTTGGCGTCGTTGGGCGACACGAAGGCATATACGTCCGTATTGTCGGCGACCGGGTCGTCGGCGATGAGCGGCGCTTCGCGGTGGCTGCTGGCTTCGAGGGGCGTGTGCCGGACGGTGCTCCACATCGAGAGCGCCGCAACGGCACAAGCCCCAACCAACCACTGTAGAGGTTTGGTAGGGCTTTTCATAAGAGAAATGAAAAAAGAAAAAGTGGGGAAGGGTAACCAATGGGCAAAAATTGCCGATAACCATTAAAATGATGGTAATCAGTTTAATGGAGTCAGAAAAGCGTAGCCAATCTTGCTTTGAAGCAAGCTGTGAGGAAAATGAAAAAAATAACTAATCGCCGATAGGAAAGCGGCGGTTGGCTTTAATCGAATCAAAGGCAACGATGGAACCCAGGGATGTGGCCACTTGCCGCCCCTTGCGGGACGGGGGCACAATTGGGCAGTGGCCGGCGTAGCTCAACCGGACGAAAATCGATGTCCTTGTCTCCACGCAACTATGCATGGAATTATACATATCTACGATACATTATGAATATCGGATTCCGTGTTGAAATATTTCTTGAAAAATATTTTCAAAATTTCGGTTGCAACACGCTTCCGGCCACGTAGTTCGTCGTTGCCGGCACCGAGTTGGCCCGCCTGGAACGGCCCGTGGCCCACTCAGAAGAAATTTGTGGATTTGGTACTCTGCAGCTTAAAAGGCGTCATCGCCTGCTGCATGGCCGCGCAAAGCCCGCGCCGGCGCGGCCCCCGCCTGCACCGACGCTCGCACGAAGCCCTGGGGCCCTCTAAAAACCGAACTGATGTACGGAAACGGCACCGAGCCGAACGCGGATACCGTGTTGCGGCCAGGGCCCCGGGCAGCCTGCTTTTCTATATAAATAAAACATGCCGCCGCGGCTGGCCCGCAAATGGGGTTAACTACCCAGGATTGCGATCATTTTCTCTGGGTAGAGCGGCCGGAGGAATTTTATTCCGTGTGCAAAAAATGGTTTAAGCAGCAAGCCATTTGGCGCCCGTGTGCCGCGTTCGGGTTCGATTGCGTGGCGCGCTTTGCCTTCCGCCTCGACGGGCAATCTGCTTGCCGGCGCTCTCCCGTGCCTCCGTCGGCCCGCTATTTCAGGCCAGCCATGCCAGCCATTGGCGTGGCTCCATTTTGTAGAATATATTCGCTGTTAAGTAGATAGCCTCCGTTGACCACCACTTGCTCGCCGGCTTTCAAATTCGATAAAATATCTACCTGCTCACCGCTTTGGGCCCCGAGCCGGACCATGCGGTTTTCAAAGCGGCCGTTGGCATTGCGCACCCACAGGCTGTTGCCGGCCACTTCCTGTAGTACGGCTTCTACCGGCACCCACAGCCCGCCGGCGACCGGCCGGGCCCCGGCCCCGGGGCCGTCCATCGTTTGCACAACGGCCTGCAAACCGGGCGTGTACCGCTGGCCGGGGTTGGGAATCTGCACCCGCACCAGCGTCACCTTACTGTCGCCGGCCAGCTCGGGGCTGACGAAGCTCACCCGGCCCCCGACGCGGCGGCCGGGGTAGGCCGGAAAGGAAACCTGCACCGGCTGGCCGGCGCGGAGCGGTTGGTCGGTGGCGTACAGCTGGGCCTCCACCCACACCGAGCTGAGGTCTGCCAGCTGCACCACGGCGGTGCCTTCGCGCACGTAGTCGCCTTCGCGCAGGCTCAGCTCCTGCACCACGCCGGCGCGGGGGCTAAAATACGGCATCGGGTTGAGCACCTGGCCCGTGCGAACCAGCGCGGCCACCTGGCCGGCGCTCATGCCCCAGCGGCGCAACCGGGTGCGGGCGGCCTCCACCAGCGGAGCGTAGTCGAGGCCGTTGCCCGTGAGCGCGCGCGGCTGGGCACGGGCCAGCAGCAGCTCCTGCTGGGCTTTGAGCAGCTCCTCGCTGTAAATGGCGAACAAGGGGGCCCCGGCCCGCACGGTTTCGCCGGCGGCGCGCACGTAGAGGCGGTCGAGGCGGCCGGGCACGCGGGCGCTCACTTGCACGAGGTTTTCGGGGTTGAGCACCACCCGGCCCGTCAGGCGCAGGCCGGCCGTGGGCCCGGACGGGTTTTGGCCGGTTCCCGCTCCCACGGTCGCCACCTGGATATTGCCCAGGCGCACCTGTTCGGCGCTCAATTGCAACGTCCGGCGGTTGGCGCCGGCGGTGGGTTGGGCCACTTTGATCAGCGCCATGCCGCAAATGGGGCAGTCGCCGGGGTGCTCGTGGTGCACCTGCGGGTGCATGGAGCACGTGTAGTAGCCGCCCAACGCGGCCGGGGCTGCGGTGGCTGCCGCGCCGGTTGGGGAGGGCGTGGCGGCTTCCGGGGCCGTCCGGTGCCCGCAGGCGGCCAGCGCCAGCCATAAGAGCGGTAGCTCGATTTTACTTCTGAACATCGGCCACGGGTTTGATAAACGATTCACTGTCCACGAGGTATTGGCCGTTTTCGGCAATTTGATCGTCGGCCCCCAGGCCCTGTGTTATCCGGATTTGGGTGCCGCTCCGGGGCCCGGTGACGACGGGCACTGCCCGCAGCCGGGGGCTGTGGGGCTGTTGCCGAAAAACTACCTGCTGGGTGCCCAGGTCCACCACGGCCGTCGCGGGCACCCACAAGCCGGCCCCCGCGGCAGTGGCCAGGCGGGCCGTGACCAGCTGCCCGATCCTGAGCCGCCCGCCCGGATTGGGCAGGTACACCCGCGCCGTCGCGGTGGCCGCATCGCCGGCCAGCACGGGCTCCAGCAGGGCTATCCGGGCGCGCAGCGGGGCCGCTTGCGGCTGGTCGTTGAGCGTGATTTGCACGGGCATGCCCGGCCGCACGCCGGCCACGTCGCGGGCGTAGAATTGCAGGCGGGCCCACACCCGGTCGGTGTTCACCACCTGAAACACGCCTTGGCCCCGCTCCACGTACTGCCCCTCGCGCAGGGCCAGCGGGGCGGCCTGCTCCAGCGCCGCGGTGCCAGGGCCCTGGCCGCCCGACGGCGGGGCCGGGCTCGTGCCCGGCCCCGCACCGGGCGGGGCTTGCGCCGGGGCCGCCGTTTCCAGCACGTAGCCGCCGGCGGGGCTGTACACGCTCAGGCGCAGCTGCGGCTGCCCGCGCTGCTCCACGGCCCGCACCTGCGCCGCCGAGAGGCCCAGCAGCCGCAGCTTCTGGCGCGAGGCGTTCAGCAACGCCTGGTCGTCGGGGTCGCGGTTGCGGAGCAGGAACAGCAGGTTTTGCTGCTCGGTCACCAGCTCGGGGCTGTAGATGTCGTAGAGCTTCTGCCCGGCGCGCACCGGCTGAAACTGGTAGCGCACGTACAGCCGCTCGATGCGCCCGCCGAAGCGGGCCGCCACGTTTTCAAACCGGCGCGGGTCGTAGCCGATGGCCCCCGGGGCCGTAATCGTCTCGGCCACCGCCGTGCGCGCGGGCCGCACCAGCCGCACCCGCGAAAGCACCTGCTCGTTGGGGGCCGGCACCACGGCCGTGGGGTCAGTTTGGGCCACCGGGGGGGCGGGGCTGCGCGCGGCCCCGGCCGGAGGGCCCCCGGCTTTCTTCACCAAGTGCATGCCGCACACCGGGCAGTCGCCGGGCGCGTGCCGGAGGATGTCGGGGTGCATCGGGCAGGTGTAGACGTCCGTAGCCGCCGGGCTGCCGGCCGCCGTTTCAAGTGCGCTTTGCTTATTATCAGAGCAGGACGCCAGGGCCAAACCGGCCAACAGCCCGGCGGCCAACGGCCATGCCCGCCGCCAGCCGGCCGGCCTCCGGGGGCCCCCGGCGGCGCCGTCATTGTTCGATTTCACGCTCATAGTCGGTTTGCAGCTGTACGTATTCCATTTCCTGGTTCACGGCTTCCAGCCGGGTGGCCCGCAGGTTTTCCCAGGCTTGCAGCACGGCGGTTAGCTCCTCGGTGTTTTGCTCGTAGGCCAGCAGGGTGGCCCGGTAGCTTTTCCGCACCGCCGGCAGAATGTTCTGCTCGTAGAGGGCCACCTGCCCGGCCTTGGCGTGCAGCCGGGCCAGCAGGCCCGCCGCCTTGCCTTTGGCCTGCGCCACCAGGGCGGCGCGCTGCTCGCGCAGGGCCTGCGCTTCCAGGCCGAGGCCGGCCGCGTTGGCCTTGTAGCCGCGCGACGCCCACGGCACGATGGGAATCGAAACCGTGCCTTGCAGCGTGTACTGGCTGGGCGTATTGCCGCTGCTCAGCGTGTTCATGTGCTGGTACTGTACGCCGTACGCGGGCTTGCGGCTGGCCAGCTCCAGCTCCCGCTGCAGGCGGGTGCGCTCGAGCGAGCGGTCGAGGCTGCGCACGTCGCTGCGGGCGTGGGCCAGCGCGGCGGTGTCGGGGGCGTCGCGGTAATCGGGCCGGGAGTAGGCCGGGTCGATTTCGAACTGCTCGTCCGGGTGGCGGTTCATCAGCGTGTTCAGGGCGATGCGCTTTTCGCTGATCAGGCCCTGCACGTCTATTTCCTCGGCGTGGTGGCGCAGCAGTTCGGCCTTGGCCCGGAAGGCGTCGCCGAGCTTTTCGCCGCCGTATTGGTAGCGCAGCTCAATGGAGCGGATGACGAAGCGCAGCAGCTGCTCGGTGTCGTCGAGTACCCGCTGTTTTTTCAGCAGCAGGGCCCAGGCGTAGTAGCTCTGCTTGGCGTCGGCGAAGAGCTGGTTGCGCTCGTAGGCGCGGTTTTCCTGCTCCACGCCGGCGCGGCTTTGCAGGTAGCGCTCGTTGGCGCGCAGCCGGGCCGGGTTGGGAATGGCCTGCTCCACCGACACCATCGCGAAGCCCCGGTACACGTCGCCCGGGCTGTCGCTGGCGCGGCGCGTTGCGTAGGGCGCCATGAACGGCCCCGCGCCCACCTTGGGCGCGTCCCACGCCCGGGCGCCCTTGGCGTAGGCGCCGGCGGCCCCGATTTGCGCGTCGTACTGGCGCAGGCGCGGGTTGTCGCGCGCCACGCGGCGCAGCACCGAATCGAGCGGCAGGCGTGGCCAGTGCTGCGCGGCCCCCGGGCGCGGCCACAGCAGCAGGGCCCCGGATAAGAAAAGGATGGTTTTCATGGCTTGGGCTTAGTGGGTCAGGACCGGGATTTCCAGCCGGCCGTGTTTGCGCAGCTCGTATTCTTTGGTCATCTCAAACACGACCGGCGTGACGAGCAGAATGTGGATGGAGGACGTGAACACGCCCCCGATCAGCGGCAGCACGATGGGCAGCATCACGTCGGCCCCCACGCCCGAGGCCCACAGCACCGGCACCAGCCCGAACAGCGACACCGAAACGGTCATGATCTTGGGCCGCAGGCGCTTGGCGGCCCCTTCCATCACCGCCGCCCGGATGTCGGCGTTGGTGAGGGTCTCGCGCGAATTGCCCTTTTCGGCCACCAGCTTTTGCACGGCTTCGTTCAGGTAAATCACCATCAGAATGCTGGTTTCCACGGCCAGCCCGAACAGGGCAATGAAGCCCACGGCCACCGCCACCGACAAATTGACGCCGTAGAAGTACACGATGAACACCCCGCCAACGAGCGCAAACGGGACGGTGACGAGGTTGAAAAACGCTTCCTTCAGCGAGCCAAGCGTGAAGTAGAGCACCCCGAAGATGACGAGCAGCACGAGCGGAATGATCAGCTTCAGGGTTTGGTTGGCGCGCAGCTGGTTTTCGTACTGCCCGCTCCAATCCAGAAAATAGCCCTTGGGCAGCTTCGTGAGCAGGTTTTCGAGCTTCTGCTTGGCTTCCTGCACCGTGCCGCCCAGGTCCCGGTCGCGCACGTTGAAGAGTACCGTGCCGCGCAGCAGGGCGTTTTCGGAGTTGATCATCGGGGGCCCTTCCGCCACCCGAATGTCGGCCACGGCCGAGAGCGGGACGGGCCCCGAATCCGGCGTTTGCACCTGCAGGCGGCGGATGGCGGGCAGCGAGCTGCGGAAGTCCTGGGCAAAGCGCGCGTTCACGCTGAAGCGCTGCCGGCCCTCGACGGTGGTGGTCAGGCTCGCGCCGCCCAGGGCCGACTCCACGAGCAGGTTCACGTCGTCAACGCTCAGGCCGTAACGGCCAATTTCGGCTTTGTTAACGGTGATGTCCAGGTACTTGCCGCCGGTGATGGGCTCCACGTATAGGTCTTTCACGCCGGGCACGCCGTCGAGCTGCTGCTTGATGCGGGTGGCCAGGCGGTAGATGGAATCCAGGTTCTGGCCGTACACTTTCACGCCCACGTCGGTGCGGATGCCGGTGCTCAGCATGTTGATGCGGTTGATGATGGGCTGCGTCCAGCCGTTCACCACCCCCGGAATCTGGAGCTTGCCGTTGAGCTCGTCCACGATTTTGGCCTTGGTCATGCCCGCCCGCCACTGGTCGCGGGGCTTGAGCAGGATGATGGTTTCGATCATCGAAATGGGCGAGTTGTCGGTGGCCGTGTTGGCGCGGCCGGCCTTGCCCAGCACGTGCGCCACCTCGGGCGTGGCCTTGATGATGCGGTCCTGCACCTGCAAAATGCGCTTGACTTCGGTGTTCGACACGTCGGGCAGCGTCACGGGCATAAACAAGATGCTGCCTTCGTCGAGCGGCGGCATAAACTCAGTGCCCAGGCTGAACAGCATGGGAATGCTGATTATTAAGGCCAACATATTGAGGACCAGCGTGGTTTTGCGCCAGCGCAGGCACCAGCTCAGCAGCGGCGCATACAGCCGTTCCAGCCAGCGCCCCAGCGGGTTGCTGCCCTCCGGCTTGAGGCGGCCCTTCAGCAAAAAGCTGACGAGCACCGGCGCCACCGTGATGGCCACGAAGGCGTCGACCAGCAGGATGAACGTCTTCGTCCAGGCCAGCGGCGAGAACAGCTTGCCCTCCTGCCCGGTGAGCAAAAACACCGGCAGAAACGACACGATGACGATAATCGAGGAATAAAACACCCCGGGGCCCACCTGCTGGCAGGCCTTTTCGATGATGCGGTTGCGTTCGGCGGCGGTCATACGGCTTCGGAGATTTGCGCGGGCTGCGCGGCGTGGGGGTGAGGGGGTGCGTCGGGGCCCTCCGGCGGCGCGCATGCTTCGGCGGCTTGCGCGTCGGACAAGTGCCGGTAGGCGTTTTCGACCACCACGATGCCGTCGTCCACAATCACGCCGATGGCCAGGGCAATGCCGGTGAGCGACATGATGTTGGACGAGACGTGAAAGGCTTCGAGCAGGATGAAGGCAATGGCAATCGAGAGTGGCATCTGGATGAGGATAATCAGGGCGCTGCGCCAATTGAAAAGGAAAATCAGCACGATGACGGACACGGTCACCATCTCCTCGACGAGCGTGCCCCGGACGGACTCCACCGCCTTCTCAATCAGCGTGCTGCGGTCGTAGGCGAAGGTGAACTTCACGCCCGGCGGCAGGCCCTTCTGCACCTCGGCCATCTTGGCCTTCACGGCTTTGATGACCAGGTCGGCGTTCTCGCCGTAGCGCATCACCACGATGCCGCCCACGGCCTCGCCCTGGCCGTTTTCGTCGAAAATGCCCAGGCGCAGGTCGCCGCCCATCTGCACCGTGGCCACGTCCTTCACGCGCACCGGCACCGACTGGTAGGTGCCCACGGGCATGTTTTCCACGTCCTGAATGGTTTTGATGTAGCCCAGCCCGCGCACGATGTAGCCCCGGTCGCTCAGCTCGAACTTGCGCCCGCCCACGTCGTTGTTGTTGGACTTGACGGCCCGCAGCACGTCGGCCAGCGGAATGCGGTAGTAGTTGAGCTTGGTGGGGTCCAGGTTGATCTGGTACTGCTTCTCGAAGCCCCCGAACGAAGCCACTTCGCTCACGCCGGGCACGGTTTGCAGGGCAAACTTCACGTACCAGTCTTGCAGGGCCCGCTGCTCGCCCAGGTCCAGGTGCTTGGCATCGAGCGTGTACCAGAGCACGTGGCCCACGCCCGTGCCGTCGGGCCCCAGCGTGGGCGTCACCTGGGGCGGCAGCAGCCGCTGGGCGTAGTTGAGGCGTTCCAGCACCCGCGAGCGGGCCCAGTACAGGTCCACGTTGTCCTCAAAAAGCAGGTACACGAAGCTCATCCCGAACATCGACGCGCCCCGGATATTCTTCACCTTCGGAATGCCTTGCAGGTTCGACACCAGCGGGTACGTCACCTGGTCTTCCATCACCTGCGGGCTGCGGCCGCTCCATTCGGTGAAGACGATGACCTGGTTTTCCGACAAGTCCGGGATGGCGTCGATGGGGTTGCGGCGCAGCGCGTACACGCCCCAGCCGAACAGGCCGGCGGCGAGCAGCAGCACCAGCACGCGGTTGCGCAGCGAGAGGGCAATGAGTTTATTAACCATGGGGAAGTCGGGAAGGCTGAAAGCCGTAAGCAGCACGCAACGAGGGCCCCGCGCGGCCCGGTGGGCAAGCTATTTTTTCACGAGGTTCATGCCGCACTTGGGGCACTTGCCGGGCTTGTCGCTGTGTATTTCCGGGTGCATCTCGCAGGTGTAGTAGGAGGCCGTGGCGCTGGCGGGGGCCGTGGCGCTGGTGTCGGCGGCCGCGGCGGGCGCGGCGGCGGCTTCCGTGGTAGCCTTGCTACCGCAGCTGCTGAGCAGCAAAGTGGTGGAGGCCGTCAGGGTCAGGAGAAAGAGGTTGGTACGCATGGGTTGTGGGCGATGAAAAAGGGGATGAAAGGCTTGTAATCAGATTATTGAATGAGACCGAAGTGCCCAAAGGATGAAGCACCCAAAGGCTAAGGCATCGACAGCTTTTTGAAGGGGATGGGGCCGGCGTGGGCCCGGGGCCCTCTGAAAGCGGCCGGCCCAAACGCACGTACGCCACGGCCCCACCCGGCATAGCAGCGCTATGCCCGGCGGGGCCGTGGCGTAAAACCATCAATCAGACGGTCAGGGACTGGATAAAAATCCGGATGTCGGGTATTTTGGGCTTGAGGTGCCGGGTGGGCACCAAGGCCACTTTCTGGTCCAGCGTCCAGCTCGTAAAGCGCGGAAACGGCAGGCCAACGGCCGCCTCAGGCAGCAGGGCCGGCGCGGGCGCGCTCGACGAATATCCCTGCGGGGTAGCTTGCGCGGCCAGCACGCGCGCAATGCTGCGCTTGTTGCAGTCGGGGCCCGGCGAGTCTTTTCCCTTTTTGGCGGCCATCATTTTGGCCATGCCACAGGCTTTGCCCATGTCCATGCCCACGCAGCAGGCGGCCACTCCGTTTTTGGCAAACGGGTCCCGCGAGCCAATGCAAAACGCCTGCCCCGCGAACATACTGAGGTAGGTGACCAGGAAAGTCACCGCCGTCAGGCGTCGCGTAAGAGAGGAAATTCGGTACATCGGCTCAAAATCGAACGGCAAAATTACCGTAAAAGTTTACGAAACCCCGTGTTCCCGGACGCTGCCAGCAGCAGCGGCAATGGGCTTCAAACGGAAGCATTCCCGCCAGATTTCCGCAAAGCATCCATTAACTGCGAGCAGGGCCGCTTTCAAGCGGAAACAACGCCCTGGCGACTGGCATTGCCGAGGTGGATACGGGCTTAATTATGTAAGTTCAAAGCGCTAATTGTGTTCAGCCGCTTGTCGGAAGCAGCAGGGGTAAACAGGCCCTGTTCCCTTCTGACCGGCCCAGCTCCTATTTGACATATTTATCGTACCGGGCTGGCATCGCATCCTCAGGCTTTATCATGATGTTTTTGTAAAACACTTCGGCCGCTTCGCTCTTTGTGTGCTGCAAACGAGAAATGGCTGTATACTTGCCGGCTAAGGTGCCATCCTGGCAGTTAATCCTCCGAAAACCGGTAATTAGCGGGTTTCGGAGCGTCGCGCAATGTGCGAGCAGGGCCCCAGCAGGTACTTGGCGGCGAAAAATATAATTTTCAAGTTGAACTGTACCCTTAGCGCAACAAAGCCATGAACCGGCGGACAGCAGTCAAAAACTTAGCCTTTATGGCCGGGGCGGCGGCGCTGCTGCCCGCCTGCTCGCCCGAGCGAAAAGCGGAGCCGAAAGCTTCCATTCCGCTAAAGCACCTGGAAGTGAGCGCCAGCCAGGAAAAACTGCTCGCCGAAGTTTGCGAAACCATCGTCCCCAAAACGGACACGCCGGGGGCCAAGGAATTGGGCGTGCACTTGTACGTGCTGAAAATGCTCGACGACTGCTGCGCTAAGAAAGAGCAGCAAGCGTTCCTGGCCGGGATGGCGCAGCTCGAAGCCGCGGCGAAGCAGCAGTATGCGCGCCCGTTTGCGGTTTGCAGCGCCCAGCAAAAATTGAAAATGCTGCAAACTATTGAGCAGCAAAAAGCTGATTCCGGAGGCTTGGCCAGCTTTTACCACACCGCCAAGCGGCTGACCGTGGCCGGCTACACGACCAGCAAATATTTCCTGACCACGCAGATAGTGTACGAGCTGGTGCCGGGCCGCTACAACGGGTATTTTCCAATTAAAAATATTAAATCGCCCAACCACCGCAATGGCCAATCTTAACATCGACAGCGTAAAGGAGCGAACCTACGATGCCATTGTTATCGGCTCGGGCATGAGCGGGGGCTGGGCCGCGAAGGAGCTGACCGGCAACGGGTTGAAGACGTTGGTGGTGGAGCGGGGCCGGGATGTGCGGCACCTGAAAGATTACCCCACGACCAATATGTACCCCTGGGAATTTCCCCACGGGGGCGCGGTGCCGCTGGACGTCCGGCAGGCCAACCCGGTGGCAAGCCGGTGCTACGCCTTCCAGGAAGACGCGATGCACTTTTTTGTGAAAGACGCGGAGCACCCCTACGTGCAGGAAAAGCCGTTCGATTGGATTCGGGGCTACCAGGTGGGCGGCAAGTCCTTGCTGTGGGCCCGGCAAACCCAGCGCTGGAGCGAGTTCGATTTCGAGGGCCCTGCCCGCGACGGATTTGCCGTCGACTGGCCCATTCGCTACCCCGACCTTGCGCCGTGGTACAGTCACGTCGAGAAGTTTGCCGGCATCAGCGGCAACGCCGACGGCTTGCGGGAGCTGCCGGACGGGGATTTTTTGCCGGGCTACCCGTTGAATTGCGTGGAGGATTATTTCAAGCAGCAAGTCAAGCAGCAATACAAAAACCGCCACGTCATCAGCGCCCGTTGCGCGCATTTGTCAAAGCCCCAGCCCATCCACTACGAGCAGGGCCGGGCCCAGTGCCAGAACCGGGTGCTGTGCCAGCGGGGCTGCCCGTTTGGCGGCTATTTCAGCAGCAATTCTTCCACCATTCCCTGGGCGCAGAAATCGGGGCACCTGACGCTCAAGCCCGACCTGGTGGTGCAAGCCGTGCTTTACGACGAGCAGAAGGGGCGGGCCACGGGCGTCCGCGTCGTCGACACGCGCACCAAGGCCGTGACGGAATACTACGCCCGCCTGCTCTTTGTGAACGCCGGGGCCCTCAACACCAACCTGTTGCTACTAAATTCTACTTCGCACCGCTTTCCTGCGGGCTTGGGCAACGACAACGGCCTGATGGGCAAATTTGTGGCCTTTCACAATTACAGCGCCCGTATTTCGGCCGATTACGACGGCTTTCGGGAGCTGACAACCGACGGCCGCAACCCGGCGGGCGGCGGCTACCTACCGCGCTTTCGGAACGTGTTTAAGCAGGAAACCGATTTCCTGCGCGGCTACGCTGCCGGCTTCCACGCCTCGCGCGACCTCGACCACACCGAGCACGCCATCGGCGAGGGCTTCAAAAACAGCCTTCAGCGCCCCGCCTTTGGGCCCTGGAAAGTGGGCTCGCACATGATGGGCGAAACCATTCCCAAGGAAACCAACTACGTGCGCCTCGACCCGCGCCGCACGGACGAGTGGGGCGTGCCGCTGCTGGCAATTTCCGTGGCCTACGACGACAACGACGCCAAGATGAAGCAGGATTTTTTCGAGCAGTTTACCGATATGTACACGAAGGCCGGGTTTACCAACATTCGGACGGAAAACAGCGGCCAGGCCCCCGGCCTGGACATCCACGAAATGGGCGGCGTGCGCATGGGCCACGACCCCAAAACCTCGCTGCTGAACAAATGGAACCAGCTGCACGCCTGCCCCAACGTGTTCGTGACGGACGGGGCCTGCATGACTTCGACTTCCACCCAAAATCCGTCGCTTACTTATATGGCCCTGACGGCCCGCGCCGTGGACTACGCGGTGAAGGCCGCCCGCCGCGGCGAAGTGTAAGGCCCGGCCCAGTGGTGCCCGCCGGGGCCGAACCTTCTGATGCTAAACCAGGTAAAGACGAGTTGCTAACCCAATAGTATTATAAAGCAATAAATTAATAATAGACTTTATGCGTGCCAATATCGTTAAGTTATTGACTGTTATCATGTTGATTGTTGTTTCGTTGTTGGTGATGCAATTCTCGCTGCTGAACATGCACCCGGCAAAGGCAGCAATAGTCCAAACAGAAAAAACCTTTTCTCCCCGCCAAATTGCCAGCCGGGTGCAAACGGCTTCCGGGGTGATCGAAGGAACCACGGCCCCGGGCGGCATTCGCTTGTTTAAGGGGGTGCCGTATGCTGCGCCGCCCGTGGGGGCCCTGCGGTGGCAGGCCCCGCAACCGGTGCAGCCCTGGTCGAACGTGCGCCCGGCCACCCAATTCGGGCCGCGGGCCATGCAGCTGCCGCTGTTCAGCGACATGAACTTTCGCTCCAACGGCGTGAGCGAGGACTGCCTCTACCTGAACGTGTGGACGCCCGCCAAAGCTGCCCGCGCGAAGCTGCCCGTGCTGGTTTACTTCTACGGCGGCGGCTTCGTGGCCGGCGACGGCTCCGAGCCGCGCTACGACGGCGAAAGCATGGCCCGCCGCGGCGTGGTGGCCGTGACGGTGAGCTACCGGCTCGGCGTGTTCGGCTTCCTGGCGCACCCGGCGCTGACCCGGGAATCGGCGCAGCACGCCTCCGGTAACTACGGCCTGCTCGACCAAAGCGCCGCCTTGCGCTGGGTGCAGCAAAACATCGCTGCCTTCGGCGGCGACCCGAAGCAAGTAACGATTGCCGGCGAATCGGCGGGCTCGAACTCGGTCAGCGCCCAAATGGCCTCGCCTTTGTCAAAAACGCTGTTTGCGCGCGCCATTGGCGAAAGCGGCTCGCTGCTTACGTCCGGCCCGGGGCCGATGCCGCTGGCCGAAGCCGAACAAAGGGGCGAAGCTTTTGCCACCGGTCTTGGGGCGGCATCGCTGGCCGCGCTGCGCGCGCTGCCGGCCCAGCAGCTGCTCGAAGCCACGGGCAAGCCCGGGGCCCCCCGCTTCGGCGCCACCGTCGACGGGTACTTTTTAACTCAGGCGCCCGTCGCCACGTTTGCCGGGGGCCAGCAGGCGCACGTGCCGCTGCTGATCGGCTGGAATTCGCAGGAAGCGGGCTACCAAGCGCTGCTCGGCGAGGAGCCGCCCACACCCGAAAGCTTCCGCCAAGCGGTGCAAAAGCTCTACGGCAGCCGTGCCGAGGAGGTCCTCAAGCTTTACCCGGCCGCCTCAAACGTAGAAGCCGAGCAGTCGGCGACCGACCTGGCCAGCGACCGGTTCATTGCTTACGGCACCTGGAAATGGGCCGATATGCAAGCCCAGACCGGCGGCTATCCGGTGTACCGCTACTTCTTCGCCCACCCCCGCCCGGCCCCAGCGGCCGAGCCAAACAAGGCCCCCGGCGGGCTGGTGGGCCGGGCCATCGAGCAGGCCGCCGGGGCCCCCAAAGCGCCGCCCGCCCGCGGGGCCGTGCACTCGGCAGAGATTGAGTACGCCCTGGGCAACCTGGCCAACAACAAAGCATATGCTTGGACGTCAGGTGATTATCAGGTGTCGGAAACCATGCAGCACTACTTTGTCAACTTCATCAAAACCGGCAACCCGAACGGGCCCGGCCTGCCCGGCTGGCCGGCTGCCAAGGGCGGAACCGATGCGCAAGTTCTGCGCTTGGACGTGACGGCCCGCGCCCAACCCGAGCAGTACCGCGCCCGCTACCTGTTTCTGGACCAGCAGCCGCCAACAAGGTAGTGGACTGTTTCCGGAGGCGTCATGCAGTTTGAAGGCAGGGCCCCTGCGTCCCGGAGGTGGACGTATGGCACAGATAGACAAGTGGTTGTTATATTTTGAGCCGAGGGTTTCGGAGTTGTAACCTATTTTGTCTTTGCCTGAAATCAGTCAGAAAAAGGGCCATACGTGAAGGCTGAGAGCCAAAATGGCATTCCGCACGCAATCGATTAATGCTAATTGGCGCGCAATCGATTGGTGGGACTTAGTTTTCTTTATATTTGCCCGCCGCCCAGCTTTGCTGCCTGGGGCCGGTGTGTTCTTATTGTCGTTCAGGCCTGTTTCGTTTGCTGTCGTAACCCCCATCTCTCCAATAGTTTATGGAAAATAACACGTATGATGCCATCGTTATCGGTTCGGGTATTTCGGGCGGATGGGCGGCTAAAGAGCTGACTGAAAAAGGATTAAAGACCATAATGCTGGAGCGCGGCCGCAACGTCGAGCACATCAAGGACTACGTCAACGCCAACAAGGCCCCCTGGGAATTTCCGCACCGGGGCGGCAAAACCCAGCAGATGGAACACGACTACCCCGTCCTAAAACGGGATTACACCTTGAACGAGAGCAATCTGGATTTTTGGGTCAACGAGAAGGAGAGCCCCTACGTGGAGGTTAAGCCCTTCGACTGGTTCCGGGGCTACCAGGTGGGCGGCCGGTCGTTGATGTGGGGCCGGCAATCGTATCGCTGGAGCGACTACGATTTCGAGGCCAACGCCAAGGACGGCATCGCCGTCGACTGGCCCGTCCGCTACCAGGAGATAGCCCCTTGGTACAGCTACGTCGAAAAATTTGCTGGCATCAGCGGGTCCAAAGACGGGCTGCCGCAGCTGCCCGACGGCGAGTTCATGCCGCCCATGAACATGAACTGCGTGGAGAAGGACGTGGCGGCCCGCATCAAAGCCAGCTACAAGGACCGGCACATGGTTATCGGCCGGACGGCCAACATCACGGTGCCGCACCACAACCGCATCAACTGCCAGTACCGCAACAAGTGCTGGCTGGGCTGCCCGTTCGGCGCGTATTTCAGTACGCAGTCGGCGACGCTGCCCGCGGCCGTGGCTACCGGCAACCTCACGTTGCGGCCGTTTTCCATCGTCACCAAAATCCTTTACGACAAAAATACCAAGCGGGCCACGGGCGTGGAAGTGCTCGACGCCGAAACCAACCAAACCGTCGAGTACCGCGCCAAAATCATTTTCCTCAACGCCTCCACGCTGAACTCGGCGTGGGTGCTGATGAACTCGGCCACCGACGTGTGGCCAGGCGGCTTGGGCAGCAGCAGCGGCGAGCTGGGCCACAACCTGATGGACCACCACCTGCGCGTGGGGGCCCACGGCGACGCCGAAGGCTTCGAAGACAAGTACGTGTACGGCCGCCGCGCCAACGGTATTTACGTGCCACGCTTCCGCAACTTGTTTGGCGACAAGCGCGACTACCTCCGCGGGTTTGGTTACCAGGGCGGCGCCGGGCGCGAGGGCTGGAGCCGCGAAATTCCGGAAATGAGCATTGGCGGCGACTTCAAGGACGCCCTTTCCGAGCCCGGCAAGTGGACGATGGGCCTCGGGGGCTTCGGTGAAACCTTGCCCTACCACGAAAATTACGCTTATCTCGACAAGAATAAGAAGGACAAGTGGGGGCTACCGGTGCTGGCCATCGACGCCCAGCTGCGCGACAACGAGCGGAAAATGCGCATCGACATGAAGCAGGACGCGCAGGAAATGCTGGAAAAGGCGGGCCTGAAAAATGTGAAAGGGTACGACAGCGAAATGGCCCTGGGGGCCGGCATCCACGAAATGGGCACGGCCCGCATGGGCAAGGACCCCAAAACGTCGGTGCTCAACAAGCACAACCAAGTGTGGGACGCCCCGAACGTGTACGTGACGGACGGGTCGTGCATGACCTCGGCCGCGTGCCAAAATCCTTCGCTGACCTACATGGCCCTCACCGCCCGCGCCGTGGACCACGCCGTGAGCGAACTCAAAAAACAAAACGTTTAAGCCCCGCTTTTTATGGATCGTAGAGACGCCCTCGCCCGCGTGGCCCTCCTGATGGGGGGAACCGTTATCGGCGCCGATTTTTTTCTGAGCAGCTGTTCCTCGCCCGCCAAGCCGGCGGCCCGGGCCGATGAAAAGGGGGCCCCGGAGCAGTCCCTGCTCAGCATGGACCAAGTGCACTTGCTGGACGAGGTGGGTGAAACCATCCTGCCCGCCACCCAAACGCCGGGGGCCAAGGCGGCCCACGTCGGCCGGTTCATGGCCGTGATGGTGCGGGACTGCTACGTGCCCGCCGACCAGAAAACATTCCTGAACGGCCTCGCGCAGCTCGACAAAGACTGCCAGAAGCAGCACGGCCAAGGCTTCCTCGCCTGCGACCCCGCCCAGCGCACCGCGTTTCTGACGGCCCTGGACAAGGAGCAGAAAGCCTTCACGGCCCACCAGCGCGCCGACGACCCGGCCCATTATTTCCGGATGATCAAGGAGCTCACGCTCCTGGGCTACTTCACGTCGGAGGTGGGCGCCACGAAGGCCCTGCGCTACCTGCCCGTGCCCGGCCGCTACGACGGCAACGTGCCCTACAAGAAAGGCGACAGAGCCTGGGCCACCACTTAAGAAAAACCATAACCGCGCCGGCCGTCCTGAAAACGTCGCACGCCTTCCCCTAACTCCTTGCTTATGACCCCCGCCATCCGCTTTAAGCTGTCGTTGATGATGTTCCTGGAGTTTTTTATCTGGGGGGCCTGGTTTGTGACGTTAGGCACGTACCTGCTGCACAACCTGCACACCAGTGGCACGCAAGTGGGCGTGGCGTTCCTCACCCAGTCCATCGGGGCCATCGTCGCGCCCTTCATCATCGGGCTGATTGCGGACCGTTTTTTCTCGGCGCAGAAAATCCTGGGAGTGTTGCACTTGGCGGGCGCAGCCCTGCTGTGGCGGGCGTCGATGGCGGCGAATTTCGATAGTTTTTATCCCGGTGTGCTCGTGTACATGGTGCTCTACATGCCCACCCTGGCCCTGGTCAACTCCATCTCTTTCCGGCAGATGCAAAACCCGCAGAAGGAATTTGCTTCCGTTCGGGTGTTGGGCACGCTGGGCTGGATCGTGGCGGGCCTCACCATTGCCCGGTTTGGTTGGGAGCAAAGCGGTACCCTGGCCCTGACGTTTAAGATGGCCGCCGGGGCCTCGGCGCTGCTCGGCCTGTTCAGCTTCACCCTACCGCCCACGCCGCCGGTACGAAAAGAAGGCAAAACCACCCTCGGCGACCTGCTGGGTCTGGGGGCCATCGGGCTTCTGAAAAACCGCTCGTATTTAATCTTTTTCCTGGCTTCGGTGGCCATTTGCGTGCCGCTGTCCTTCTACTACGGCTTCACAAATCCGTTTCTGAACGAAGTCGGGATGAAATCGGCCGCTGGCATTCAAAGCCTGGGGCAAGTGTCGGAAGTGTTATTTATGCTGCTGATTCCGGTTTTCTTCACCCGGTTGGGCGTTAAAAAGATGCTGGCCATCGGCATGCTGGCCTGGGCGGTGCGGTACGTCTTCTTCGCCTACGGCAACGGTGGGTCCGGCTACTGGATGCTGATTGCGGGCATTGTGCTGCACGGCATCTGCTACGATTTCTTCTTCGTGACGGGCCAGATCTACACCGATAACCTGGCCGGCGAGCAGTCGAAGAGCGCCGCCCAGGGCTTCATCACGCTGGCCACCTACGGGGTCGGCATGTTGATCGGTTCCTTGCTTTCGGGCCGGATCGTGGATGCCCACAAAACCACCGGCGAGCTGCACGACTGGCACACCATCTGGCTCATTCCCGCCGCCATCGCGGCCGGGGTGCTGGCGCTGTTCCTGTTGTTGTTCAAGGATAAAAACGCCGCCGCGCAGCCGGAAGCAATAAGCTATGCCGAAGCCAATGCCCGCCTGGAGGTATAATTTTCAAGCCACGTAAATTTTAGGACAACACGCGTACCGCATGAAACTACGACTGGCCATGATTGGCGGGGGCCAAGGGGCCTTCATCGGGGCCATCCACCGCCTGGCCGCCGCCCTCGACGGACTTTACGAGCTGACGGCCGGAGCTTTCAGCAGCGACGCCGAAAAATCGCGGGCCACGGGCGTGCTGCTGGGCTTACCCACCGACCGGGTGTACAGCACTTACCAAGAGTTGATTGCGCAGGAAAAGCAGCGGCCCGCCGCCGAGCGGGTGCAGGTAATCGCCATCGTCACGCCCAACTACCTGCACTTCGAGCCGGCCCGGCAGGCGCTGGAGAACGGCTTCCACGTCATCCTCGACAAGCCGATGACTTTCTCGCTGGCCGAGGCTAGGCAATTGCAGCAGATAGCCGCTGCCAGTGGCAAAAAATTGCTCCTCACGCACACCTACACCGGTTACCCGATGGTGAAGGAGGCGCGGCAGCTCGTGGCCTCCGGGGCCCTCGGGGCCCTCCGCAAAGTGTACGTGGAGTACCCGCAGGGCTGGCTCAGCAGCTTCGCCGAAGGCACCGACAACAAGCAAGCCGCCTGGCGCACCGACCCCGCCCGCAGCGGCGTGGCCGGGGCCATGGGCGACATCGGCACGCACGCCTTCAACTTGTTGGAATATGTGTCGGGCTTGCAGGTGGCCAAGCTGTGCGCCGACATCAACATCGTCGTTGCCGGCCGCCAACTCGACGACGACGGGGCCGTGCTGCTCAAGCTCTCCAACGGGGCCAGCGCCGTGCTGACGGCTACGCAGATTGCGGCCGGTGAGGAGAACAACGTCCGCATTCGGGTGTACGGCGAAAAAGGGGGGCTTGAGTGGCAGCAAGTTGATGCCAACACGCTGCAGGTGAAGTGGCTGGACAAACCCGTCGAGATTTGGCGGGCCGGGACCGGCTACGTGGGCTCCTACGCCCGGCACAACACCCGCACCCCGGCCGGCCACCCCGAAGGCTACCTCGAAGCCTTCGCCAACCTCTACCGCAACTTTGCTTTGAGCCTGCAAGCGGAGCTTTCGGGCCAAACCGCGTCGCCGGAGGCCCTGGACTACCCGGGCCTGGAGGAGGGCGTGCGGGGCATGGCCTTCATCGAGAACGTGATAGCCTCGGGCCAATCGGATAAAAAATGGACCGATTTCACCGTCTGATCTACTTATGACTACCTTAAAAGGCCCCGCTATTTTTTTGGCCCAGTTCATCGGCGACCAAGCCCCGTTCAACAGCCTGGAATCCATCTGCGTCTGGGCCAAAAGCCTGGGCTACAAGGGTATTCAGCTGCCGACGACCGACCCGCGCTTCATCAACTTGCAGCTGGCGGCCGAAAGCCAGACCTACGCCGACGAACTCAAGGGCAAAGTGAACGCCGCCGGGCTGGAAATAACGGAGCTTTCGACCCATTTGCAGGGCCAGCTGGTGGCCGTCAACCCGGTGTACGACCAGCTGTTCGACGGCTTCGCGCCGGAAGCTTACCGCAACAACCCCCGGGCGCGGCAGGGGTGGGCCGTGCAGCAACTAAAGTACGCGGCCAAAGCTTCGCAAAACCTGGGCCTGGCGGCGCACGCCACGTTCAGCGGCGCGCTGCTCTGGCCGATGGTGTACCCCTGGCCCCAACGCCCGGCCGGCTTGGTCGACGACGCCTTCGCCGAGCTGGGCCGCCGCTGGCTGCCCATTCTGAATGAGTTCGAAACCTGCGGGGTGGACTTGTGCTACGAGATCCATCCCGGCGAAGACCTGCACGACGGCGTTACGTACGAGCGGTTTCTGGACCAGGTGCAGCAGCACCCGCGCGCCTGCCTGCTCTACGACCCTTCGCACTTTGTGCTGCAATGCCTTGATTATCTGGAGTACATTGATGTCTACCACGAGCGCATCAAGATGTTCCACGTCAAGGATGCCGAGTTCAACCCCACCGGCCGTCAGGGCGTGTACGGAGGGTACCAGAACTGGATTGACCGGGCGGGGCGCTTCCGCTCGCTGGGCGATGGCCAGGTCAATTTCAAGGCTATTTTCAGCAAGCTGGCGGCCTACGATTTTCCCGGCTGGGCAGTGCTCGAATGGGAGTGCGCCATCAAGCACCCCGAAGACGGGGCCCGTGAAGGGGCTCCGTTCATTCAAAACCACATCATCCACGTCACCGACAAGGCTTTTGACGACTTTGCCGCCACCGCTCCCAACGCCAAACTCAACGCAACCTTATTGGGTTTATAACCTCCTTCACATGAAAAAAGTCGCCCTATTACTCAGCGTGGGTATTTTGCTTGCTGCCTGCGAGTCTGAAACCAAGAAAAGCGAAGCCACGGAGGCGAATGTAAAAGCTGCTTCTTCGGCGGAATTGAACAAGGACAGCGCCACGGGAGCCAACCTTACGGCCGTGGCCAACCAGCCCCAGGTCGATACGAGCGTGAATAAGATTGGCACTGAGCACGCCGGCGGCCTGGTGGCCAACGGTGCAAAGCTGATGAGTGCCTCCGACTGCGCCAGCTGCCACAAGGAGCGCGAAAAATTGGTGGGCCCCGCATACGTGGCTATCGCGCAGAAATACCCCTCCACCGAAGCCAACATTACCATGCTCGCAAACAAAATAATTCAGGGCGGGAAAGGCAATTGGGGCGAGGTACCCATGACGCCGCACCCCGGCTTATCTCTGGCGGATACCAAAGAAATGACCAAGTATATTTTGAGTTTGAAATAATAATTTTAAGGTGAGCAGACTTGCCGTGAAATAAAAAATCAAAATAAATACGCAATGGCTTCGCACTTAAACCGTCGGGCAGTAATTAAAAATATGCTGGCCGGGACGGCGGCAGTCGGTGCTACGGGGGCCTTGGGTTCTTTTATTCCGAAAAAAAATCAATTGGAAACCGGCGAATTAAAAAATAACATCCATCATTCGGTGTGCCGCTGGTGCTACAATGATTTATCGCTCGACCAATTGTGCGCGGCGGCCAAAAGCATTGGCCTCAAGGGCATCGACCTGGTGGGCCCCAAAGAGTGGCCCACGCTAAAAAAATACGGCCTTGACTCGCCCATGTGCAACGGGGCCGAAATAAACCTAACCGATGGGTTCAACGACCCGCAACACCACGCCACGCTCCAAAAAAGCTACGCGGCGATGATTCCGCTGGTCGCGCAGGCGGGCTACAAAAACCTGATTTGCTTCAGTGGGAGCCGCCGGGGCAAGGACGACGAAACCGGGTGGGCCAATTGCGTGCAGGGCCTGCGGCCTTTGCTGGAGCTGGCCGCGAAGCACAAAGTAGTTTTGGTCATGGAATTGCTTAATAGCAAGATTGACCACAAGGACTACCAGTGCGACCGCACCGCCTGGGGCGTAGCGCTGGCAAAAAAGCTGGGCTCCGAAAATTTTAAGCTCCTTTTCGACATTTACCACATGCAAATTGACGAGGGCGACGTCATCCGCAACATCACCGATTACCACCCCTACATCGCGCATTACCATACCGGGGGCGTGCCCGGCCGCCACGAAATAGACGATACCCAGGAGCTGTATTATCCGGCCATTATGCGCGCCATTAAAGCGACCGGATTCAAGGGCTACGTGGCCCAGGAATTTATTCCTAAACAGACCGATAAGCTTGCTTCGCTCCGAAAAGCGGTTCAGCTTTGCGACGTTTGATCAAAAACGAGGGCCCTCAAAATCATCCACTTCTCAAAAATAGCGTAATGACACAAAGAAGAGATTTCCTCAAGCAGGCGGGGTTGTTATCGGCTATTTCTTTGATGAAGCCGGGAATGCTTTTTGCCGCGCCGTCGTCGCCGTTGAAAGTGGGATTGCAGCTGTATACGTTGCGCGATTACATTGGCAAAGACGTGAAAGGCGTGTTGGCCAAAGTGGCGAAAGCCGGCTACCAGGACGTGGAAACCTACGGCTACAGCAAGGATGGGGGCTTTTGGGGTTTGAATGCCAAGGAATTAAAGTTGGTGCTTGCCGGCAATGGGCTGGTCACGTCCAGCGGGCACTACGGCATGGACGATTTTATTCGCGACGGCAGCCAGGATGCGTTTAAATCTTACATCGAAGCCGCCAATAATTGCGGCCAAAGCTACATTGTCGTTCCTTACCTGGGCGATAAATTAAGGGCAACGGCGGATGATTTTAAATCGGTGGCCGACAAGCTGAATAAAGCGGGGGAAATTTGCAAATCCTCGGGTCTGAAACTGGCTTACCACAACCACGATTTTGAGTTCAAGGCCCTGGGGCCCTCGTCTTTGTACGAAGTGCTTTTGAAGGAAACCAACCCCGCGCTGGTCGATTTTGAGATGGATTTGTATTGGGTGGTGCGCGCCGGCCTGGACCCGATAAAGTTGATGCAGGCCCACCCCAACCGCTTCACTATGTGGCACGTGAAGGACATGGATAAAGCATTGCCCGAACACAATACCGAAATAGGCGCAGGCACCATCGACTTCAAAAAGATATTCCAGCACGCGAAGGAATCGGGCCTAAAACACCTGTTTATGGAGCAAGAATATTTTGCCATTGATGCCTACCAAAGCATCACGCAAAGCGCGGCTTACATCAAAGCAAAACTGCTTTCGTAACCAACGAAAAGCTTATTTACAGAATTACAGATTTAACGAATCGGCCGTATGAAATTTCGCTTGGCATTCACCGCACTAATGGCCGGTAGCTTGGGGGCCGCCCACGCCCAGCAAACTGCTAAACCGGAGGACACGGAGGTGTGGGAGCCCGTGCCCAAAGTGGTGGCCCCGGGCCGCACCAGCGGCGAGGCCCCTTCGGACGCGCTGGTGTTATTCAACGGCAAAAGTCTCGACGAATGGGTGACGGCCGACGACCGCACCGCCCCCGCGAAATGGACGGTGACCGGCGGAATCCTGACCGTGAACAAAGGCACGGGCAACATCGAAACCAAGCGCTTGTTCACCAACTACCAGCTGCACCTGGAATGGCGTGTGCCGGCCAACATCAGCGGCACCGGGCAGGCACGGGGCAACAGCGGCGTGTTTCTGGCCTCGCTGGGGAAGGGCGACCTGGGCTATGAGCTACAGATTCTGGACGCGTACAACAACAAAACCTACGTCAACGGCATGGCGGGGAGCATTTACAAGCAGTTGATTCCCCTGGCCAACCCCGCCCGCAAGGCCGGCGAATGGCAGGCCTACGACGTCATCTGGACCGCGCCGACTTTTGCCGCCGACGGGGCCATGGCCACGCCGGCCCGCGCCACGGTGCTGTTCAACGGGGTGGTGGTGGAGAACAACGTGAGCCTGCTGGGGCCCACGCAGTACATTGGCAAGCCCAGCTACCAGCGCCACGGCCCGGCCCCCATCAAGCTGCAAGCCCACGGCGACAAAAGCGAGCCGCTGAGCTTCCGCAATATTTGGGTGCGGGAGCTGCCCGCCGTGGGCCAATAAAGTGCTAACCGGCGCTACACCAGATTTTTTTTGATGTAGGCGAGGCTCTTGGTGACGCTGTCGAAGGGCGAGCCGGGCGTCATGTCTTGTTCCACAAAAAAGTAGCGCAGCCCGGCATCGTCGGCGTGGCCGAAGATCTTCTTGAAGTCGATGCTGCCGTTGCCGACTTCCGTGAACGAGTTCGGGGGCGTCTTGTCCATGTCTTTCACGTGCCAGAGCGGAAACCGGCCGGGGTGCCGCTTGAACAAATCGAGCGGGTCCTGGCCGGCTTTCGTCACCCAGTACAAGTCCAACTCCATTTGCACCAGCTTTTTATCGGTGCTGGCAAGCAGCAGGTCGTAGGGAAGCTGGCCGTCCTGGGCTTTGAATTCGAAGTCGTGGTTGTGGTAGCAGAGCTGCAAGCCAGCCTTTTGGCAGCGCTCGCCGGCCTTGTTGAGCTGGTCGGCCACGTACTTGTAGTGGTCCAGGTTGCCCCGCTCGGGCTCCGATAAATACGCGCACACCATGTACTTGACGCCGGCCGCGGCCGCGTCGTCGACGGCCCGGTTCCAGCCGTGCAGCATGGTGCCGGCCACCGGGGCCCCGCTCACTTGCTCCTCGCCCAGGCGGTAGTGGCTGCTGGGCATGATTAACCCGTTTTTCTTTAGCAGGGCCGCAAACGCCCGCGGGGTCATGCCGTAGAACTTCTGGCTGCCGGTATAGGAAGCCCCCTCCACCGAGTTATAGCCGATTTTGGCCAAGTGGGCCAGCGTGCCGGCGGGATCCTTGGCCATGGCGTCGCGCACGGTGTAGAGCTGCAAACCGATGTAGCGCTTGTTGTAGGCCAGTAAAGACGGCGAAACCAGCAAGCCGGCGGAGAGGAGGGCAGTTGACGTGAGAAAAGATCGGCGGGAAACCATAAAGCGGCGTGGGTTGGGTGGGGAAGGGCGCTGGCCGCCAACTCCGGGGCCGTAAAGGCCCCGCAGAAGGCTGGGCTAAGGTAGCAACCCGTAGCCATTTACCCGGCTCAGGGGGCCGCTACGAACCATAGGTCGCCGGAATTATTGAAGTCGTGGCCTTCGACGCGGCCGCGGGTGGCATTGCCGCGGGTGATGGTGGCGAAGTCGCTGACGTGCAGCGTCGAAGGCACGGCGGGCGCGCTCAGGTACAGCGCGGGCCAGATGCTGGCGCAGCTGCCCGTGCAGTTGGTGGGCTGCGTGGCGGGGCTGGAACTGTCCTTAGCAAAATAATACAGCGTGCGCCCTTGGGCATCGACCAGGAAAGTCTTGTTGGCCACGGCGTGGGTGGTTTGGTCTTCCACGCTCTTGCTGGCCAGCACCACGCCGTAGGCGGGGTTCACCACGTGCCAGATGCCGCCCACGCCGTGGCCATTGGTTTGGCCGGCGGCCTTGCGGGTGTAGACGCCGCCGGCCGGTGGGGCAAAGTAGTACAGGGGCCAGCCTTTGTAGGTGGTTTGCGAGCGGCCGTCGGCGGTGGGCTTGGTGGCAAAATCGCTGGCTTTCAGGGTTGTGGGCACCTTGAGGGCGGCGTTGTAGTACACGGGCCACATGGGGTTGCAGGCGGCGCTGGTGCAGGTGTTGGTGCCGGCCACGTCGCGGGCAAAGAAGTAGAGGGTGTTGCCAACGGAGTCGGTAAGGAAGGAGCCCAGCGTGGCCGAGCTGGCCAGCTTCACGTTGGCCACGGCGTCCGGGTCGGGGGCCGGCCCGGCAGAGTCTTTTTTGCAGCTGACGGTGCTCAGGCTCAATGGGCCGAGGAAGGCCAGCGCTACCCCAATAAACCAGCCGCGCAGTAAGAAAGAATCGGTGAGTTTTTTATGACATTTTGGAATTAAATTATTGATTACAAGAAGATTGAATTAATGAATGATTTGTAAATTTGGCACAGCACTTCCCGGCTCCGGCTCCGGGACGGGCCGAACGAAAGGACCCCGGTGGGGCCCTGCCAAACAAGAAAAGGCGGCGCAAACGGCCGGCGGCGGGTGGGCAGCCGGGCCCCTGCATGGGGCCCCGGGCTACATTCCTCTACTCGCAGAAGCGTTGAAAATGGTTGCTTCCGTCGGTCAAATAGTCACCGCGTGGCAACGCGGCGGCCTGCGCTAGAGCCGCGGTTTGAGGGTGAAGTTGCGGACGATGGTGAAGCCGAAGTACAAGTCGCCGTCGAAGAAGTTGCCGGTGGTTTCGGGCACAAAAAACTTCTCCGTCATGCCCTGCGCGTTGGTGACGTGCAGCTGGAAAACGTGG
>JANXOE010000035.1 GCA_025353745.1 Hymenobacter sp.
AAAATCTCCTTTTTGAACGCCGCCGCGATGTGCATCAGCCCCGTGTCGTGGCTCACCACCAGCTGCGCCTGCCGCAGCAGCGAGGCCGACTGGTGCAGCGAGTAGCGCCCGCAGCCGTTGTGGATGAGCGGAACAGCCAACCGGGCCGGCGCGGCGTTTTGGGGAAAATAATACGGGCTGTCGGGAATGCGGGGCCCCGGTTCGGCCCCCGCCGCGCCCCCACCAAAGGCCAGCTCGATGACGTGGCCGGTGCTTTCGTCCTCGGGGCCCCCGAGCAGCACCACGGGCCGGTTGAGCTTGGCGCACAGCTCGATGAGCTTCTCCACCGGCAGGCGCTTGGTGGCGTGCTGGGCCCCGATGGCCACCGCCACGTAGCCGCGCTGAAAGCCGGCAGGCAGCGTTTGCAGGTCAATTTCCTGGCCGGCGGGAATGAAGTAATCGAGGCCCTGGCCGTCGTTTTTCACGCCCAGGGGCGCGGCGGCGGCCAGGTAGCGGTCCACGATGTGGAGGCGGGGCAGGGTGTTGATTTTTAAGTTGACCAGCAGCCACTTCTGGCGGTTCAGCTTGTCGAAGCTGGCCGATTTCACCCGGAGCTGCCATTTGATGAGCCGGGTGCGCAGGTTGTTGTGCAAATCGACGATGAAATCGAAGTTCTCCGCCCGCAGCTCGCGCACCAAATCGCGCAGCGAGCTGCTGAGCACGTGCACTTTGGCGACGTGCGGATTGGGTTCGAGCAGGCCCTGGTAGGCGGGCTTGGTGGCAAAATGCACCTCCGCGCCCGGCACCTGCTGCGCCAGGGCCCGCACCACGGGCGTGGTGAGCACGATGTCGCCGATGGAGGAAAAGCGGAGAACCAGAATTTTCATGAAACAAGCGTCCTTCCCAATCTAATAGGTAGTAGAATAGGCGGTCATGCTTCGGCAAGCTCAGCATGACCGCCTAATTTGGCACGACTGGCCAGCGCGATACGCCGTCTGGATTTGCTTCTGCTACTCAAACAGCGACGTTTTGAAAACCTCCGGCGGCTTGATGGTGGCTTTGCGGGCCGCGAAATAGGCGGCGGCTTCGTCCACCGACTTCGCATTGAAGGCCATCTCCTTGGTCAGCATGCCTTTGCGGCCCATGAGCACGCCGTAGCGGGTGTCGGCGTAGCCGTCGGTGTGGTGCGCGTCGGGGTTGATGCTGAGCATCACCCCCTGGTCGAGCGCGTAGCGCACCCACCGCCAGTCGAGGTCGAGGCGCCAGGGGTTGGCGTTGATTTCGATGATGACCTGGTGCTTCGCGCAAGCGTCGATGACGGCCTTGTAATCAATGGGGTAGCCCTGGCGGCGCAGCAACAGGCGGCCGGTGGGGTGGCCCAGCACGGTGGTGTACGGATTGGCGATGGCGCGCAGCAGGCGCTCGGTGGCGCGGCGCTCGTCCATTTTCAGGTTGGAGTGCACCGAGGCCACCACGAAGTCGAAGCTCGCCAGCACGTCGGGGGCGTAGTCGAGGGCCCCGTCGCTGAGGATGTCGCTCTCGATGCCTTTGAAGATGCGGAACGGGGCCAGCTCTTCGTTCAGCTTATCGATTTCCTGGTGCTGCTGGCGCACGCGGTCCGCGCTCAGGCCATTGGCGTAGTGGGCGGCCTGCGAGTGGTCGCAGATGCCGAGGTACTCAAAGCCGTGGTCGCGCAGCCAGGTGGCCATTTCGCGCAGCGAGTGGTTGCCGTCGGAGTACGTGCTGTGGTTGTGCAGCGAGCCGCGGATGTCGCCGTCTTCGAGCAAGCGGGGCAGCCGGTTTTCGGCGGCCAGGGCAATTTCGCCCAAGCCCTCGCGCAGCTCCGGCACGAGGTATTGCAGGCCGGCTTTTTGGTACAGGGCTTCTTCCTGCTGAAAATTTTCGCGGCGGGCCCACTGGCGCAGCGTGGCCGGCTGGCCGGGGCCCTGGCCGGCGGCGCTGGGCAGCAGCTCGCTCAGGTGGGCTTCGGTGGCGGTTTGCAAAAACAGCTCGCTCACGAAATCTTCGGGGGCCGTCAGCAGCACTTCGACGGCCACGCCCGAGCCGGCGGCGGTGCCGCGCCAGGCGTAGGGCCCCGAGCGCACGGGGTCGGGCGCGAGGCCGTCGAGCGAGTTGAGCAAAGCGTGGGCTTTTTCGGGCTGCTCGGTGGCGGCCACCAGGGCCACGGTTTCCACGGTTTCGAGGCGGCGGCGGGTTTCGCCGGCCACGGCCACCTGGTCGGTGCCCAGGGCTTCGCGCAGGCGGCGGGCCAGGGCGTCGGCCAGCTCTTCGGCCTGCGGGTAGAGCAGCTTGCCCTTGCTTTGGTCGGTGAATTCGAGGGCTTCGAGGATGGCCTGCTGGGTTTTCTGGCCGAAGCCCTTGAGCTTGCTCACCTGGTCGGCCTCGGCGGCGGCGCGCAGCTGCTCGGCGCTCTCGATGCCCAGCTCGCGCCACAAGGCCCGGATTTTTTTGGGGCCGATGCCCTTCACTTTCAGCAGCTCCACCACGCCGGGCGGGGTGGCGTCGAGCAGGCGCTGCAGCTCCGCGAACGTGCCCGTGTCGAGCAGCTCGGCCA
>JANXOE010000040.1 GCA_025353745.1 Hymenobacter sp.
TGTTCACGGGCGGGCACATTTTGCTGGAAGGCGTGCCCGGCCTGGCCAAAACCCTGGCCGTGTCGACGCTGGCCAAGGTGCTGAACCTGCACTTCCAGCGGGTGCAGTTCACGCCCGATCTGCTGCCGTCGGACCTCGTGGGCACGATGATTTACAACCAGGGCCAGTCGGTGTTCGAGGTAAAGAAGGGCCCCATCTTCGCCAACCTCGTGCTGGCCGACGAAATCAACCGCTCGCCGGCCAAGGTGCAGAGCGCCCTGCTCGAAGCCATGCAGGAAGGCCAGGTCACCATCGGCGAAACCACTTACCGGCTCGACCGGCCGTTTCTGGTGCTGGCCACCCAAAACCCGGTGGAGCAGGAGGGAACCTACCCGCTGCCCGAGGCCCAGGTCGACCGCTTCATGCTGAAGGTGCACGTCGATTACCTCAAGAAAGCCGACGAGCTGGAGGTGATGCGCCGCATGGCCAACCTCAGCTTTCAGGACGACGTGCAGCCGGTGCTGACGGCGGCCGACATCCAAGGCATTCGCCAGCAAATCAACCAGGTGCAGATTTCGGAAACGCTGGAGAAGTACATCATCGAGCTGGTGTTTGCCACCCGCCGCCCGGCCGATTACGACCTGCCTTTCTTCGCGCAGGCCGTGCAGTTCGGGGCCAGCCCGCGGGCCAGCATCGCGCTGCACCGCGCCGCCAAGGCCGTGGCCTACCTGGCCGGGCGCGACTACGTGCTGCCCGAAGACATCAAGGACGTGGCGGCCGACGTGTTCAACCACCGCATCCTGCTCACCTACGAGGCCGAAGCCGACGGCATCCGCACCCAGGATTTGATCGAGGCCATCCTGGGCAAGGTGCCGATCAGCAGCTAGCGCAGCTGGCGCTTGTAGAGCTGCACGGTGTTTTCGAGGCCCAGGTACAGGGCGTCGGCCACCAGCGCGTGGCCGATGCTCACCTCCGCCAGCTCGGGCAGCTGCTGGTGCAGAAAGGCCAGGTTGTCCAGGTCCAGGTCGTGGCCGGCGTTCACGCCCAGGCCCAGCTGGCCGGCGCGGGCCGCCGCCGCCCGGTAGGGCCCCACGGCGGCTTCGCGGCCGGCGGCGTAGTGCCGGGCGTAGGCTTCGGTGTACAGCTCGATGCGGTCGGTGCCAGTGGTGGCCGCTGCTTCCACCAGGGCCAGGCTGGGGTCGAGAAAAATGCTGACGCGGCTGCCGTGGGCGTGCAGCTCGGCCACGACGTCTTTCAGATACGCCTGCTGCCCGATGGTGTCCCAGCCGGCGTTGGACGTGAGGGCGTCGGGCGCGTCGGGCACCAGCGTCACCTGGGCGGGGCGCACGGCCCGCACCAGGGCCAGGAAGTCGGGCGTGGGGTTGCCCTCCACGTTCAGCTCGGTGGTCACCAGGGCCCTCAGGTCGTGCACGTCCTGGTAGCGGATGTGGCGCTCGTCGGGCCGCGGGTGCACGGTAATGCCTTCGGCCCCAAAGCGTTCGATGTCGTGGGCCACTTGCAGCAAGTTGGGGCGGGCGTGCAGGCCGCGGGCGTTGCGCAGGGTAGCAATTTTGTTGATGTTTACGCTTAGCTTCGTCATGAAAAATGAAAATGCGGGGTGTAACGCTGGCAAAAAAGGCGCGCAGCCGGTGCGAAGGTCGGGCCTTTGACCCAACAACAGGCGGCGCCAAACGGCCCACTCCGGCATTTTCCCGCCGCTTAACCGCCCGCCGATGGCCCTTGCCCTGCCAGTTGCTGCTCGCCTGCGCCCGCTGCTGCCACGCTCAACGCGGCCAAAGCGTTGCTCACGGCCCCCAACGTGCTGCTGACGTTTGCCGCGCCCGTGGTGGTGGCGGGCCCCTACGGCACGCGCCGCACCGTGCAGCGGCTGGCCCTGCACCTCGACCAGCCCCGCGCTTTTCTGGCGGCCTGGGCGAGCGGGTTGGGCGCTTGAGCGGCCGTGCCGGCCGGCGCTGACGTAATCTTGTGGTCGCAAACGGGGCCCCGAGTCCTGCCGCCCCGGCGGTCATTTTTCATTTAATTTCCTGGCCCTATGGCTCTCAAAGAAACCCTCGACGCCGCCATCAAGCAAGCCATGCTGGCCAAAGACAAGGTGCGGCTCACCACGCTGCGCTCCCTCAAGTCGCAGATTATGCTGGCCGAAACCGCCGAAGGGGCCCACGGCGCGGCCCTCGCCCCCGACGCCGAGCTGAAGCTGCTCAACAAAGCCGCCAAGCAGCGCCGCGACGCCGCCGCCATCTACAAAGAGCAGTTCCGCTCCGACCTCGAAACCAACGAGCTGGCCGAGTTGGCCATTATCGAAGAATTTCTGCCCCAGCAGCTTTCGGAGGCCGATTTGGTCGAGCGCCTGGTGCACATCATCCAGCGCGTGGGGGCCCAGGGGCCCTCCGATTTGGGCAAGGTGATGGGCGTGGCCGCCCGCGAGCTCAGCGGCCAGGCCGACGGCAAGCTGATTTCGCAAGTCGTCAGCAACCTGCTGAACAACACCAATCAGTAGGGGATCATACTTTAGGTTATAAATGAATGACGCTCAGAAAAGGCATTTGCGCTCACAGGCGCTGGCTTTCTGATCTATAATTCAAGCTTATAATTCAAGCCAATGACGGCCCTGGACGTGCTGTTGCTGCTCATCCTCGGCGTGGGGGCCATCAAGGGCTTCCGGCGCGGGCTGGTGCTGGAGGCGGCCTCGCTGCTGGCCTTCGTGCTGGCGGTGGTGGGCGGGCTGAGCCTGCTCACGGCCACGGTGCCGGTGGTGCGGCACTACGTGGGCGAGGCGTACGGGCTGCTGCCGCTGGTGTCGTTCGCGCTGGTGTTCGGGGCCATCCTGTGGGGCGTGCACTGGCTGGGCGGCCTGCTGAAGACGGCCCTGCACCTCACCCCGCTCGGGTTCCTCGACAGCTTGCTGGGCGGGGCCGCCGGCCTGCTCAAGTGGCTGCTCGGCCTGAGCTTGCTGCTGCACGGCACCGGCCTGGCCGGCCTGGCGCTGCTCTCGCCCAAGCTGGTGGCCAGCTCGCAGGTGCTGCCCATCGTGCAGCAAGCCACCCCGCTGGCCCTGCAAGCCACGGCTTATGCGCTGCCCATGGCCCAGGGCCTGCTGGTGCGCATGAAGGCCGCCTTCATGAAGGGCTGAAAGCGCGTTGATTTACGGCAATTAAAACCTCCGCACTCAACATTTATACCTCCCTTTGAAACTCCTGCTGCTCGATAATTTTGATTCCTTCACCCACACCCTGGCCGATTACTTTTGCCAGCTCGGGGCCGAAGTGGCGGTGCGGCGCAACGACGTGCCGCTCCGCGAGCTGCAGCGCACCGCCTGGGACGGCATCGTGCTCTCGCCGGGCCCCGGCACGCCCGCTGCGGCGGGCGTGATGCCGGCCGTGGTGGCCCATTACCACGCGCGGCTGCCCATGCTGGGCGTGTGCCTGGGCCACCAAGCGCTGGGCGAGTTTTTTGGGGCCGAGCTGGGGCGGGCCGCCCGCCCCATGCACGGCAAAGTATCGGACGTGGCCTGGGCCCCGGGCGCGGCGCTGGCCGCGGGTTTGCCGCCCGTGGGGCCCGTCACGCGCTACCACTCGCTGGTGCTGCGCGAGCCGCTGCCCCCGGCCCTGGTGCCGCTGGCCCACACCACCGGCCCCGGCCCGCCCGAGTTGATGGCCCTGCGGCACAGAACATTGCCGCTGTTTGGGGTTCAGTTTCACCCCGAAGCGCTGCTCACGCCGGGCGGGCTGGCCATGCTGGCCAATTGGCTCCGGCTTTGTAACATTGTAAAACCCGGTCGCCCTGCGGCCGGTTAGCATCATTTTCCATGGAATTGCAGACCCACCACCGGCAAGGCTACGAATACGTCGACGAAGGCGAGGGCCCCGTGCTGCTGCTGCTGCACGGTTTGTTCGGGGCCCTGAGCAACTGGCACGCGGTGGTGGCCGCGTTTCGGCCCCGCTACCGCGTGCTCATTCCGCTGCTGCCCATCTACGAGATGCCGCTGGGGCAGGCCGGCGTGCCGGGGCTGGCCGCCTACGTGGAGGGCTTCGTGGCGGCGCTGGACCTGCCGTCGGCCTTCACGGTGCTCGGCAACTCGCTGGGCGGCCACGTGGCCCTGGTGTACGCGCTCGACAACCCCGCCCGCGTGAGCCGGCTCGTGCTCACCGGCAGCAGCGGGCTGTTCGAGGACGGCATGGGCGGCTCCTTCCCCAAGCGCGGCAACTACGGCTTTGTGCAGGAGCGGGTGGCGTACACGTTCTACGACCCCGCCGTGGCCACGAAGGAGCTGGTCGACGAGATTTTCCGCGTCACCAATTCCAATGCCAAGTGCCTGCGCATCATCGCCATTGCGCGCTCGGCCCAGCGCCACAACCTCACCAAGGAGTTGCACCGCATCCGGGTGCCGGTGCTGCTGGTGTGGGGCCTGAACGATACCATTACGCCGCCCCCGGTGGCGCACGATTTCGCCCGCCTGCTGCCCGCGGCCGAGCTGGCCTTCCTCGACCACTGCGGCCATGCGCCCATGATGGAGCGCCCGGCCGGCTTCAACCACTACCTGCGGCGCTTTTTGCAAAAGACCGAGCCGCAGCCCGCCGTTTTGGCTTGACGGCCCTGCCCGGCGCAGTTTTTGCCGGGGCCCTCGTATCGCTCCAAACCTTTCCGCCTCCACCCGCTTACCCGTCCTACCTACTGAATACAGGTTGCCGCACCCCAGTTTTTTCATCCGACGTGCGGCCGCTTCGGCGTCGCGTGTTTCTCGCCCCGCCCGCTCATGCAAGCCATGCTCGCCGAAGATTTACTCAACGAAATGATTCCGCCCCTCAAAGGCACCGACTCGCTGGGCAAAGCCGCCCGCTGGCTCGACGAGTTTCGGGTGGGCCAATTGCCGGTGCTGGCCGAGCGCCAGTACCGCGGCCTCGTAACGGAAGCCGACCTGGCCGATTTCGACGACCCGGACACCTTGCTTTCGGAGTTGCCGCTGGGCTTCCGCGAAGCTTTCGTGCGGCGCGATCAGCATTTTTTTCGGGTGGTGGAGATGGCCATTGAAAACAAGATTCAGCTCGTGCCGGTGGTCAGCGAGGACGATTCCTACCTGGGCGTTGTCACCGTGGCCGACGCGCTGGCCGCCTTTGGGCCCCAAAGCTCGGCCCCCGGCCAGGGCGGCATCATCGTGCTGAGCATGGCCGAGCGCGACTATTCGCTCTCGCAAATCAGCCGCTACGTGGAGGAGAACAACGCCAAGATTGTGAACGCCCACGTAATGCCCGACGAGCTGGATCCCTACCGCATCCGCCTCACCCTGAAGCTGAACACCGATAACCTGGCCCGCATCGTGGCCACGCTAGAGCGGTTTGGCTACTTCGTGGCCGCGCAGTTCAGCGGGGTGGGCGAAGTGGGCGAAAACGAGCAGGAGCGCTACGATAGCCTGCTGCGCTACTTGAGTGTGTAGGAGCGGGTGCTGGGAATTCTGCTACTGTACTTGACGGGGCTGTTGGCCGCGAGGGCCCCGGCCGACACGCTGCCCCTGCGCGCCGCCCGGGCCCTGCCGCCCGTGGTGGCCCCCGCCGATACGCTGGTGCGCGTGCTGCCCTGCCCCGGCGCGCCGGCGCGGGCCCGCGTGGCGGCCATCTTGCTGGTGGGCAACCGCATCACGCACGAGCGGATTTTACGGGCCGAGCTGGATGTCCGTGAAGGAGACACGTTGACCATGATTGAATTAGCGGCCCGCCTCGAAGCCAACCGCCGCCGCCTCTTCAACCTCCAGCTCTTTCACACGGTGCTGGTGCAGGCCAGCTGCCAGGGCAGCGGGCAGCTGGTGCTGCTGTTCGCGGTGCAGGAGCGGCTGTACACGTTTCCGGTGCCCATACTGTCCATTGCCGACCGCAACCTGCGCGCCTGGCTCGACCGCTCCGACCGGTGGCGGCGGCTCGATTACGGCATTCACCTCGTGCGCAACAACTTCCGGGGCCGCAACGAGCAGCTGACGGCCAACCTGCAGCTGGGCTTCAACCGCAAGTATGAGCTGTTTTACGAGGCCCCCGGCTTCGGTCGGGCCCGGCGCGTGGGCCTGGGCGCGAGCGTCTCGTTTTCCCAGAGCCGCTCCGTCGACTACCGCACCTTTGACGACCGTCCGGTTCCCTACCGCGCCGACGACGCCTTTGCCATCCAACGGTTCTACGCGTCGGGGGGCCTGCGCCTGCGCCACACCGTGCAGCTGCTCACCGCCTTCGACGTATCGTACCACCGCGAGCAGCTGCTGGATTCGGTGAATTTGGACAACCCCAGCTACTTCCTGGGCCGTACCCACCGCGAATTTCTTGATTTCAGCCTCGTTAGCACCCTCAATCAGCGCAACACCTTCGCCTACCCGCTCACCGGGCAGTTTGCGCAGGCGCTCTTGGTGCACCGCGTATTTCTGAACCCCGGCCTGCCCGCCCTCACCACCGTGCGGCTGGTGTACGACCGCTACTTCTCGCTGGGCCACGGGTTTTATTACGCGGCCGAGCTGAACGGGCAGGTGCGCCTCACCAGGGCCCTGGCCTACGCCGACGCCCGCGCGCTGGGCTACGACGCGCTGGTGCGCGGCTACGACGCCTACGTGGTCGACGGCCGCCACTACGGCCTGGTGCAGCAAGGCCTGAGCTACCGGCTGTTCCGCGCCAGCGAAATTCGCCTGTCGGGCATCAACAACCCGAAAATCAACACCATCCCGGTGGTGGCCTACCTCAACCTGTTTGCCGACGCGGGCTACGTGGGGGCCCCCGCTGCCGCGTCCGGCAACCAGCTCCCGAACCGCCTGCTGCGCTCGGTGGGCCTGGGCCTGCACCTGGTCACGTACTACGACCGGGTGTTCACCCTCGAGTACACCCTCAACGGCTTGGGCCAGACGGGATACTTTTTTCGCTCCACTTTTCCCATTTAAAGCCGGCCGGGGCCTGCAAAGCCCGCCGCCGGTGCGTTATTCGCACCGCTTACCGTTTTCCGCCCATGATCATCGCCATCCTCGGCAAGCCCTTCGCAGAGGAAGCGGCCCCGGCCATCCAAGCCCTGCTCGACGACCTGGCCGCCCGCCACGCCGAGGTGCGCATCGTGGAGGCCTTCCGCACCTACCTCGACAACACCCTGCGCCTGCCCGCCAACACCACCAGCTTCCGGCGCGGCGACTCGCTGCGGGGCGCCAACTTCGTGCTCAGCATCGGCGGCGACGGCACCCTGCTCGACACCGTGACCTACGTCGGGGCCCTGCAAATCCCCATCCTCGGCATCCACACCGGCCGGCTGGGCTTCCTGGCCACCGTTACCCCCGACGGCATCGGCCAAGCCATCGACGCCCTCTACAAAGGACACTTCGTGCTCGACGACCGCAGCCTCATCCGCGTCGACACTGACCCCGACGTGTTCGGCGAATTGAATTTTGGACTTAACGAATTTAGTATTTTGAAGGGCGACTCGTCGTCCATGATTGCCGTGCACACCTACATCGACGGCGAGTACCTGAATTCTTACTGGGCCGACGGCCTCGTGGTGGCCACGCCCACCGGCTCCACGGGCTATTCGCTCAGCTGCGGGGGCCCGGTGATGGTGCCCCAAACCAACAATTTTATCATTGCTCCCGTATGCCCCCACAATTTGAACGTTCGGCCTCTTGTTGTGTCGAACCAAAGTGTAATTTCCTTTGAAATTGAAGGCCGCAGCTCTAATTACATCCTTTCGCTGGACTCCCGCTCCATTTCCGTCGATGCCAACGTGCAAATGGCCGTGCGCCGCGAAAGCTTCAGCGCCCGGCTGGTCAAGCTTAATCACGTAAATTTTTTAAGCACGCTGCGCAGCAAGCTCAACTGGGGGCTCGACCGCCGAAACCCCGGGGCCGTAACGGGTTAAGAAATCAATAGACTCCTTTAAAATTGTTTATAAATTTTTTTTAGTTCCTGAGAGTCTCTACTTTTGTAATCGCCTGCGAGTGCGTTATTGGCATTTTCCCGGGTTTCTTCGCTCTTCGCAATTCACCTTTGTCGCCTTATGAAACATATTTTCACTTATCCCACTGTTCTGCTGGTGGGGCTTGCGCTGTTCGCCTCTACCCAGGCCGACGCGCAACAGTTCAGCAAGCGCAAGCAGTACAATTCGGTTGGCTTCACGCTCAACGCCATGAACTACTTCGGTGACTTGGCGCCAAACCCGAACTTTGCCAGCTTTCGCTTCAAAAACACCCGCCCCAACGTGGGCGTGTCCATCACCCGCCGCTTCTACCCGCGCGTATCGGGCCGGCTGAGCCTCTCGTACGGCCGCATCACCGGCGACGACGCCACGGCCGCCGATGCCGGCGACCAGAACGCCAAGTACCGCTTCAACCGCAACGCCAACTTCCAGAATGACATTCAGGAGCTGGCAGGGGTGGTCATCATCGACCTTATTCAAAACCGCAACAACTACCTGAAGCGCCCCGACTTCGTGCCTTACGTTTTCGCTGGCGTGGCGGGCTTCCACCACAATCCCCGGGGCCGCGATAAAAACGGAAGCTATGTCGATTTGCAGCCCCTGAGCACCGAGGGCCAGTCGTACAGCCGCTTCCAGTTTTCGCTGCCCTTCGGCGGCGGCGTGCGCTACCGCATCAACCGCAACTTCGACGCCAGCCTGGAGTTCGGCATTCGCAAGACATTCACGGGGTATTTGGACGATGTAAATAAATCGTACGCTGCCAATCTGAGCGGGCCGGCTGCTTATTTTGGGGGCACTGATCCTAACACCAGCATTACTAAAAGCAACACCAAAGAGTTTGCTGGCTTTCAACCCGGTGCCCAACGCGGCCAGAACAAAACCGACTGGTACACGGTAACGGGCTTGTCGTTGAACTACATCCTGACGCCCCGTATCAAAAACCCGAAATTCCGCTAAGCAGCGACGGCCCCCGCTGGCTGGCTCCTGCTCAGTGCCTTACCTAGCTTGATGATAAACAACACCTTCCGTTGCGCACTCCTTGTTTGCCTCACGCAAGCAGGGAGTGCGTTTTTTTGTGCCTCCGCGCAAGCGCAAATCGAAACCCAGCGCACGAGCGAGTTGGGTCTGGGCTTGGGCGCCACGAATTATCGGGGCGAGATTGCGCCGCAGTACCAGTTCAACAACAACCGCCCGGCCATTACGGCCTTCTACCGGCGCGACGTGTCGGTGCCCGTGACGCTGCGCGGCAGCTTGCTGGCCGGCCTGTTGCGCGCCGACGACGGTAGCGTGACGGGTGCGGGTGGCGGAGTGCCGCCCCTGCAAGGCTACCGGGGCTCCGATATGAAAGGGAGCGTGCTGGAAGCTGCCGGGGCCCTGGAATACAATTTTCTGAATTACCGCAACCGCAGGCAAAAAGTGCATTTTACGCCCTACCTCTTCATCGGGGTGGGGGGATACTACGCGCACACACGCACAAAAACGGCCAACCAAAGCCTTGGGGATGCTTACAACCGTTCGGCTGGACACTTCGGTCTAGTAGTTCCGGCCGGGGCCGGGCTGAAGTATGCGTTGTCGCAACGCATCAACCTGGGGCTGGAAACCGGGGTGCGCAAAACGTTCAGTGACCAGCTCGATAACCTGGGCGACCAGGATCCGCTGCTGGTGAATGCCCACGACAAGGACTGGTACTATTACACCGGATTCAGCGTGTCGTACACTTTCTACCAAGTGCGCTGCCCTCCCCAATATAAGAACAACAAGAAGCTGTTGGAGTAATTTGATTGCGGACGAAACAGCGTTGCCGGGCCAGCTTTTGGTCCGGCAACGCTGTTTTTAACGGGAAGTACCGGCGAAGCATCGCTGTTGCCAGCGCACCCGGCCGGCAGATGCAACGGTCTTCGTAACTTGCGGCCTCTTATACCGAAACCGCAACGATGACCGGCCGGGCCGAAATCGACTCTCTTAATATTCCTGCGCACGTGGCCGTCATCATGGACGGGAACGGCCGCTGGGCCAAGCAGCGGGGTGGCCTGCGGGTGTTCGGTCACCAGAGCGCCATCACGGCCGTGCGCGAAACCGTGGAGGAAGCGGCGCGCCTGGGCGTGAAGTACCTGACGCTGTACGCTTTTTCGACCGAAAATTGGAACCGTCCGGCCCTGGAGGTCATGGCCCTGATGCAGCTGCTGGTGCACACCATTCGCCACGAAACTCCGACGCTGCTCAAGAACAGCATCCGCCTGCAATCCATTGGCGATACGGACAGCCTGCCCGCCGGGTGCCAGCGCGAGCTGGCCGAAGCCAAAGAGCTGACCAAAAACGGCAACCGCATGACCCTGGTGCTGGCCCTGAGCTACAGCGGCCGCTGGGACCTGGCCCAGGCCGCCCGCCGCCTGGCCGCCGATGTGGCCGCCGGCCGGGTGCAACCGGCCGACGTGAACGAAGCCACCGTAGCCGGCTACTT
>JANXOE010000043.1 GCA_025353745.1 Hymenobacter sp.
GCCGGCTCGCGCAGCTGGTGGCCGGCGGGCAGGGCATCGGGGCGGCCGGCCGCCTTCCAGGGCCCTGCTTCCAGGTTGAGCATAGTGGCCAGCTTCCGGGCCGAATCGGGCAGGAAGGGCTCCAGCAGCGGGGCCAGGGCCGCCGCGATTTGCAGGGCCACGTGCAGCACCGTGCCGGTGCGGGCCGCATCGGTGTTGATGAGGTGCCAGGGCTGCGTATCAGCCAGGTATTTATTGCCGAGGCGGGCCAGGGCCATTACTTCGGCCAGCGCGTCGCGGAAGCGGTAATTCTCAATTAATTCGCCAATTTTGGCCGGAAATGCCGCCAACTGCCGCAGCGCGTCCTGGTCAATTTCCTGCAATTCGCCCGCCGCTGGCACAAGGCCCCCAAAAAATTTGTGCGTGAGCACCGCCGCGCGATTCACAAAATTGCCAAGCGTCGCAACAAGCTCGTTGTTGTTGCGGGCCTGAAAATCCTTCCACGTAAAATCGTTGTCCTTCGTCTCGGGGGCATTGGCGCACAGCACGTAACGCAGCACATCGGCCTGCCCAGGAAAATCCTGCAAGTATTCGTGCAGCCACACCGCCCAGTTGCGCGAAGTACTGATTTTGTCGCCCTCCAAATTCAAAAACTCGTTGGCAGGCACGTTGTCCGGCAAAATATATCCGCCGTGCGCTTTCAGCATGGCCGGGAAAATAATGCAGTGGAATACGATGTTGTCTTTGCCAATAAAATGCACCAGCTTGCTGCCCGCATCTTTCCAATACGTTTCCCACTCGTCGGGAAAAGCTTCTTTAGTAGCTGAAATGTAGCCGATTGGTGCGTCAAACCACACGTACAAAACTTTGCCTTCGGCCCCGGGCAGCGGCACGGGCACGCCCCAATCCAAGTCGCGGGTCACGGCGCGCGGGTGCAGGCCCTGGTCAATCCACGATTTGCACTGGCCATACACGTTGGTTTTCCAGTCGTTTTTGTGGCCCTCAATTATCCATTCGCGCAGCCACGGCTCGTATTGGTCGAGCGGCAGAAACCAGTGCTTGGTGTCGCGCAGTACCGGCTGAGCCCCGCTGAGCATGCTGCGCGGGCTAATCAATTCGGTGGGACTGAGCGAAGTACCGCAGCGCTCGCACTGGTCGCCGTAGGCATTTTCATTGCCACAATTTGGGCAGGTGCCCACGATGTAGCGGTCGGCCAAAAATTGCTGGGCCTGCTCGTCGAAATACTGCTGCGTGGTTTGCTCAATAAATTTACCGTCGCGGTAAAGCTGCAAAAAAAAGTTGCTGCTGACGGCTGCGTGCGTCGCCGACGACGTACGCGAGTACACGTCGAACGAGACGTTGAAATCGCGGAATGAATCGCGGATGAGGACGTGGTATTTATCGACCACCTGCTGGGGCGTAACCCCTTCTTTTTGGGCACGAATGGTAATGGGCACCCCGTGCTCGTCGGATCCGCAAATAAATTTTACGTCGCGCCCCGCCGAGCGCAAGTAGCGCGCATAAATATCGGCGGGCAGGTAAACACCTGCCAAGTGCCCGATGTGAACGGGGCCATTGGCATAAGGAAGGGCCGCAGTAACGGTGTAACGTTGAGGAAGAACAGCCATGGTAAAAACAAATGTTGAGAGCAGAAGCTAAGTGGTGTAAACCGCTGAAAATTTAATTTCTGTGGCCCGCAGCGCACAATAAGCGCACAGTAATTATAAACGAAATCGGGGAAATCAGAAACTAAATCAATAAAAAACTATCTAAAGATTAGATTGCGTTATTATTTATTTTATATTTGACAACAATTCTCGGTATTCACAGAAAAAACCACTCATTTTTTAGTGGTTGTTAATGGCTGTCGACATTTCATTCAATCTTTTTTCATCATGAAAAAGCCTGCTTCTCCCGTTCAACCGGATAAAAAAGTTAAGCGCACCCCGGCCGAAAAGGTCCAGCGTAAATCAGAAAAGGCCGCCACCCGGGCCAGCGCGGATCTCAGCGATGACCGCACAGCCAAAAAAGCAAGCCAGAAAAAATCGTTGCGCTCGGCCGCTAAGCGGTTGCAGAAAGAACTCGACGGCCGAATGAGCGAAGTGGTGGCCCGCATCCGCAAAGAAACGAAGGCCAAGCTGAAGGAAGTGCTGCGCGAAGCAACCCGCCGCCTCGACGGCGACACGGAACGCATGTTTGAGCAAGCCCTGCACACCATCGTGCGGCACTACGATTCGGCAGCGCAGGCTTCGGACAGCGAGGCCGGCAGCGAGGCCCCCGTGGCAAACTCTACTACTACTCGCGCCCGCAAGGAAAAAAAATTGAACAAGGACGGCTCGGCCCGCAAGCCCCGCACGGTCCGCCCGGGCGAATCGGAGGCCCCGGAAGCCCCGGCTACAGCCGCCGACGCACCCAAAAAGCGCGGCCGCAAACCCACCGCTGCGGCGTCCGCCGTGGTTGCTACCGCTACTGCCGACGAGCCGACGGCTGCCAAGCGCGGCCGCAAAGTCGCCGCTCCCAAAGCCGCCAAGCGGCCCGGCCCCAAGCCCGGCACCCCGGCTACGGGTGCCAAGCGGGGACCCAAACCCCGCGCCGAGCAGGCCGTTTCGGCCCCGGCCGCCGAAGCCACGGACGTACTGAATTCGGCTGACGGTGCCAGCACCGGCGAAATCAGCGCATAAGCACAGCTCCCGCTTACGAAAAAGCCGGCCCACTCTCCGTACGGAGGAGGGGCCGGCTTTTTTGCTCACCGGGGCCCCTTATGGACGGCTGCTCAGCGTATCGCTTTCGTTGCGGAGGCGGCGCACGCGGGTTTCGGGGGTGGTGGTGTTGGCCGAGTTGGTGCCCAAGGTTTCGACGCGCTTGCGGGAATTGATGTCGGCGGCCTGTTCGCCCAAATGCACCCGGCCCGGCGTAGCGTCGGGCACGGCCCCACCGGCATTGCCGTTGCTGTTGTAAATGGCCCGGCGGTCCGCATCGGAGTTGATGACGGTGGGGGCCGTGCGCGGGGCGGCCGTTTCAGCGGTTTGCTCGGCGGCGGTACAGGCCCCCAGCGACGAGGCCAAACCCAGGCTAACCAGCAGCAGGAAGAGTTTTTTCATGGCTTGGGCGACGCAAAACGGCCGCCCGGGACTGGGCAGCCGCTTCTTCAAACGCGGCACGGGGCCGGGGGGTTGGGGCCGCCTACGCTGCCACCGGGGCCAGGGCCTTCGTCACCCCATCCCAAAGGCCCTGGCGGGCCTCCAGGCTGCGCTGCGCCACTTGCAGGGCCGTTTGCCAGCGCTGCGAATCGTCAGCGCACAGCTCGCGCACCATCTGCTGGGCCAAGGGCGTGTGCACTTCCTCGTCGAGCTGGATGTGTCGGTCGAGGTAGTAGATAAACGTATCGAGCTGCCCGGGAAACTGCGCCTGCAAACGCCCCACCAGCCGCCGGAACATGTCGGGAATCAAGTCTTCGCGGCCGTAGGTGAAGGCCGCCGCTACCGCGTGCGGCTGCCCCGTGCCGATGATGGCAAACGTGTTGCCAACGAACTGGCGCACCGATGCCGGGGCCCCGGCGGCCTCCAGCGCGGCGGCCACCGGCTGGCCAGCGGCCAGCGCGGCCAGCAGGCGCTCGATGGGGGCCGTGTCGGCTCCGCACTCGCGCATGGCCCGCAAGTACAGCTCGAAGTGGCTGGTGGGACGGCCCTGGGCGTCCACGTCCGACTCTTCTTCCAGCACAATCTCGTTGATGAGGCGGCGGGTGGCGGGGTTGGGGGTGGGCACCCAGGGCAGCGCTACGCAGGTCAGGTCGCGCTGCAACGCTTTCAGGAGGGACATAAAATCCCACACCGCGAACACGTGGTGGGCCATGAACTCGCGCAGGTCGTCGAGCGTGTGCAGCTGCTGGTAAATGCCGTGGGCCAGCAGGCGCTGGCGCGTGGGCAGCAGCCCGGCTTGCAACGCTTCGGTGGAATGAATAGCGGAAGACATAACAAAGGATTGGGACGTAATAGAACGAGGAATTAACTGGTCAATAAATCCGGTTTTGGGCCCGAATTATTTGCATCGAGTCGGGGCAACAAATAAAAAACCGCCCCCGACGCAACTGGTCAGGAGACGGTTTTTGGATTTGAAAGCACGAAAACCCTATTTTTTCTCAAAAAGCATGGCGTCCGAATCCATGCAGTACCGTTCGCCGGTGGGCTTGGGGCCGTCGCTGAAAATGTGGCCGAGGTGGCCGCCGCACTTGGCGCACACAATCTCGTCGCGGCTCATGCCGAAGCTCTCGTCCGACTTCACCTTCACGCTGGCGTTGCTCACCGGGGCCCAAAAGCTGGGCCAGCCGGTGCCCGACTCAAACTTGGTATTGGAGCTGAACAGCAGGTTGTGGTCGGCGGCGCAGTAATAGGTGCCAGCCGCGTGGTTGTCAAAATATTTGTTGGCGAAAGGCCGCTCGGTGCCGCCCTGGCGCAAGATGTAGTACTGGGCCGGTGTGAGCTGCTTGCGCCATTCGGCGTCGGTTTTGCGCACCGGAAACTCGCCGGGCTTGCCCGTCACGGCGGCGGGCTTGGGGTAGGCGCCGGGAGCGGCCGTCTGGCCTTTGGGCGTGGCCAGCGCCGCCACGTCGGGCCGCTGCTGCGAGCACGCCACGTTGAGGGAGAGGGCAGACACTACTAAAAACAGCAAAGCGGAGCGCATGGGCAGGAAATGAGGTTGAAATAAAGGGGATGCCGGCTCAACATACGGCGCCGGCAATGGGTTCGGTTGGGGCCAGGCAGGGCCCCCGGGGAACGGGTTGGGCGGGCGAATCGTTTGGGTGATCGGCCGTTAGGGGCCCGTGCCCGGGCGGCGGCCGCGTGTTAATCCTTGATTACCACAAGGATTTGCCGCCTTTTTTCCGTACCTTTGCCCCCGCAAAAACCCAACTTCATGGCCCAGAACATTCGCAATATTGCCATCATTGCCCACGTCGACCACGGCAAGACTACGCTGGTAGACAAGATCATCCACGCATCCAAGATTTTCGACGCGCACCAGCACTTCGACGACCTGATTCTCGACGACAACCCCCTGGAGCGCGAGCGCGGCATTACCATCGTTTCCAAAAACGTATCGGTACGCTACAACGGCACCAAAATCAACATCATCGACACCCCTGGTCACGCCGACTTCGGCGGCGAGGTAGAGCGCGTGCTGAAGCTGGCCGATGGCGTATTGCTGCTCGTGGATGCCTTTGAAGGCGCCATGCCGCAGACCCGCTTCGTGCTCGGCAAAGCCATTGCCCTGGGCCTGAAGCCCATCGTGGTGGTGAACAAAGTGGACAAGGAAAACTGCCGCCCCGACGAGGTGCACGAGCAGGTTTTCGACCTCATGTTCAACCTCGGCGCTTCGGAAGACCAGCTTGATTTCGTGACCTTGTACGGTTCCTCGAAGCAGGGCTGGATGAGCACCGACTGGAAAGTGAAGACCGACAACCTCATTCCGCTGCTCGACGCGGTTATCTCGTCGATTCCGCCCGCGCCGACGTTGGATGGCACGCCCCAGATGCAGATTACCTCGCTCGACTACTCGTCGTTCGTGGGTCGTATCGCCATCGGCCGCGTGCACCGCGGTACGCTGAAAGAAGGCTCGAACATGAGCCTGATGAAAGCCGACGGCAGCATCAAAAAAGTAAAAATCCGCGAGCTGCACGTATTTGAAGGCCTCGGCCGCGTGAAAGTGGACCAAGTGAGCAGCGGCGAAATCTGCGCCGTGTCGGGCATCGAAGGCTTCGACATCGGCGACACGCTGGCTGACGCCGATAACCCCGAGCAATTGGAGCGCATCAGCATCGACGAGCCGACGATGAACATGCTGTTCACCATCAACAACTCGCCGTTCTTCGGCAAAGAAGGCAAGTTCGTGACGTCGCGTCACTTGCGTGACCGTCTGTTCAAGGAAACCGAGAAAAACCTCGCCCTGCGCGTGGAGGCCACCGATAAGGAGGACACCTTCCTCGTGTTCGGCCGCGGCATTCTGCACTTGTCGGTACTGATTGAAACCATGCGCCGCGAAGGCTACGAGCTGCAGGTGGGCCAGCCCCAGGTGCTGTTCAAGGAAGACGAGAACGGCAAGCGCACCGAGCCCATCGAATTGCTGGTGGTGGACGTGCCCGAGGAATCGGCCGGCAAGGTGATTGAGCTGGTGAGCATGCGCAAAGGCGAAATGACCATCATGGAGCCCAAGGGCGACTTGCAGCATTTGGAGTTCACCATTCCGTCGCGCGGCCTGATTGGCCTGCGTAACAACGTGCTGACTGCCACCGGCGGCGAGGCCATCATGAACCACCGCTTCATGGATTACGAGGAGCATAAAGGTCCGATTCCCGGCCGGATTGCTGGTTCGCTGATTTCGTTGGAAACCGGCGCTGGCACGGCTTACACGATTGATAAATTGCAGGACCGGGGCTCGTTCTTCGTGGACCCGGGCGAGGAAGTGTACGGCGGCCAGGTTATCGGCGAGCACACCCGCCCCAATGACCTGACGGTGAACATCCAGAAAGGCAAGAAGCTGACCAACATGCGTGCTTCGGGCACCGACGACAACGCTAAGATTGTTCCCAAGCGCCAGTTCTCGCTGGAAGAAGCCATGGAGTACATTCAGAAGGATGAATATCTGGAAGTAACGCCGAAGTCAATTCGGATGCGCAAGATTCTGCTCGACGAAAACGAGCGTCTGCGCTACGCCAAAACGGCGGAGTAGGGCCGCTGCGGGTTGCTGAGGAAGTCAATTCTATCGATTTTTTGTAGCAATTGTTTGTAAAAAGGCGCGGCTTCGGTTGCGCCTTTTTTATGGGTTATTTTTAAGGCAGGAGGGTTTTAAGTCGTTTTTACTTTTATGGATCAGAGCGCAGTAATTGAGTTTGTACAGCTTTTTACCCTGGCCGACAGCGGCGCAACCCAACGCGTGGCCGAACGCCTGGCGTTGGCGCTCCGCGACCCGGCGGCGTACCAGGCGCAGTTTGCCGGGGAGCTGGCCGAGCGCGGCATGGCGGGGGCCCTGCCGCCGCAAGAGTTGCGCGACGTCGCGCTCATCGATGCGCTGCTGAGCGAAGACCTGGCCTGGGAAAGCGACTGGCAGGACCTCGCCGCCGACGTAGCCGAGGGCCTGAACGAGGTGCTGGCACGGCAAAACCAGGGCAAAAGCCTGCAACCGGGGGCCCTGCCCCGCCGCGGCCAGCCGGGCCCCGAGCAGCTCGACGCGGTGCAGGACGCCCTGGAGCCGCTGGGCCTGGCGCTGGTGCTGCTCACGCTCGACAGCGATTCGTTTCCGCTGGCCGTGGTGGCCGAGGCACGGGTGGACGCGCTGCGCCGCCAAGCGCCCGCCCTGGGCTTCGAGCTGGTGGTTTATTAATTTACTTATTTAATAATGAGCCGAGGATTCCGCCGGCGCGATCGGCAGCTAAACCTGCGGATCGGCTGCTGGTTGGTTTACCAGCCGGGCGACTTCGGACCGGATTTTTTCACCTCACCGCTATTACTTATGGACCGCGCCACCGTCACCCAAAAAATTATTTCCGCCAAAGTGAAGCACGGCTTGCGCTGGGCCGACGTGGCCCAGCAAATGGGCCTGAGCAAGGAATACGCCACCGCCGCCCTGCTCGGCCAGATGAAGCTGACCGCCGACCAGGCCGCCGTGGCGAAAAAAACATTCGGCCTGGACGACGAGGAAACGGCTTGGCTGCAAATCGTGCCTTACAAAGGCTCGCTGCCCACGGCCGTGCCCGCCGACCCGCTCATCTACCGCTGGTACGAAATGGTGAACGTGTACGGCACCGCCATTAAAGAACTGATTCACGAAGAGTTCGGCGACGGCATCATGAGCGCCATCGATTTTTCGATGGACATCACCCGGGAGCCCAACCCCAACGGCGACCGGGTGAACGTGGTACTGAGCGGCAAATTTTTGCCTTATAAGTCGTACTAACGGCCGGCATGGAGCGGGATGCGGGCCGTAGCTTTCGGGCCAAATTCGCAACGCCCCCGTTTATGCCCATCCTAAAAACCGTTGCCGCCGCACTCCTGCTATTGGCGGTGCGACCGGCTAACGCCCAAACCCGGCACGAATACCTGCTCGATACGAACTGGAAATTTGCCAAGGGCGAAATCCCCAACGCCGCCAGCCCGGCCTTCCAAGACGCGAAGTGGCAAACGGTGAGCGTGCCGCACGACTGGGCCATTGCGGGGCCCTTCGACGGCAACAACGACTTGCAAGCGGTGAAAATTGAGCAGAACAACGAGGCCGCCGCCTCGCTGAAGGCCGGCCGCACGGGGGGCCTGCCGTTCGTCGGCACGGGCTGGTACCGGCGGCGGCTGGCGGTGCCGGGGTTCGGGCCGGGCCAGCGGGCGGTGCTGCTGTTTGACGGGGCCATGAGCAACGCCCACGTGTTCGTGAACGGCAAGGAAGTGGGTTTTTGGCCTTATGGCTACAACTCGTTTTCGTTCGACATCACTTCCTTCCTGAGCCCCGACGGCAACAACACGCTGGCCGTGCGGCTGCAAAACCAGCCCGAGGCCTCGCGCTGGTACCCGGGGGCCGGCCTCTACCGCAACGTGCACTTGGTGGTGACCGACGACGTGCGCATTCCGGTATGGGGCACGTACCTGACCACGCCCGAAATCACGGCCGCGCGGGCCAAGGTCCGCCTCAAAACCAAGGTAGAAACCCCCACGGGGGCCTTCCAGCCTTTGCGGCTGCAAACCGAGATCCGCGATGCCGGCGGGCAGGTGGTGGCCACCACGACCACCGCGTTGGAGGCCACCGACGGGTTGGAATTCGACCAGAACCTCGTGGTGCCCGCGCCGAAGCTGTGGGCCCCCGAAACGCCGGTTTTGTACACCGCTTTCTCAAAATTGTACGCCGGCGACGTGCTGAAAGACGAGTACCGCACGCGGTTCGGCATCCGCTCGTTCAAGTTTGAAGCCGATAAAGGGTTTTCGCTGAACGGGCAGGTGCGCAAGTTCAAGGGCGTGTGCAACCACCACGACCTGGGGCCCCTGGGCACGGCCATCAACACCGCCGCGCTGCGCCGCCAGCTGGCTTTGCTGAAGGACATGGGCTGCGACGCCATCCGCACCTCGCACAACATGCCGGCCCCCGAGCTGGTGAGCCTGTGCGACGAAATGGGCTTCATGCTGATGGTGGAGGCGTTTGACGAGTGGAAATCGCCGAAGGTGAAGAACGGCTACAGCCAGTATTTCGACGAATGGTCGGAGCGCGACCTCGTGAATATGGTGCACCGCGACCGCAACCACCCGTCGGTGATCATGTGGAGCATCGGCAACGAAGTGCCCGATCAGGGCACGGCCGGCGGCAACAAAATCGCCAAGCGCCTTCAAGACATTGTGCACCGCGAAGACCCCACGCGCCCCGTTGCGGCGGGCATGGACCGCTTCGACGACGCCCTCAAGAACAATTTCGCTTCCGTGCTCGACGTGCCCGGCTTCAATTACAAGCCCCACCGCTACGCGGAGGCGTACGGCAAGCTGCCGCAGGGCTTTTTGCTGGGCTCGGAAACGGCGTCGACGGTCAGCTCGCGGGGCGTGTACAAGTTTCCCGTGGTGAAGGGCAAGGACAAGAAATACAGCGACCAGCAGTCGTCGTCGTACGACCTGGAGTCCTGCAACTGGTCGCAAACGCCCGACGAAGAATTTGCGGCGCAGGACGATTTGCCCTACGTGCTGGGCGAATTCGTGTGGACGGGCTTCGACTACCTCGGCGAGCCCACGCCCTACGACGAGCAATGGCCTTCGCACAGCTCGATGTTTGGAATGCTGGACTTGGCGGGGATGCCCAAGGACCGCTTTTACCTGTACCGCGCCCGCTGGAACACCGCCGCTGCCACCCTGCACCTGCTGCCGCACTGGACCTGGCCGGGCCGCGAGGGCCAGCCCACGCCCGTGTTTTGCTACACCAGCTACCCGTCGGCCGAGCTGTTTGTGAACGGCCAAAGCCAGGGCCGCCAAACCAAGGGGCCCTCCGACCAGCCCCAAACCCGCTACCGCCTGATGTGGAACGACGTGAAGTACGCGCCCGGCACCCTCAAAGTGGTGGCCTACGACGCCCAGGGCAAAGCCGTGGCCGAAGAAGTGGTGAAAACCGCCGGCCAGCCCCACCGCATCCGCCTGGTGGCCGACCGGACGGCCCTGGCCGCCGACGGCAATGACCTGGCTTTCGTCACGGCCCGCGTGGAGGACGCCCAGGGCAACCTGTGCCCCGACGCGGCCCCCGAGCTGCACTTCGCGGTGAGCGGCGCCGGCCGCTTCCGGGCCGTGGGCAACGGCGACCCTACCAGCCTGGAGCCGTTTCAAGGGCCCCGGATGAAGGCATTTCACGGCCAGCTGGTGGCCATCGTGCAGGCCGCCGGCCCGGCCGGCAAGGTGCAGCTGAAGGTGGCCGGCAAGGGACTGCAAAGCGGCGTTATCGAATTAAAAACGGGCAGCGCGCAGTAAAATGCCGATTGCCGAAGCGTTTTGCCGGACTTGCATTTCGGAGCTACCTTGTTCAAGTTTTCACTGTATCTGTATTGCCAGAGATGGATTCCCGAGATAAACGCGACCTGCCCGAGGTGGTGGCCGAAATTCTGATTGAGCAACACGCCATGCGCCAGGAAATTGGCGAGATGCGCCAAGACATCAACGGCTTACGCCAGGAGTTGAAGGAAGAAATCGGCGGCTTGCGCCAGGAGTTGAAGGAAGAAATTGGCGGCTTGCGCCAGGAGTTGAAGGAGGAAATTGGCGGCTTGCGCCAGGAACTACGCACCGGTTTGGAGGGGTTGGCCCAAACCTTCAACAGCATGACCAACGCCATTCTGGACGCCATGAACCGGGGTGTGGACCGCTACGAAAGCACCAATCGGGAGATGGGCAAGACCAACCAAGAGGTAGACCAGCTAAAAACCCGCGTGACGAACCTGGAGGGCCCGGGCGCTTAAGCCCCGGCACGCTGCCGCACGGCCTCGAAGGCCAGCACGGCCCCGGCCACGCTCACGTTGAGCGAGTCGATGCGGCCCATCATCGGGATGATGATCGTGTCGTCGCAGGCGGCCAGCGCGGCCGGCGTCAGGCCGTCGGCTTCGGTGCCCAGCACCAGGGCCGTGGGGCCCCGGAAGTCGCACGCGGTGTAGGCGTGGGCGCGGGGCGTGAGGGCCGCCGCGTAGGTGCGGACGCCTTTTTCCTTCAAAAAGGCCAGCACCTCGGCCATGGGCGCGGCCACCAGCGGCACCGTGAACACGCAGCCGATGCTGGCCCGCACCACGTTGGGGTTGAACAGGTCGGTGCGCGCGTCGCCGATGAGCACGGCGTCGACCGGGGCGGCGTCGGCGGTGCGGAGGATGGCCCCGAGGTTGCCGGGCTTTTCCACGGCTTCGAGCACCAGCACGAGCGGGTTGGGCGGCAGGCGTAGGTCGGCCAGGGCGCGGGCGGGGGTGCGCAGCACGGCCAGCACGCCGTCGGAGCCCTCGCGGTAGGCCAGCTTTTCGAACACGGGCCGCGTGAGCTCCAGCCATTCCGGCGGGGCGGCACCCGGCAGAAACAACGCTTGGAGGGCCCCGGCGGTGGCGGCGGTGGCCAGCTCGGGGCAGGTGTAGAGGGCCGCCACGCCTACGCCCGCGCCCACGGCAATGGCCAGCTCGCGCAGGCCCTCGACCAGGGTAAGGCCCTGGGCGCGGCGCTCGGCGGCTTTTTGCTGGAGGCGCGCCAGGGCCTTCACGCGCGGGTTTTGGAGGCTGCTAAGGCGGTCGAGGGGGGCAAAGGGCATAAGGAAACCGAGAACAAATCGGCCCCGCGAAGGTACGGCAGGGCCCTGTCTGGGCCTTATCTTCGGGGTCGCTACCCATCGCCCGCGGCTTCTCGTCATGCGCCTTCCGTTCGAAACCAAAATTTTCCTGGGCCTGGCCGGGGCCCTGGCCGGGCTGCTGCTCAGCGGCGGCGCGGCGCTGCTCAGCATTCGGGGCCTGCAAAACCAGACCCGCCAGGTGGAGCGCACTTACCAGATTATTCAGGAAACCGACGCCGTGAACGCCGTGCTGCGCGACGCCCAGTCGGGCGTGCGCGGCTACCGCCTCACCGGCGACACGGCGTTTTTGCGCACCTACACAAAGGCCGTGCGCCAGCTGCCCGCCCTGCAAGCGCGGGTGCGGCGGCTCTCGCGGGGCCACCCCACCCAGCAGGCGCGCCTCGACTCGCTGCAAGCCGTGGCCGACCAGGAGTTTCGGGTGTTGCGGCCGCTGGCCAACCCCGACGCCGCCCTCAGCCACGCCGACCTGCTCACGGCCCTCACCACCGACCGGCTGACGATGCAGGCGGCCCGCACCATCTTCCGGCGGGTGAAGGACGAGGAGCTGCGGCTGCTGGGCCAGCGCAGCGCTTCGCAGAACGTGTTGGAGCGGTCCACGCCGCTGTTTGTGGCCGGGGCGGGGGCCCTGGCCCTGCTCATTGTGCTGTGGCTGGTGTGGCGCAGCGCCCGGGAGCTGGCCGGCACGCGCCGCTTGCAAGCCGAGCTGGCCGCCGTCAACGCCGACGTGGCCCGGCGCATCGGGGCCATCCGCGACCTGGCCGAGCAGGTGGTGCGGGGCGATTATTCGGTAAAAATCGCCGACTCGGCCACCGATGGCCTCGGCAGCCTCGCCGCCCTGCTCAACCAAATGACGCAGAGCCTCGACCAGAGCTTTGAGGCCCTGGCCCTGCGCAACCGCGAGCTGGACCAGTTTGCCTACGTGGCCTCGCACGATTTGAAGGCCCCGTTGCGCGGCATCGCCACCATTTTGAAGTGGATGGAGGAAGAGCACGCGGCCGAGTTTTCGGCCGAAGTGCGCACGTATTTTGACCAGGTGAAAGGCCGCCTCGCCCGCCTCGAAGACCTCATCAACGGCCTGCTGGCCTACGCCCGGGCGGGGCGCGGGGCCCGCCCCCTGGCCCCCACCGACGTGGCCGCGCTGCTGCGCGAAACCGCTGATTTGGTGGTGCCGCCCGGCTTCGTGCTGGACCTGGCCCCCGGCCTGCCCACTTTCGCCACCGACCGCCTGGGCTTGCAGCAGGTGTTTGCCAACTTGCTCGACAACGCCGTGAAGCACTGCGGGGCCCCCACCGGCCGCATCGCCGTGGGCCACCGCGACGCCGGGGCGCACTACGAGTTTTGGGTGGCCGACGACGGCCCCGGCATCGCCCCGGCCCACCACGAAAAGATTTTTCAGCTCTTCCAAACCCTGCGCGACCGCCACACCGCCGAGAGCACCGGCATCGGCCTGAGCATCGTACGCAAAATTGTGGAGGAGCAGGCCGGCGCCATCCGCGTCGAATCGGCCCCGGGGCAGGGCGCAACCTTTATTTTTACCTGGCCCAAAGCAGATGCCCAGGGGCCGGCCACCCCGCCGGCCGATGCAACGCTAAACCCGGTGCCCGCGCTCTTGTCGTAGCTACGACGCCGTCATTCGGCCGCCCATCCTGTTCCACTCTATTTCCCCTCGTTAAGCTTTTAATTTCCTGCCCATGCGCTCGGTACTTTTGATTGAAGACGACCTTTTTGACACGATGACGGCGCAGAAATCCTTCGCCCGCTTCAACGTGCCGCACACGCTGCACACGGCCTTCAACGGCGAAGAAGCCCTGGACCTGCTGCTCGGCCGCCAGGGCCAGGAGCCGCTGCGGCCCCTGCCCGAAGTCATTTTGCTCGACCTGAACATGCCCCGCATGAACGGGGCCGAGTTTTTGGACGCGCTGCGGGCCGAGGAGGAGTTGCGCGACATCCCGGTGTTCGTCACCACCACCTCGGGCATGGACGCCGACCGCGCCGCCACCGAGGCCCTGGGCGTGCGGGGCTACATCCTCAAGCCCCTCGACTTCGAAACCAGCACCGACCTCGTCGACAGCCTGAGCCTGCTCGAACAGCTGCTGAAATAACCCCAGCCGATGGCGCGCTACCGCTGGAATTTCCGGCGTGGCGCGCCCCTTCCTCCCGCGCTTCCGCCACGGCGCGGCTCGCTTTTCTTTTGCTTCTTGCCGCATGAAACTTCCGGTTTTTTTTGCTTTGCTGCTGGCCTTGGCGGCCGCCGCTCCCTTGGCCCACGCTCAGGACGACGGCCCGCGCCAGCTGGGGGCCCCGCCCGCCGTGCCCGCGCCCGCGCCGCGCCGCGCGCCGGCCCCCGCCACTGCTGCCCCCGCCGACACGGCTGCCCGCCAGGTGCTGAGCCAGCCCGCACCGGGCCCGGCCACGCCCCCCGCGCCCGTGTACGCGCCCGCGCCGGCCGGCCAGCTGCCGGGCGGCAACACCCGCCCCACCCGCTTCCAGGTGGGCCTGAAAAACGGCATGGTGTACAACGTGTACTCGGTGGAGCAGCACAGCCCGATTTTTGGGCACAGCTACTTGTTGCTCGACGGGCAGCGCAAGGTGGACTTTGACGCCGTGGGCTTTTACGAAGATGAAAGCGGCCACTACGTGCGCACCACGCTGCCCAACTCCTCGCGCGAAGCCACGTTTCGGCGCGACCGCACCGGCCGCATCAGCCTCTATTCCACCCAGAGTGCTTCTTATAGCCCGGGCTACGGCGGCTTCGGCATGGGCGGCTTCGGCGGGGGCTACGGGGGTTACGGCGGCTACCCCGGCGGCTACGGCGGCTACCCCTACGGCAGCGGCTACCGCACCGCCAAAACCGAGTACTTCAGCAAGGACAACGGCCCCATCCAAAACCTGAGCTACCGCAACCTGGCCCTGGCCACCCGCGACAACGCCGGGGCCCAGGAGCTGCTGGCCCAGGGCCGCCACTACCAAACGGCCATCGCGGCGAGCTACCTGGTGGGCGGCGGCCTGCTGGTGGCCGGCGTGGTGCAATCGCTGCGGCCCAACAACGGCCAGACGACCATCTCGCCCCTGCTCTACGCAGGCTTGCCGATCCTCATCGTGCCCATCGTGCTGCAAGGCAAGCAAGCCACGGCCCAGCGCCAGGCCATTGCCCTCTACAACGGCACCCCGGGCGCGCGGTAGGCCGGGCGCGGGCTACGGCTTCAAAACGGTTTTCGATTCGGTCGGCAGCCCGGCCAGCGCAGGAACCACCTCCCCGCCGGCCGGGCTGTACTGGATGTGCAATGGCTTTATTATTGAAAAAAAGCTGCCCGCTGGGTAGCTTTTTTTGGTTGGATACGGCCCCGGCAACAACCCGCGCCCGGCTCCCGCGCGTATCCTGCCCATGAAAGCCGCCGCTGCCACCGCGCCCGAAGCCGCCATTTTTGCCGAGCGCCAGGCCAAGGCTTTGCGCGTGCACGCCCGGCTGTGCGCCGAGTACGGGGCCCCGTTCCGGTTTTTCAGCACCAAAGACCCGCTGAGCGAGCTGATGAGCGCCCTGCTCTCGCACCGCACCAAAAATGCCGATTCGCACCGCGCCTACCAGGAGTTGCGCGCCACCTTCGGCGACTGGGACGCCGTGCGCGACGCGCCCACCGCCGGCGTGCAGCACGCCGTCCGGGCCTGCACCTGGCCCGAGCAGAAGGCCCCGCGCCTGCAAGCCGTGTTGCGCGAGGTGAGCCGACGCTGCAACGGGGGCCCCTGCGGCGACCTGCGCTTCCTGGGCGAAATGACCATTGCCGAGGCCCGCGCCTGGCTGGAAGCGCTGCCCGGCGTGGGGCCCAAAACCAGTGCCGCTACCCTGCTGTTCAGCGACTTGCGGCGGCCGGCCATGCCCGTCGACAGCCACCACCACCGCGTGGCCCAGCGCCTGGGCCTCATCGGGCCGAAGGTGGACGAGAAAGCTGCCCACGTGCTGCTGGCCGACTTGCTGCCGCCCAGCTGGGATGCCCAGCAGGTGTACGACCACCACGAGGCCCTCATGTTCCACGGCCAGAAGTGCTGCTACTACCAGGCGCCGGCCTGCGCCCGCTGCGCGGTGCTGGCCGAGTGCCCGTTCGGCCAAGCCCGCCTGGGCCGCGCCGAATAGCGCATTTTTGCGGCCCCGATGGCCATCCTCCACCTCAAAGCCAAACCCGACAGCCGCGCCAACCAGCTGCTCGTGGGCCCCGACGGGGCCGTGACCGCGCGCCTGCAAGCGCCCGCGCACGACGGCCGGGCCAACGCCGCGCTGCAAACCCCGCTCGCCGCCTTTGGCCTGCCCAAAAGCAGCGTCACGCTATTGGCCGGCCACGCCGTGCCGTTCAAGAAAGTGGAGCTGGCGGGGCTGAGCGCCGGGGAAATGGCGGCGGTGCTGGCCGCCCTGGCGGCGCGCTGAAAGGAGCGCAGCGCGGGGCCTGCCGCCGCCCCGGCAGCCCATCATTTGCCGCGCTTCCAGCGGTAGTACTGGCGGTACCAGGGCGCGGTTTTTTTGAACAGGCTGCCCGTGGTTTCGTGCGGAAACATGTTGATGCGGAACACCTGCATCCGGTCGTCTTCGAGGCGCAGGGCCCCCGTGTCGGTGGCCACGCCGAAGGCGAAGCCGGCGGCGCGCACGGCGATTTTCAGGTCTTCGTTGAGGTCGCCGTAGGGGTAGGCGAAGCTGACGACTTCGGTGGCCAGCACCTGCTCCAGCCGGGTTTTGCTGCACTGAATTTCGGCGGTGGCTTCGGAAAGCGGCAGCGTGGAGAGGCGCGGGTGCGACATGGTGTGGGCCCCGATTTCCCAGCCGGCGGCCACGAATTCGCGCTTTTGGGCTTCGTCCATCAGGTCGGCGCGGGGCTCGGTGGGGTCGGCGGCCAGGTCCCACCGGTTGTGGTCCACGGTGAAATCGCCGAGCAGGTACAGCACGCCGCGGTAGCCGTAGCGGCGCATCAGGGGCAGCAGGTTGGTGTAGTTGTCGCGGTAGCCGTCGTCGAAGGTGAGGACGATGGGGCGGGCGGGAAAATCGGCCAGGGGCCGTTCGCCGCGGGCAAATTGCAGGTAGTCGGCGAAGGTAATCGGCGTGAGCCCGCGGCGCTGGAAGTAGGCCAGGTGCTGCTCAAAATGGTCCTTCGTGACGTAGATCTGGTGCTTGGTGGCAATCGGCGCGTCGGGAATTTTGTGGTACATCAGCACCGGCAGGAAGCCCGGCACGGCCTTTTGCATCCGCGCCGCCTGGTACACGGCGAGCACTTCGGCGGCCACCCGCGCCAGGCCGTAGCGCGCGCGCACCACGGCTTGCAGGGCGGGCGGCACGGCCCGGGGCCCTCCTCCCGCCAGGAACGCCCGCGCCTCGGCCAGCACGGCCCCGAAGTCAACCGCCGACGGCGCCGCACGGGCCGAGATGTCGCCGAAGTTGGACGCGGCGGCGTCCTCGAAATTGGCCGGCGTCACCAGGCCCGCGTAGCCGGCTTCGCCCAGGGCCAGCACCGGCCGGCCGGCCCCCAGCGCCTCGATGGCCACGCGCCCCGCCCCGATGGTGAGGGCGGTGCGGGCCAGCCAGCCGGCCACGTCGCCGGTAAAGCCCACCACTTCCACCCGCGCGCCAAAATCGGCTTGCAATTGGGCCAGGGCCCCTTTGCCGGCCGCGGGCAGGTGCGCCAGCTCGCCGCCGATGAGCGCCAGCCGCAGCGCCGGAAACTCGGCCAGCAGCGCCGGGAAAACGTGCTGGAGCAGCGCCGCCGCCCGCTCGCCCTTGCCCCCGTTGAAGCGCCCGATGAAGGCAATTCGCGGGGCTTGTGGACCGTTAGCGGGGAGCAATGAATGGCCATCGCCCTGCAATTGCTCGCGGCTCCCTGCCAGTTGCTCATCGAAGGCAACGCCGTTGGGCACGGCCACGATTTTGGTGGGGGCCATGCGCACTTCTTCTATCAAGTGCGTTTTGAGGTTGGCGCAGATGGCGATGACTTTATCGCCGTAAATATCAAACAGCGAAGTGGAGGCGTGCAGGTGCTGGCGGCCGTGCACGGTGCTCACCAAGGGAATTTTGAGGCCGCGCAGGGCGAAGTAGCACACCCAGCTCGCGGCCCGCGAGTGGGCGTGCACGACGTCGATTTGCTCGGCGCGCACCAATTGGCGAACGAGCCGGCCGTTGCGCAGCCGCTGCCCGTAGCGGCGGTTGCTGATGGGCGCCTGGATTTGGGGGGCCCCGGTGGGCAGGCGCTCGGCGTCGGACACCAGCCACACGGCGTGGCCCTGGGCGCGGTGCGCCTCGGCCAGCTGCACGGCGTAGGCGGCCGAGCCGGCAAAAAACTCAGCAGAAAGAACGTGGAGGATGCGCATGGCGGGGCGGGCCCAAACCGGGCCCCAGCCGGCAAAGGTCGGGCAGCGCCGCCGCTACCGCTGGCTGCGGCCCGCCACGTTGTCGAGGTATTTTTGGGCGCTGCCGGTGTTCAGCAGCAGCAGCTGCTCGTGGGGCCGGGCCCAGCCGCTGGCCAGCAGGCGGCGGGCGGCCATCCACACGGCCGCGCCCTCGGGGGCCACGAACAGGCCTTCCTGCTGGCCCAGCTCGCGCATGCCCGCCAGCATGTCTTCTTCGCTGACGGCCACCACGGTGCCGTTCGACTCGCGCAGCACGCGCAGCATCAGGGCCTCGCCCAGCGGGTGGGGCACGGCCAGGCCGTTGGCGAGGGTGGGGCGGCCGCGGTAGTGCTGGCAATTGGGCTGGCGGCCTTCGTAGGTTTCGAGCAGCGGGCAGCAGTTTTCGGCCTGCACGGCCACCATGCGGGGCAGCCGGGTGCCGGGCGCCAGCCAGCCCAGGGCCTGCATCTCGCGAAACGCCTTCCAGATGCCGATGAGGCCGGTGCCGCCGCCGGCGGGGTAGAGTAGCACGTCGGGCAGCTGCCAGCCGAGCTGCTCGGCGATTTCGTAGCCCATGGTTTTCTTGCCTTCGAGGCGGTAGGGCTCTTTCAGGGTCGAGACGTCGAGCAGGGCCCCGGCGGCGTTCAGCTGGCGCACCCGGGCGGCGCAGTCGCTGATGAGGCCGTCGACCAGCTCCACGTCGGCCCCGTACCAGTAGCATTCTTCCTTGAAGGCCGCGGGCGTGTGGCGGGGCATGACCACCGTGGCCGCCAGCCCGGCGCGGGCGCAGTACGCGGCCAGCGCCACCCCGGCGTTGCCGGCCGTGGGGACGATGCACCCCGCCACGCCCAGCTCCAGGGCCTTCGACACGGCCATGCTCAGGCCCCGCGCCTTGAACGAGCCGGTGGGGTTCTGGCCTTCGTCTTTGAGCAGCAGCGACGCCAGGCCGTGGCGGGCCCCCAGGCGCGGCAGCGGCAGGATGGGCGTGAAGCCTTCGCCCAGCGTCACCTTGTTTTTTTCGTCTAAAAGCGGCAGCAGGGCCCCGTAGCGCCACATCGAGGCATCGGCCGCGTTGATGACGGCCCCGGGCGGGCGGGGCGCCAGGTCGTAGCCGGCCACGAGCGGCACGCCGCAGCAGGCCGACACGCGCTGCAGCGCGAAAGCGGAATGAATGGTGCCGCAGGCCGAGCAGTGCAGGGCGTTCAGGCGGGAAACGGAGGGGGCAGATACCAGCATAGCAGGGCACAGTACGAACGCCCGCCGCCGATGGTATGCCTTACTGAGATGGGTTTATGGAATAGCCTATGCCCGATTGGCATAATACCGCTTGGTAAACAGCAGGAAGTCGCGGTACGGCTCGTTGTTCTCGGTGCCCTTGCGCTGAATGAAATTGAACTGCCGCACCATGGGCAAATCCTTGATCTTCACTTCCACCAACTCGCCCGAAGCCAGCTCCTTCACCACGGCCTGCCGCGGCAGGAAGGCCAGGCAGCTGTCCACGCGCACGAAATTTTTGAGGGCTTCGGTGCCGCCCAGGCGCACGCGCACCGGCAGGGCCCCCAGCTTCAGGCCCTTGCGGGCCAGGGCGTCTTCCAGCACGGCCAGCGTGCCGGAGCCGTCTTCGCGCAGGGCCAGCGGGATGCCGAGCAGGTCGCGGGCTTCGAGGGTGCGGGCTTCGAGCGGGTTGCGGGCGGCGCACACCGCCACTACGTCGTCGGTGAGCAGCGGCGTGTACGTGACGCGGCTGACTTTGTGGATGCCCTCGACGATGCCCAGCTCGATTTCGTGGGCCAGCAGGGCTTGCAGAATGTTGTCGCTATTGCGGTTTTTGAGGCTGAGCCGGCGGTTGGGGTGGCGCTGCAAGTAAGCCGACACCACCACCGGCAGCACGTAAAGCGAAATGGTGGTGCTGGCCCCGATGACGAGCTGCAGCGCCGGGGCGAAATCGGGGCTCAGCGCGCTCATTTCCTGGTGCAGCTCGTGCTGCAGCTGCTTGGCTTGCAGCAGCTTCTGGTAGAGCCGCTGCCCGGCCGGCGTGAGCAGCACACTGCTGCCCAGCCGCTCAAACAAGCCGGTTTTGTAGTGCCCCTCCAGGGCCTTTACCTGCTTGCTCACCGCCGACTGGCTCACGAACAGCGCCTGCCCGGCCTTGGTGAAACTCAGCTGCTTGGCAACTTCGAGAAAGACTTCGTGGGCCTGGGAAAGCATAAGTAAAAGTAAGAACGGCGCGGGCGGCCGGCGAAAAAGCCGGCCACCCGCGCCGTTCAAAGGTCTGTTGACATTCCCCGCGCCGGCCCACAACCCACAGCATAGCGAATTTTCAGTATTACCTTCCGGCCGGTTTTCTCCCCTCCCCTGCTCATGCTGGCTCGTTTTCGCTTTTTGCCGCTGCTTCTGCTGCTGGCCACTTTTTCATGCTCTAAAAAAACCGCCCGGGAGCAGGCCGCGGCGCAGGCCCAAACCGACGGCGACGAAATCGATCCGCACTCGAACGTCGTGTTCACCTTTGATGAGAAAGTGGTGGACGAGGACCGCCAAAACCGCTGGGACACCACGCAGTACGTAAAATTCACGCCCGCCGTGCGGGGCAAGTTCAAGTGGACCGGCGACCGGGAGCTGACCTTTTCGCCCCTGGAGCCGTTCCGGGCCAGCACCGTGTTCGCGGCCGATTTGCGGCCGGGGGCCCTGCCCAGCGACAAGCAGCGACTGGCGTTGAACCGCAGCCGCTTCCACACGCCGTACCTGCGCCTGGCCGACCCGCAGGTGTTCTACGGCCGCTCGGCGCGGGCGGCGGGCACGGCCGAGCTGCGGGCCAACCTGGTTTTCAACTACCCGGTGCGGCCCGCCGACCTGCGCCCCCGCCTGCGGGTGAGCCAGGACGGCAAGCCGCTGGCCGTGAGCATCATCAGCGCCGAGCCCGACCAGACGCTGGGCCTGAGCTTCGCGCAGGACGTGCGCACGGGGGCCCCCATCACCGTCGAGATTGCGCCCGGCCTGCGCCCGGCCAGCGGCACCGTGGCCACCACCGCGCCCCTCACCGCCCAGGCCGAGGTGCCCGACCAAACCCGGCTCGAAGTGCGCGAGCTGACCGGCTCCCTGCTCGACGGCCAGCCGGTGGTGACGGTGCTCCTCAACCAGCCCGTGACGGCCGCCGACGTGCAGCCGCGCCTGACGGTGACGCCCGCCGTGGCGTTTTCGGTGGAGGCTTTGGAGAGCGGTTTTGCGCTGCGCGGCGGGTTTGAGGTGGGCAAAACGTACCAAGTGGGCCTGGCCGCCGGCACCCGCGGGCTGCTGGGCGGCACGCTGCCCGACGCTTTCCAGCAGGCGGTTTCGTTCGCCGACGAAGACCCGAGCATTGCCTTCGCCAGCGGGGAGAAGGCCCTGTACCTCGACGCGCTGGGGGCCCGCAACCTGGGCCTGCGCATCAACCGGGTGGCCAAGGTGAAGGTGACCATCGCCAAGGTGTACGCCAACAACATTCAGCAGCTGATGCGCGGCGAGCAGCAGTACGGCTCGCCCGAGTACGAGGAAGGCCAGCATGAAGCCAGCACCGACGAAAACGGCGAGTACATCGACCGCAGCTACCGCTACTTCGACCTAGAAACGCTGGGCAACGTCATCTCCGAGCGCACGGTTTCCGTCGACGGCCTGCCCAAGGAAGCCGGCCTGCGCCTGCTCAACCTCGACCTCAAAGCCCTTGAATTTCAGGGGCCCCTGAAGGGTTTGTACGTGGTGAAAGTGGAAGACACCGAGCACCAGTACCTGCAAGTGAGCAAGCTGGTGGCCGTGACCGATATGGGCCTGATTGTGAAGCAGGGCGCCACGGGCGGCACGCTGGTGTTTGCCAATTCCATTCGCACGGCGCAGCCCATTTCCGGCGTGCTGGTGAACCTCGTTAGCTCAAACAATCAGGTGATTGGCTCGGCCACGACCGATAACGCGGGTGTGGCGCAGTTCGATTCGGCGGCTTCGATGAAGCGCTTCAAGCTGGGGCTGGTGACGGCGGCCAAGGACGCGGACTTCACGTTTCTGGATTTAACCAAGAGCCAAGTTGAAACCTCGCGCTTTGAGGTGGGCGGGCAGATGTCGAATGCCGCGCATTACCAGGCGTTTTTGTACGGCGACCGCGACCTGTACCGGCCCGGCGACACCGTGCGCACCAACGCCGTGGTGCGCACCGACGCCTGGAAAACGCCGCCCGCGGGCCTGCCCATGAAAATCCGTCTGCTGCTGCCCACCGGCAAGGAATACAGCAGCTTGCAACAGAAGCTGAGCGCCGCGGGGGCCTTCGAGAGCCGCTTCATCCTGCCGCCGGCCGTCATGACGGGCCTCTACACGATGGAGGTTTTGACCGGGAATGACGTGCTGCTCGCCTCGCGGCAAATCAGCGTCGAGGAGTTCATTCCCGACCGGATGAAGGTGACCGTGACGGCGGCCCCCGCCGCGCTGCGCCCCGGCCAGCGCGTGACGGCCAGCATCCTGGCCGTGAACCTGTTCGGGCCCCCGGCCACCGATCGCAAGTACGAGGTCGAGTTTTCGCTGAAGCAGAAATCCTTCCACCCGAAGGGCTACGACGATTACAGCTTCGCCATCAACAGCGGGCAGCGGCGCAACCCCAGCCGTCACGGCGACGACGGCGAGGCCCGGACGGCCCTGGAAGCGCGCTTCGAAAAAACCCTGCGCGAGGGCCGCACCGACGCCGCCGGGCGCGGGTCGGCGGTGTACGAGGTGCCGCGCCTGGCCGACCTGGGCACGCTGGCGGGCGCGGCCTTCGCCACGGTGTTCGACGAAACGGGGCGGCCGGTGAACCGCCTGGCCGCCTTCGAGGTGCAAACCCAGGCCACAATGTTCGGCATCCAGCACCTGCCCGATTTGGTGAACACCCGCCAGGCGCTGCCCATCCGGCTGCTGGCCCTCACGCCCGCCGGGGCCCCCAGCCGGGCCCCCGCCGACGTGCGGGTGGTGCGCCTGCTCTGGGAAACCGTGCTCGAGCGCCAGGGCGGCCGCTTCGTGTACAACTCGCAGCAGCGCGAGCAAACCGTGCTCCGCCAAAGCCTGACGGTGGGCGCCGGCACGGCCCTGGGCTTCACCCCCATCAATTCGGGCGAGTACGAGGTGCGCGTGAGCCGGCCCGGGGCCCTGCCCTACGTGATGCAGCGCTTCTACGCCTACGGCTACGGCGACACGCAGGCCAACTCCTTCGAAGTCAACAACGAAGGCGAGGTAACCATCGAGCCCGACAAGGCCAGCTACGCGCCCGGCGAAACGGCCAACCTGCTGCTGAAAACGCCCTTCGCCGGCCGCATCCTCGTGACGGTGGAGCGCGACCACGTGCTCGACCACTTCTACGTGAGCACCGACCAGAAATCGGCCCGCGTGAAAATTCCCATCACCGCCGCCCACGTGCCCAACGTGTACGTGACGGCCACCGCCATCCGCGCCATCACCGACCACGGCCTGCCCCTGACGGTGGCGCGCGGCTTCGTGCCCCTGGCCGTGGCGCGCCCCGAGGCCCGCCTGGCCCTGGCCCTGGCCGCGCCCGCCACCAGCCGCTCGCACACCTATCAAACCGTGGAAGTGACCACCGCGCCGGGGGCCCAGGTGACGCTGGCCTTGGTGGACGAGGGCATTTTGCAGCGCAAGGGCTACGTCACGCCCGACCCCTACGGCTACTTCTACCAGAAGCGGGCCCTGGAAGTGTCGGCCTACGACGTGTACCCCTTCCTGCTGCCCGAGCTGGGCACCAGCAGCACGGGCGGCGACGCCGCCGACCTGGCCCGCCGCACCACGCCCGTGCCCAGCCGCCGCGTGCAGCTCGTGGCCGAATGGAGCGGCGTGCTCACGGCCGATGCCAGTGGCAAAGTGCGCTACCGGGTGCGCGTGCCGCAGTTTTCGGGGGCCCTGCGCGTGATGGCCGTGGCCTACAAAGACGACGCTTTCAACTCGGCCGAAAGCACGATGAAGGTGGCCGACCCGGTGGTTATCAGCACCGCGCTGCCCCGTTTCCTCAGCCCCGGCGACACGATTGACGTGCCGGTAACGCTGACGAATACGACGAGCAAAAACACTCCCGGCGTCGCCAGCACAGTTGTTTCAGGGCCCTTACGGCTTGTAAGTGCCGCTTCGCAAAATATTGGGTTAACGCCTAATGCAGAGCAACGAGTGCTGTTTAAAGTAGTGGCAGCGGCCGGCATCGGCGAAGGCCAGATTTCCACGACGGTGACGGCGATGGGCGAAAAATTCAACGAAAGCATTCACATCCCCATCCGCCCGGCCGCGCCGCTGGAAAGGCGTACCGGCAGCGGCGTGGTGGCCGGCGGGGCCACGGTGCCGCTCAGCCTGACCAACGATTTCCTGCCCGCCTCGCAGCGCAGCCAGCTGGTGCTCAGTCGCTCGCCGCTGACCGAGTTCAGCAAGGACCTGCGCTACCTGCTGCAATACCCCTACGGCTGCCTGGAGCAAACCGTGTCGGCCGCCTTCCCGCAGCT
>JANXOE010000054.1 GCA_025353745.1 Hymenobacter sp.
GCGATGAGCTGCGCGATGAGCGCAGGGCTGGGGGCGGCGGCGGCGGCCTGCACGGCGGCCTGCACCAGCGCCGGCGCGGGGCCCCGGAGGCCGGCCGCCACCACCGCCACCTGCTGCTCGGGGGCCAGGTAGCCGACGAGGGCCAGGGCCACGAGGCGGGGGCCGGTTTCGGCCGAAGCCGCGGCGGCGGCCAGGCTGGCCAGCGCCTGGGCATCGGCCGGGGCCGCCTCCAGCCGGCCGCGGAGGGCCCCCTGGCGCACGGCCGGGTCGGGGTGGTGGAGCAGGTCGTCGGCGCCGGGGCGCTGGGCGGCCCAGCGGCTGGCCATTTCCCGCAGCGCGGGGTCGGGGTCGGCGAGCGCCAGGCGGCGCAACAGCGCGGCCGCCGCGTGGGGCCCCACCAGGGCCAGCACCCGGGCCCGCACCCGGCTGTCCGGGTGTTTCAGCAAGTCGTCGGCGTGTTCGAGCAGCGCCGCGGGCCCGTCTTCCCGCAAGCGCTCGACGGCCAGCAGGGCCTCGTCCGGGCCGGGTCCGGCCGCGTTGTTTTCGAGCACCGGCCGGGCGTCGGCGGCGGACGCGCCCGGCCCCGGGCTTTGCGTGAAGCGCAGGCCCAGCGCGTCCTTGAGCTCGTCGAGGTAGCTCCGGTACGTGCGCCGCAGCAAGAACAGGGCCCCCAGCAGCAGCCCCCCCATCCACACAAACGGCACCCACTGGTTGAGCGCGGGGGCCCGGTGCAGGGCCAGCAGCAGCAAGCCGCCCGTGGCCAGGCCCAGCGGCTCGTAAAACCCTTTGGCCAGGGTGTGGCCCTCCAGGCGCTCGGGCGGCGTCAGGGGCTGGAACAGGACCAGGAAAACGGGCTCGAACAGGGCCCGGCGCAGCACTTCGAGCACCAAGTAGAGGCCGCCGAAGTACAGCATTTGGGCGGCCAGCCCGACGTGGGCCGCCCGCAGGGCCCCAAACAGCCCGATGCCGGCCAGCGCCGCGAGCGGCAGCACCGCCAGGGCCCGGCGCACGCCGAGCCGGTCGAGGCCGTAGCGCGCAAAGAGCAGCTTGAAGAGCAGCGCCAGCAAGTAGGTCAGGGCCAGCACGCCGCCCACGTACTGCAAGACGTTCGCTTGGTCCTGGAGCTTGTGCTTGACGTTCACGAAGAAAAAATACTCCACGCCCACGGCCACCGCGGCCAGGGCCGCCAGGCTGAAACCCATGGACCGCACCAGCGGGCTGCTCCCCAAAAACTGCCGGACGAGCGGCGGGGGCCCCGGGCGAAACGCGCGCGCGGGCCCCGGGCGGGCCTCCACCGCCTGCGCCCGAAACGTGGCCCGCTGCACGAGCAGCGCCAGCAGGTACGTGCCAAAAGCCGTCAGCAGCAGCACGTACAGCTCGTTGTGGGCGTGCACAAAAACGGCCAGCACCGCCCCCAGGGCCTTGGCCGGCAGGTCGCCGGAGCTGATGACGCCGAACAGCCGCCGCCCCTGCCGCACGTTGAACACCACGGCCGACATGCCCCAGAATTCCAGGTTCGTGAGCAGGTAAATCAGGCGGTAGCCCGTCATCACGGCCACGGCCACCGCCACGGAGGGCCCCAGCCACAGCAGCAGCCCGAGCACCAGCGTGAGCACCGCCGCCGCCAGCAGCGCCCGCACGGCCAGCTGGCGCAGCAGCAAGTGGTGCTCGTAGTGGGCGTAGAGGCGGCCGGCCGCCATCATGGCCAGGGCCCCCACGCAGTAGGCCAGGGGCAGGTTGCGCTCCGGGCGGTGGGCCAGCAGCAGCACGTTGGCCGCCACGTACACCAGGATGGTGCCGGTGCCGAGCAGGAAATTATGGGCAAAAAACAGCCCGACCGCCTTCGTTTCGCCCGGCCGGACCCCCAGAAAACGGTGCCATTTTTCCATAAAAAATCTTTCGGTTTGAGAATGCCCGGGGCCCGGGGGCCGTCGGCCGTCAGTGCAGGGCGCGTTTTTTTATCAGCCCGCCCCGCATGTCGCTCACGCTTTGCATGACGACGAAGGCGTGGGGATCGATTTTATGAATCTCGTCCGTCAGGCCCACCACCTCCAGGCGGGTGACGACCGTGAAAACGGCCTCGGCCTTCAGGTGCTGGGCCCCGTGCGAGCCGAACCCCTGGGTGACTTCGTACACGGTGGCCCCGCGGCGCAGCTTGTCGGTGATCACGCGGCGGATTTCGGTGCTGTGGAACGAGATGATGGTCAGGCCGGTGTATTCTTCGATGCCGACCAGGATAAAGTCCACGGTTTTGGCCGCCGATAAGTAGGCCAGGATGGAGTACAGGGCCGTTTCGACCGACAGCAGCCACGCCGCCACGCCAAAAATGACCACGTTGATGGCCAGCACCACGTCGCCGATGGAGGCGGGCAGCTTGCGGGTGAGGTAGAGGGCCAGGATTTCGGTGCCGTCGAGCACGCCCCCGCCGCGCATGGCCAGCCCCGAGCCGGCCCCCAGAAAAAACCCGCCGAACACGGCAATCAGCAGCTTGTCGTGCGTGAGCGGCGGCACCGACACCACCAGCACGGCCCCCGCCAGGGCCAGAATGGCCAGCAGGGTTTTGAGCGCGAACGTGCCCCCGAGCTGGTAATAGCCCAGCACAACGAACGGGACGTTGACCAGCACAATCAGCAGCGAGAGCGGCAAGCCCGTCAATTGGCTGACGAGCAGCGAAATCCCCGTCACGCCGCCGTCGATGAAGCCGTTGGGCAGCAGGAATCCCTTCAGGCCGAGCGCGGCCGAAAACACGCCGGCCAGCAGCAGCGCGCCGTGCACCAGCCCGCCCGCCCAGCGCCGCGCCAGGGGCCGGAGCGGGCCCGCCGCCGCGGGGGCCCCTGCGGGCGCCGGGCCGGCCGGCGGGGCAAACTTCCCGGGGCGGAAGCGCGACGAAATAAGGGGCTCGGGCTGCATCTCCATCGGTAAGAGCCGGCGGCGGGCCGTACGGCCGAGCTAAACCCCCGTTCTTCCAGGTCCTGTTTTCTGAAAAAACGACACGTGCCCGGCAAGCGCTGGTGGTAACGAACGATCCTAAAGATATATAATTAAATTAAGTAAATAAGCGATTAATACCAGCCTGCTCAGGCGCGGCTTTCGGGGCCGGTCGGCAGGCCGATGGTGAACTCGGTGTACTCGCCCTCCTGGCTCTCGACGGTGAGCGTGCCGCCGTGGCCTTTGGTGACGATGTCGTAGCTCAGCGACAGGCCCAGGCCGGTGCCTTCGCCCGAGGGCTTGGTGGTGAAGAAAGGCTGGAAGATTTTCGCGCGCACGTCCCCCGGGATGCCGTTGCCGTTGTCGCGCACCCGAACCTGAACCGTGTTTTTGAGCCGCCGCGTTTGCACGCAAACTTCCGGGTGGTACGCCTCGCCCACCTGCTTGCTTTTGGCGGCCACGGCGTAGAACGCGTTGGTCAACAGGTTGAGCAGCACCCGGCTCAGGTCCTGGGGCACGGCCTGCACCAGCCCCAGGCGGGGGGCAAAATCGGTGGTGAGCTTCGCGTTGAAATCCTTGTTTTTGGCCCGCCAGCCGTGGTAGGCCAGGCGCAGGTATTCCTCGGCCAGCGCGTTGAGGTCGGTGGGCTCGCGCTGGCCGCTGCTCGTGCGCGAGTGCTCCAGCATGCTCTTCACGATGCGGTCGGCGCGGCGCCCGTGGTGGTGAATCTTGGCTTGGTTCTGGGTCAGGTCCTGCAACAGCTGCTCGATGCCGGGCTTGCCCCCGGCCGACAAGGGCTCGGCCGCCAGCGCCTCGGCCAGCTCGGCCACCAGCTCCACGCTCAGGTCGGCGAAGTTGGTGACGAAGTTCAGCGGGTTTTGCATCTCGTGGGCCACGCCCGCCGTCAGCTCCCCCAGCGAAGCCATTTTTTCGCGTTGCACCAGCTGGTTTTGCGTGGCTTGCAGCTCCGTCAGGGTGCGGTCCAGGTCGTCGCGGTGGGCCGCAATCTGCACGTTCTTCTCGTTCAAGTGGCGGTTGGCGCGCTGCTTGAGAAAAATGTTGCGCAGCAGCAGCCCGGCCACCAGCACCACGCCGCCCAGCCCGGCCAGCAAGCCGTACAGCTGCTGGCGCTGGCGGGCGTTGGTCTGAATTTGCAGCTGCCGGGTTTTGGTGAGCAGCGCAATCTGGCTTTGCTTCTTGTCCAGCTCGTAGTCGTAGCGCAGCGCGCTGGTCCGGCGCTGGGTGTCCTCGCCCGAGAGCGTGTCGTTGTACGCCATCTGCAGGTTGCGGTAGCGGTAGGCTTGCGCAAAGTTGCCGCGCTGCGCGTAGGCCTGGGCCAGAATGTCGCCGGCGTTGCGGATGTTGTCGTTGCTGCGCGTCCGCTGGCTGAGCAGCAAGGCGTGCCGGGCCAGCGCCAGCGCGCTGTCGGGCCGGTGCGCCAGCACGTAGGCCCGGGCAATCATCAGCTCCACCGAAGGCAGGTTGTAATTGTCGTGCGTGGCGCGCACCAGCTGGCGGGCCCGCAGCCCGTGGGCCAGCGCCTGGGCCTGGTTGCCTTGCAGGCCGTACACCTCCGCCAGCCCGGTTTCGTTGCCTGCTTCGCCCAGCGGGTCGCCGAGCTGGCGGCTCAGCTGCAAAGCGCGCTGGTAGTACACCAGGGCCTGGGGCCATTTTTTTAGCTTTTGGTACGAGCTGCCGATGTCGTTCAACGCCGACAGCACCAGCTGGTAATCCCCCGTTTGCTGGCCGCTCCTCAGCGTGGCCTGTAGCATCGGCAACGCCTCGTCGTAGTTCCCCATCTGGCCGTAAATGCTGCCTATGGCGGTCTGCAGGCGCGTTTTGGTTTGCGCATCGCCGGCTTTTTCGGCCAGGGGCAAGCCCTTGAGCGCCGCGGCCAGGGCCGGCGCGGGGTTGCCCTGCATGTCGTCGATCAGGCTCAGCTGGAGCCACGCCTTGCCCTGGCTGCGGCGGTCGGCGCGGCGCGCAAACAAGCGCAGGGCCTCCTCGGCGTAGGCCCGGGCGGGGCCGTAGTCGGCTTGCCGGCGGTGCAGGTTGGCCAGGCTCAGCAGGGCCTGGCCCTCGCCCACGGCGTCGTGCAGCTGCCGGGCCAGGGACAGGGCTGCGCGGCTCAGCTTCGTGGCCTGCGGGGCGTCCGCCGCGCTCAGCTCCTGGGCCAGCCGCCGCAGCCGGCGCACGCGGGTGGTGTCGGCCCGGGGCTGCGTTTGCAGCAAGAGGCGCAGGCTGTCGGCCCGGGGCGTTTGGCCCGGCGCGGGAAGCGTGGGGAGCGCGAAGCGCAGGAGCAGCAGAACTACGAAGGGTTTCATGCGGGCGAGCGCTGGAAGTCGGGGCCCAACATTAGGCGCTCCTGTTGGTCACGCTGGCCGGAAGCGAACAAAAAACGGTTGCGCTGCCCCCGGAATCACCGCCAAGCGAGTCCGCGACGCGCCGCGCGGGCCGCTCCGCCAAGCCGCATTTTATTTCGGGTAATTCGGGTTGTGAGCCTGGCCCGCCGCGCCCTGCCTGTCCGTCCGCGGCTTCTTTTTTCCGTTGTCCGGCGGGTCTTCTGCACTTTGTGGGGAGCGGTCCGCGTCAGCAGGCTGCTCCCCGGGTTGGTCGTTTGCTTCGGGGCCCTCTTCCCGGTCGTCCGCGCCGCCCCGCGCCTCGTTCTTCAGCAGGTGCCGCGCAGCAGCCCCCGCGCCCCATCTTGCCTCAATTGTTTCCTCGGGGGCCGCGCCCGCCGGCAAAAAGGCGCGCTCGCCGGGCGGTTGGGCGTAGCGCTCGACCTGTCCGGCCCCGCTCGCCGCGGGCGCAGCCAAAACTCCAGAAACTCGGGTCGGGGCCATGAGAAAAACGTTTGAAGGCCAACGGAATACCGTAAATATAACAAATAATGCTATTTTTTACACGGTCAAATTAAACAGCCCCAGCTGCGGGCCCAATAAAATCCGGTGGCCGGGGGCCGGCGCTGGGCACCGGCTATCCCGGGTAGTTCGGGTTGTGGATTACGCCCACCGAGTCGGGGGTGGCTACTTTCAGGAAAAAAGCTTCTTTGGGCTCGCCCGCATATTCCGATCTTTCGCTCTCCTCCCGGAACCGGAGGGCCACGTGCACCGACTCCAGGTACACGCTAAAATATACAATGTCCTCGGATTTTATCCCGTGCTGGGGACGATGATAGTGCTCCTTGAATTGGCCCGTCTGTTTGACAGGCAGATGCAGTTCCACGGTTAACCTGTGCAGCAGGTGTTTAAAAGTATTCGCGTCGCTGGTGTGAAGAAAAGCTTCCGCGCCCGTTCCGCCGTGGCCTTCGATGAATTTCAACTGATCGCTGGGAGGGCCCCACGTGGCCTCGCCGGCCACGGATCTATCTGCCGGCCCCAGCTTGCTTTCGAAGATTTCGATCAACGAATCCCAGATAGCTGTGGGAACGCGCAGGGCCACGGGAACCTCGAACTGCGACATGGCAGAATCAATTAGAGTGTGAATAGGGTATCGTAAATATATAAAATAATTCAATTATATATCCAAAAAAGCTAACAACACAAGCCATCTATATTTCAACCCGTTGAGTTAATTAATCAAGCCAACCATCGCCGCCCGGCCGGCCATTGCATGCGCGCAGGCCCGCCCGCCAGCGGGCCCCCAGAGGCCCAAACGCAAAAAACCCGAAAAACTGCTTCTGCAACGCGAGAAGCGGTTTTTCGGGCATAAACTTTTGAGCCTTCTACGGGACTCGAACCTGCGACCTGCTCATTACGAATGAGCTGCTCTACCAACTGAGCTAAGAAGGCGTTTCCCGGGCGCTATTCGCAAATCGGGAGCACAAAGATAGCGCCTCGTGCCGAAAAACCAGGTTTGGGGCCCATATTTTTCCGGCGCGCGCCCGGGTTCGCAGCGGTTGCACCACCGGGGGCCCCGGCGCGCGGCGCGAACAACCGGCACTTCCGGCAGTTTTCCGCGCGGCGGGTTAAACCAAACGCCCGGCACTGCCCGTTACACCGGTACCGGCCCCACCGTACCGTTTCTTACCTTCGCGTATGTCTTTCTGGTTGTTTCTGCTGTTTTCGTTTTTCTTCATCCGCTACGCGCTGCCCGCGCTGATGCGGGCCGCCCTGGGCGGCTTCGTGCGCCAGCAGGTGCACAAAGCCCAGCAGCAAGGCGGGGGGCCCTTCGGCCCAATGAACGGGAGGCCGTCCGGGCCGCAGGGCCCCGGCCGGCCGGCCGGGCCGCCGCCTGCCCCCGGCCAGGTGCGCGTCGACTACGTGCCGCCCAAGGCGGCCGCCGGCCGCCCGGGCACCGACCGGGTGGGCGAGTACGTTGACTTTGAGGAGGTTTAAAAGCCGAACCCCGCCCGCAGCCCGGTGCCGGTGCGTTGGCCCGCTTGCAGGGCCGTGTAAAAATCGATCCGCAACAGCTTGAGCACGTGTTCGATGCCCGCGCCCAGCTCCACGTAGTGGCCGGCCTGGGCGGTGTGCAGGTAGTTGAGCGAAAACACTTCCTGCCACTTGAGCCGGCGCATCAGCGGGATCTTGTTGAAAATGAAGCCGTTGAAATGGTGGTCGAAATGCGCCTCCTGGTAGGCGGCGCGGGTGCTGTACTGGTAATAGTCGAGCAGCTGAAACTCGGCGAAGTTGCCCGTGAGCACGGTGCGGTTGCCGGAGAAGTGGCGGAAATCGGCAAACGTGAGGCCCTCCTGCTTGCCCACGAAGCCGCCCGCCGCCACCCGGTAGCTGCTGGTGCCGAGCAGGCCCAGGTCGAGGCGCTGGCGCAGGCCGGCTTGCAGCAGCAGGTAGCGCACGTCGGCCCCCAGCGCGTGCGGCACAGCCAGCCGGCCCTGGACGTTAAACGTCGGCCACTTCGAGCCCAGGTTGAACTTGCCGTCGGGCCGGCTGATGTAGCGCTGGCCGGGCCGGTAGTCGAGGCTCAGGGCCACGGCCAGCGCCCGGCTCCGGCCGAAGCCCGTGCCACCGGGGGCCTCCTCGGCCACCGGCTGGTTGGGGGTGAAGGCGCGGCCGGCCACGTCGTGCAGCAGGCGGTCGGTGGTGTTGAACAGCTCGCGGCGGTCGAAGTAGCTGGCCCCGGCGCGCAGCGTGAGGCCGTTGACGGGCTCGGCGAGGAAAGCCAGGTCCAGGCCGTCGCGGCGGTAGAGCTTGGCGTAGTTGCGGTTAGCAAACAGGGTGTACAGCGAGTTGATGGCCGGCGTGAGCGGCGAGTTCCGGTCGAAATTCTCGACGGTGCGGCCCGCCGTGAGGCTGAGCTGGCGCAGCACCACGGGGTCGAGCTGCCAGGTGAGGGCCAGGCTGGGGTTGAGTTGCCGGCTGCTGAAGCCGTAGCGCAGCGCGGGCACGAGCGTCACGAACCGGCGGTCGTCGGTGCGCCGCGCGTACTCGACCCGGGCGTTGGCCACCACGCCTTCCACCGTGTTGTATTGCAGAATATTAGCCACCGGCTCCACCGCCAAGCTGGTTTTTTCAAACGAGTTGCGGTACGTGTAGCCGCCCACCACCAGGTTGATGGCCTCGAACCTGTTGCGGGCCCGGTCGAGCGAGTCCTGGTAGGGGCGCGAGCGGCGGAGCACCTCGGTGCTGTCCTTGGTGCGGTAGTCCTTTTTTTCTTCGGCGGTGAGGGGCACGGGGCGGATTTGGGCCCAGTAGCTGGTGTCGCGCGCGTTCACGCCTTTGGCCACGAGCTGCACCTCGCCGCGCGGCATCCGGGCCAGGGTGTCGCGGCGCAGCGAGTCGCGCTGGGCGCGCCGCACCTGCCGGCGCACCTGGGCGTTGAGGCCCCGCAGGTCGGGCCGGCGGCGGCGGATGTCGGCGGCGGTTTCGGGCCGGGCGGGGGCGTCGGGCGCGGGGGCCGGCGGGGCCGGGGCAGCGGGCGGCGTGGGGTAGGTGGGCACCACGGCGGCGTAGTTCGAGAGCACCGACGTGATGTAGGCCGACCCCTTGAAACCCAGGCCCGAGAGGTTGGCCCGCAGCTCCTGCGACTGCATCACCCACACGTTGGGGTGGCCGGGGGCCGGGGCAAACAGCTGGCCGATGTGCAGGCCGTCCACGTAGTCGAGCTGCGCGTCCTGGCCCAAATTCAAATCGACGGAATGCAGGCGCCACGTGCCGTCGACGATGTAAACGAAGCCGGTGAAGGCCGGATCGGCGCGGCGGCGCGGCGTGACGCGGATTTTGTGCACCAGCGCGCCGTCGGCCTGCCGGGTGCTGCCCACCAGCTCGTATTGGTAAAAGAGCAGGGCATTGGCCGAAATCGGCGAGACGAAGCCGCGCTCCGAAAAGCCCGATTTGAGCAGGTTGTCGTAGAAATTCAGCCCCCGCCCCGCGCTGGCCCGGTTGAAGCTGATGCCGCGCGAGTCGCCGCTGACCCGGCTCGACAGCATCCGCTCCTTCACGACGTTGGGCTGGGCAAAGGCGATGTCGGACAGGCTTTCGGACAAATAAAAGATGCCGGGCTTGAGGTCGGGCCCCAGCTTGAACAGGCCCATGATTTTGCCCGGCGTTTCGAGGATGCGGCCCAGGCTTTTGCTGTAGAGCCGGGCCCGGAAGGCGGCCACCTCGCGCCGGTGGTAGGGCCGCCACTGCTGCGCCTGCTGGATGATGGCGTAGGCCGGGTCGCGGTCGGAGGCGCGCACCGTCACCTCGCCCAGGCTGTAAGCCTCGGGGGCCAGCCGCACGTCGAGCGTGGCGGTGGAGTCGCCGCCCGGCACGCGCACGGCCTCGGTGCGCGTGCGGTAGCCCACGTGCTGAAACACCAGCTCGTAGCGCCCGGCGGGCAGGCGCAGCGCGTACTGGCCCTGCTCGTTGGCCCCGGCGCTGGTGGCCGCGCCGCGCACCGCCACGTTGGCGAAGGCCAGCGCGGGGCCGTCGGCCCCGCGGATGACGCCCTTCACGGTGCCCGCCCGGGCCGGCAGGGCCCCCAGCAGCAGCAGGCACACCGGCCAAAAGCGCATACCAAATAAGGACATATCAACTAAGGAGGCAAGAAAAGCGGTACCGGCGGTTGCCGTTCCGAGCGCAGCGGGGAATTCGGGGCCGCCTTTGCCCCGCATTCCCCGCTGCGCTCGGAAAGACGAATAATGCCGCCCCAAAGTACGCCCGATTCGATTTGGGCCCGACGGCCCCCGCGCCCGGCAACCGGTACCTTTGCGGCTTTCCCACCCCATTGTTTCGCCGCGTTATGAAAATCCGCACCGGCTTCGGCTACGACGTTCACCAGCTGCGCGAGGGGCTGCCCTTCTGGCTCGGCGGCATCCTGGTGCCGCACACCCACGGGGCCCTCGGCCACTCCGACGCCGACGTGCTCATCCACGTCATCAGCGACGCGCTGCTGGGGGCCGCCAACCTGCGCGACATCGGCTTTCACTTCCCCGACACCGACCCGCAGTACAAGGGCATCGACAGCAAGCGCCTGCTGGCCGAGGTGCTGCGCCTGGTGCGCGCCAAGGGCTACGAGGTCGGCAACATCGACTCGACCGTCTGCCTGGAGCAGCCCAAGGTGAACCCCCACATCCCCGAGATGCGGCGCGTGCTGGCCGCCGTGATGGGCATCGCCGAAGACGACGTTTCCATCAAGGCCACCACCACCGAAAAGCTCGGCTTCGTGGGCCGGCAGGAAGGCGTGGCCGCTTATGCCACGGTGTTGATATACAAAGCTTTATAGACAAGAAAAGGCTAAACCGGCTGCTGCCGTGCAGCCCTTTTTACCTTCCTTTACTCCGTGCGAAAATGATGAAGGCCGACCAGTTCCAGCGCGACGCCGAAGCCAAAGCCTTCGACCGCGAGCACCGCCGCAAGATCCGCTTCAACATCGGCAAGTACGACGCGGCCGTGGCCCAGGGCCTGCACCACTACCACAACCACGAGCTGGCCCGCGACCGCGGCGCCTACCTCAAGGCGCAGGTGTTGGAAAAGCTCGACGAATACCTGCTGGAGTTCGAGGCGGCCTTCACCGCGCGCGGGGGGCGCGTGGTGTGGGCCCGCGACGCGGCCGAGGCGCTGGCCGAAATCGGGCGGCTGGCCGACGCCCGCGGGGCCCGCACCGTGGTGAAAGCCAAGAGCATGACCACGGAGGAAATCCACGTCAATAAATTCCTTCAAGCCAAGGGCATCGAATCGGTGGAAACTGACCTGGGCGAGTACATCGTGCAGCTCAACGGCGAGCGGCCCTACCACATCGTGACGCCGGCCATGCACCTGAGCAAGGCCGACATCAACGACATTTTCGTGAAGCACCTGGGCACCGAAAGCACCGACGACGCCCAGCAGCTCGTGCGCACGGCCCGCCACCTGCTGCGCGACAAGTACACGGCGGCGGAGGTGGGCATCACGGGCGGCAACTTTTTGGTGGCCCGGGAAGGGGCCGTGGCCGTGACCGAAAACGAGGGCAACGCCCGGCTGTCGGCCACGTTCCCAAAGCTGCACATTGCGGTGGTGGGCATCGAAAAAATCATTCCGCAACTCACCGACCTGGACCTGTTCTGGCCGCTGCTGAGCACCAGCGGCACCGGCCAGCAGGTGACGGTGTACAACACCGTGTACTTCGGCCCGCGCCAGTCCGGCGAGCCCGACGGCCCCGAGGAAATGGTCGTCATCCTGCTCGACAACGGCCGCACCACCCTGCTGGCCCAGCCCGACAAGCGCGCCGCGCTGCGCTGCATCCGCTGCGGGGCCTGCCTGAACGTGTGCCCCGTGTACAAAAACATCGGCGGCCACACCTACGAAACCACCTACTCGGGGCCCATCGGCGCGGTCATCAGCCCGCACCTGAGCGGCCTGCCCGAGCACATGCACCTGAGCTACGCCAGCAGCCTGTGCGGGGCCTGCACCAGCGTGTGCCCGGTGCGCGTGCCGCTGCACAACCTGCTGCTGCTCAACCGCCAGCAGGCCGTGCGCGAGGGCCACGCCCCGGCCGCCGAGCGCGCCGCCATCGGCCTCTGGCGCTGGAGCATGCAGCACCGCTGGGCCCTGAACGTGCTGCCCGGGGCCCTGAAGGCCTGGAGCCTGGGCCGCCTGCTCGACCAGGTGGGCTGGAGCAAGCGGCGCGCGGCACTGGCCGCCGCGCCGCAGTCGTTCGGCGAATTGTGGCGGGCACGGCCGGCCGGCTAGGGCCCCACGGCAGCGTTTTGGGCGGCAAGCCCGTTAGAGGCTGCGTATGAGCTTAGAAATTTTACACTTGGTTCTGCGGCTGCTGGCGGGCGCGGCCGGCGTGGTGGCGGTCATCACCACGCTGTCGGCGGCGGTGCGCTCGTTCGTGCTGCCCCGCAGCGAATCGGTGCGGCTCAACAACCGCATTTTTGCCGGCATCCGCCTGCTGTTCGACCTGGCCGCCAGCCGGGCCAGCAACTACGCCCGGCGCGACCAGATCATGGCCCACTACGCGCCGGTGGCGCTGGTGGCGCTGCCCATCGTCTGGCTCACGCTGGTGAGCCTGGGCTACACCGGCGTGTACTGGGCCCTGGGCATTCGCTCGTGGACGAAAGCCTACGAGCTCAGCGGCAGCTCGCTGCTCACGCTGGGCATCACCAGCGAAAACGGCCTGCTCATCAACATCTTCAACTATTCCGAGGCCACGCTGGGGCTGCTGCTGCTCACGCTCTTGCTCTCGTACTTGCCCACGCTCTACCAGGCTTTTTCGCGGCGCGAGGTGACGGTGGCCCGCCTGGAGCTGCGGGCCGGCACGCCCTCCACCGCCGCCCACCTCATCGACTGGCTGAACGCCAGCGGCGCGCTCGACGACGACGACTCGCAGTGGGCCGAGTGGGAGCAGTGGTTTGTGGAAATCGAGGAAAGCCACACCTCGCTGCCCATCCTGGGCTTTTTCCGCTCGCCGCAGCCGGGCCGCTCCTGGGTGCTGGCGGCGGGCTTGGTGCTGGACACGGCCAACCTCATTTTCTCGGCCCTCGACGCGCCCCGCACCCGCCAGATGGAGCTCACGTTCAAGGCCGGCTGCCTGTCGCTGAACCGCGTGTACCGCTTTTTCGACACCAAAGCCGGCACCGAGCCCGTTTCGCTGACGCCCGGCCCCGAACCGGACACGGCCCCCGACCGGCTGCGGTTCGAGCAGGCGCTCGACGAGCTGGCCGGCCTCGGCCTGCCCGTGTGCCCCGACCGCGCCGCCGCCTGGGCCCACTTCCAGGAACGCCGCACCCGCTACGCCGCCGCCCTCGCTTACCTGGCCGAGCTTATTATGTCGCCCGAAATCCGGGCACTGTAGGGCCCCGGCCCCGCGGTTCAGTCGCCGTCGTCGGGCAGGATGTGGATGTCCTGCACCAGCACGCGCCGCTCGATTTCGCGGCCCCGCTGGGTGTTGGCCAGCCCGCCGAGGGCCGTTTCCTTGTAGCGCGTTTCCATGGCCTGGCCCACTTCGCCGAGCGCCGCCACGCACTGGTCGACCGGAATTACGGGGTCGATGCCGGCGATGGCGATTTGGGCCGACGAGAAGGCGATGGCCGCCGCCGAGGCGTTGCGCACCACGCAGGGCACTTCCACCAGGCCCGCCACCGGGTCGCACACCAGCCCGAGCATGCACTGGATGGTGACGGCCACGGCTGCGAACACCTGCTCCACGGGGCCCCCGAGGCAGTACACAATGGCCCCGCTGCCCATGGCCGCCGCCGAGCCGGTTTCGGCCTGGCAGCCGCCCACGGCCCCGGCCAGCGAGGCGTTTTGCTCGATGATGAGGGCAATGCCGGCCGCCACGAGCAGCCCTTCCAGGATTTTTTGGTCGGACAATTGGTGGAGGTCCTGGAGCGTGACGAGCACGCCCGGCAGGATGCCCGAAGCCCCCGCCGTGGGCGCGGCCACCACGCGGCCCATGCACGAGTTCACTTCCTTGGCCCCCAAAGCCCGTGTAATCAGCTGCTTGAATTCCGGCGAGAGCACCGTGACGGGCGAGGCGGCGATTTTCTTGGCCCCGTTGTTGATCATGCCCGAGCGCGAGGTCATGTCGCCGGTGAGGCCTTCTTTCACGGCGTCGCGCATCACGTCGTAGGCGCGTTGCAGGCCCGTCCAGATTTCCGCCTCCGTGCGGCCTTTCTGCTCAATTTCGTAGTCGAGCACGGGCCGGTGCAAGGGCTCGCCGGTGGCGGCGCAGTGGGCCTGCCACGAGGCAAAATCGGTGAACAAGAGCGACATGGCGGGTGGGATTGGGGGTGAGGGACGGCAGCCGCGCGGCAGGGCCCCGAAGCCAACGAGCCGGCGCAAGGCGTTGCGGCGGCTCGTTTGTACTGCGCAAAAATACGCCGGTTTTTTACGCCGGCTGGCCTTCGGCTACCAGCTTGATGCTGGCCGAGTTGATGCACAGGCGCAGGCCGCCGGGCGGGGGCCCGTCGGGGAAAACGTGGCCCTGGTGGGCGTCGCACACGTTGCAGAGCACCTCCACGCGGGTCATGCCGAAACTGGTATCCTTGTGGTAGCGGACGGCGCTCTCGTCGACGGGCTGCGTGAAGCTCGGCCAGCCCGTGCCCGACTCGAACTTGGTGCGCGAGTCGTAGAGCGGGGTGCCGCAGCACACGCAGGCGTAGAGGCCGGCCTCGTGGGCCTCGCAGTACTCGCCGGTGAAGGCGCGCTCGGTGCCGTGCTCGCGCGTGACGTGAAACTGCTCGGGCGTGAGCAGGGCGCGCCACTCGGCGGCGGTTTTCTCGACGCGGCGCGGGGGCGTGGGGGCCCCGTGGTTGGCGAGGCGGATGACGTCGTTCCAGGTTTGCATGGTGGGCTTGAAAAAGGTGAAGCAGCAATTAACCCCGCCGCGGGCGGCAGGTTTGCCGTAGCAGGGGGTTAACGAGGCTGGTGGGCCTTTTTGTTTCGCTGCCCCGCCCGTCTTTCCACCCCATGAAAATCCTCTCCGCCGCCCAAACCCAGCAGCTCGACCAAGCCACCCTCCGCGCCCAAGGCATCACGTCGCTTGATTTGATGGAACGCGCCGCCGGGGCCCTGGCCGAGTGGTTTTCTGATAAATTCTCCGTAACCGGGGCCGGCGAAATCCTCGTCCTCTGCGGCCCCGGCAACAACGGCGGCGACGGCCTGGCCCTGGCCCGCAAGCTGCACGGGGCCGGCTACGCCGTGCGCGTGGCCCTGCTGCCGGCCGAAAAGTATTCGGCCGACCGCCAGCACAACCGCCAGCGCCTGCCCGCCGCCGTGCCCGCCGCCGAGCTTCGGGCGGGGGCCCTGCCGGCCATTGCGCCCGGCACCGTGGTGGTAGACGCGCTGTTTGGCACCGGCCTGGCCCGGCCCCTGGCCGGGCTGGCCGCCGCCGTGGTCGGCCACCTGAACGCCGCCCCGGCCCGCGTGGTGGCCGTGGACCTGCCCAGCGGCCTGCTCGCCGACGGCCCCCAGCCCGACCCCGCCGCGCCCGTGGTGCGGGCCGCCCACACCGTCGGCTTCGGGCCGCCCAAGCTGGCGTTCCTGCTGCCCCAAAACGCGGAGTTCGTGGGCGAGTGGCACCTGCAAGACATCGGGCTGGACGCGCAATTCGTGGCCGACGCCGCCACGCCCTGGCACTACACCGACGCGGACGCCGTGGCCGGGACCCTGCCCAAAAGGCCGAAATTTGCCCACAAAGGCACTTTCGGGCACGCGCTGCTGCTGGCCGGCAGCCGGGGCAAGATGGGCGCCGCCGTGCTGGCGGCCGGGGCCTGCCTGCGCGGCGGCGTGGGCCTGCTCACGGCCCACATCCCCGGTGCCGGTTACGACATCTTCCAAACCGCCCGCCCCGAAGCCATGTGCCTGACCGACGCGCACGCCGATTTCATCAGCGAGCTGCCCGGCCTGCCGCCGTACCAGGCCGTGGGCATCGGCCCCGGCCTGGGCCAGGCCGACGCCAGCCTCGCCGTGCTGCGCCGGCTGCTGCAAGCCGCCGCCACCGCCGAACCGCCCCTGCCGCTAATCATCGACGCCGACGCCCTGAACCTGCTGGGCCAGCACCGCGAGCTGTACGATTTGCTGCCCGAAAACGCCGTGCTCACCCCCCACCCCAGGGAGTTCGAGCGCCTCACCGAGCCCGCCCGCGACGATTACCACCGCCTGGAGCTGCTGCGCGCCTTTGCCCGGCGGCACCGCTGCCTGGTGGTGCTCAAAGGCGCCTGCACCTGCCTGGCCACGCCCACCGGCGAGCTGCACTTCAACAGCACCGGCAACCCCGGCATGGGCACCGGCGGCAGCGGCGACGTGCTCACCGGCCTGCTGCTGGCCCTGCGCGCCAACCGCCAGCTCGCGCCCTTCGCCGCCGCCCGCCTGGGCGTGTACGCCCACGGCCGCGCCGGCGACCGCGCCGCCGCCGAAACCGGCGAAGCCGGCCTGATCGCCAGCGACCTGGTGCGCCAGCTGGGGCCCGCCCTGGCCGAGTTGACGGCCCCCGGGAACGCCTGATTTTCAATGAGGCGAAGCCCGGCGGGCATCCCGGTCGGCGCACGGCCAGGCTTCCCTGATGGCTTTGCCAGCCTTTTACCTTACTCACCGCCCATGAAAACGTTCATCATGTTTGCCATCGCCGCCTTGGTCGCCAATGCAGCCTTCGCGCAGCGCAGGGCCCCGGCACCGGCTCGCTTGCCCCACACGGTGGTGCTTTCGGCCGCCGCGCCCGCCCCCGTGGGGCCCTACAGCCAAGCCATCCGGGCCGGCAACACGGTGTACGTGTCGGGCCAGATTCCGCTGGATGCCGCCACGGGCCTGCTCGTCGGCAACGGCGACGTCAAAGCCGAAACCCAGCAGGTGATGAAAAACCTCGCCGCCGTGCTGGCCGCGGCGGGCCTCACCCTGCGCGACGTGGTGAAGTGCAGCGTCTTCGTGAAAGACCTCGGCAATTTCGCCCTCATCAACGAAACCTACGGCAGCTATTTCGATGCCCATTCGCCCCCGGCCCGCGAAACGGTGCAGGTCAGCCGCCTGCCGAAAGAAGCGCAAGTGGAAATTTCGTGCATTGCCGTCAAGCAATAAACAGGCGAGGCCAGGCCCCCGATCTTTCCCAAAACCAACGGTTCATCCGGCTTTGCACTACTCAAAGGTGGCCACGGGCCCCTGTCGATGCCAATGCCCACCACGCACTTGGGGGGCGAGGGAACAGGGGGCATGGGCGGGGGGCTGAAAGGGTAACGGAGTAGCCAGACAGGTTTTTACTGCAACTATCCTGGCTGAGATGCGGGCTATCACAACCGAAGTTGGACTCGCTTCATCCTGTGCAATCTTCGGGCAAAAACGAGGAACAGGGCACTGGTTCGGGCAGGCAAGGCCAGCGCCGAAGTGCCGCATTTAGGCGTAGTGCGTGACCCCGTTTCTCTTTCTGGCCGCCTCTCAACGAAAGGCGATGCAATCAGACAAGGCGCAGTAGCCGCTGGGGCCCCGACGCCCAGCCGCTGACACAGCGGCTGGGCGTCGGGGCCCCAGCGGGCATGGGAGGCAATGAAGGGAAAGCGCTCCATCGGCCCGCCGGTTGTGAAAATGCGCTTCAAACATTTGGGCGATGGCCAGCGCTTTTTTAAACTATCGCCCTCCATTGCAGCACGGGCCAGTTGCGCCCGCCAGTGCTTGTTTTCCTGCGCCAGCCCTTCGCTGCCTGCCGGACGCCTGCGCCACCCGCGTCGCCGCTTGCCCGTCCTGATTTACGCGGCGGACCGCCTCGCTCCGAGAGGCCGCCCCATACTTGGTTCGCGGCCGTTTGCCGGCTGGTTTTTCTGCGGCCATGACAGGGGAAAGTTGCTTTCTCCGTGCCCACTTTTACCCGACCAACTCAGGGAACGAGCTTGTCCGAACAGAAATCTCGGTTAAACGGCAATAGTTCATTGACAACCAGCGGGGCGTCACCAGCCCCAAAGCAACCGAGTGGTCGTCCGGTCTTCCTTATGCGGCGTGAATGACGCTTTCCGGCAGAATGGATTGCTGCTTATTCCCCTACTTTTAGCGGATGAGAATGAACGTGATAGCGCTGCGTTGGCTGGCCTGGCTGGGTTTCCTGGGTTTGCTGCCTCCCGGGGCCGCTGGTCAGCACGTGCGCGAATCGCTCGGCGGAGGGCCCCGGTTGATTGACCAGCAGGGCAGGGTCTGGGAGGCGGCACCGCGGGGCCTCTGGCTCCGCGAGGGCCCTGGAAGAACCCATTTCACCACCCAAAATGGCTTGAGCAACGACACCGTGACGGCGCTCGCGCAGGATGCCAGTGGCCAGGTCTGGGTGGGCACCCGCGAAGGGCTGCTGGTGTACGAGGGTGCGGGCTTTAGGGAAATTACCTACGCGCAGGGGCTGCCCAGCAAGCAAATCACGGCGCTCTATCAATCCCCCGGGGGCCCCTTGTGGATTGCAACCCGGGCCGGCGCGCTGCGCTACGCCGGGCGTCGGCTGGCGCCGGTGCCCGCCCTGCAGGGCCTCGCCGTGCAGTTCATGGGCGAGGATGCCCGCAGCTGGGTTTTCGTCACGCGTCAGGGCATCCGGCGCCTGCCGAAAGAGCCGCCGGTGAGCTGGCAGTGGCTGGGCTGGGCGGCGGGCGGGCTGGTCGTGCTGGGCGGGGGCCTGTGGGGCGGCCGGCAGCTGCGCCGGGGGCAGCGGGTGCAACTGCGCCTGGCCCAAACCGAGCAGCAGGCCTTGCTGGCCCAGATGAACCCCCATTTCATCTTCAACTCCCTGCAGTCCATTCAGAACTACATCCTGCGGCACGAGGCCGAAGCAGCCCAGCACTACCTCACCCGTTTCGGTGGGCTGATGCGGCTGATTCTGGAACAGTCGCGCCAGCCGCTGCTCACGCTGCGCGCCGAAGTGAGCATGCTGCGCCGCTACCTGGAGCTGGAGGCCCTGCGCTTCGAGGGGCAATTCACCTACGAGGTGGCCGCCGAGGAGGCGCTGCTGGACGAGGAAATTCCCGCCATGCTCCTGCATCCACTCGTGGAAAACGCCGTGTGGCACGGCCTGGCGCACCACACCGGCCGGGGCCATGTGGAGGTGCGCGTAACCACCCAGGACGCCGATTACCTGGTGGCCGTGGTGCAGGACAATGGGGTGGGCCGCCCGCGCGCCGCCGGGCAGCCCGGCAACCACGCGGGCTATCCGTCGCGCGGGTCGGCCATTATGGAGGAACGCATTGCCCTGCTGAACCGGCGGGCCCGGCGCCCCATCACCGTGGCCTTTACCGACCTGGGCCGCCCGGACTCCCCAGCCCAGGGCACCCGCGTGGTCGTGCGCATTCCGCGCCTGCATTCCTGATTAACAGCTTAGCGCCCCCCTGCCGTGACCCGAACCATTCTCATCGACGACGAAACCAACACCCGCGAGGCCCTGCGGGCTCTGTTGCAGCACTACTGCCCCGACGTGATGATAATTGGCGAAGCCGCGTCGGCCGAAGAAGGCCTGCAATTACTGCGTGAGCAGACGCCCGACCTGCTGTTTCTGGACGTGGAGATGCCGCTGGGCTCGGGCTTCGACTTGCTGGATATGCTGGGCACGGCCGCGTTCGACATCATTTTCACCACCGCCCACGACCGGTATGCGCTGCGGGCCATCAAGTTCTGCGCCCTCGACTACCTGCTCAAGCCCGTGGGC
>JANXOE010000094.1 GCA_025353745.1 Hymenobacter sp.
ATTGCCAAGTGCTACGGCGGCGACATCAGCCGCAAGCGCAAGCTGCTCGAAAAGCAGAAGGAGGGCAAGAAACGGATGCGCACCGTGGGCTCGGTGGAGATTCCGCAGGAAGCCTTCCTGGCGGTGTTGAAGATTGATTGATCAACAAAAAAGGCGGCCCGAATGGAGCCGCCTTTTTTGTTGGTGCTTTGGTTTGAAGTTAGTAGGACGGGGCCGGCGCCAGATTGCCGGGGCCCTCGACGGGGCCCTCGTAGCGGACTTCTTCGGAAAAGCCCCACAACGGAATGAAAATAATGTTCAGGAAAATAATGGCCAGGTAATTTCCTATGCCGCGCTTGCCGTAGGCCTTCGCGAAGCTGACGTACAGCGTGATGGCGAAATAGATGTTGACGAAGGGGATGAGCAGCAGAACGATTTTCCAGGCTTCGCGCCCCACGATGTCCTGCATCACGATGGTGTTGTAAATCGGGATCAGGGCGGCCCAGCCCGGCCGGCCGGCTTTCTCGAATAGCTTCCATAGGCCGGCGACGACCAAGGCAATGACGGCCAGTTCGATTAAGAGAAAAAGGCCGATTCCGGCCGCTGAGGATTGGTTTTGCATGTAGCGAATGGGAAAAATTTGAAGAGAGAATTATTGTTCCCGGCCAAGGTATAACTTTTTTGAATAAATATATAGCCCTTAACAAACCCGTAATGCACCACGAACCCGCGCCCCCCGCCGCTCCGCGCCTTATCGACGGCAAGCAAACCGCCGAAGACATCAAAGTTGAAATCGCCGCCGCCGTGGCCAAGCTCGTGGCCAGCGGCCAGCGGCCGCCGCACCTGGCCGCTGTCCTCGTGGGGCACGACGGCGGCTCCGAAACCTACGTCCGCAACAAGGTGCTGGCCTGCGAGCGGGTGGGCTACGACAGCACCCTGCTGCGCTTCGAGGACGACATCACCGAAGCCGAATTGCTGGCCCGCGTGGGGGCCCTGAACGACGACCCGGCCATCGACGGCTTCATCGTGCAGCTGCCGCTGCCCAAGCACATCGACGCCGAAAAGGTCATCGAAGCCATCCGGCCCGAGAAGGACGTGGACGGCTTCCACCCCATGAACCTGGGCCGCATGGTGGCCGGGCTGCCGGCGCTGTTGCCCGCCACGCCCTCCGGCATCGTGGAGCTGATGGCCCGGCAAGGCATCAAAACCAGCGGCCAGCACTGCGTGGTTATCGGGCGGAGCAACATTGTGGGCACTCCGGTTAGCATCTTGTTAGCCAAGAATTTGGAGAACGCCAACTGCACTGTTACTTTATGCCACTCGCGCACCCGGAACCTGGCGGAAATCTGCCGGACGGCCGACATCATCGTGGCCGCCATCGGCCGGCCCGAGTTCGTGACGGCCGACATGGTGAAGCCCGGCGCGGTGGTGATTGACGTGGGCACGACCCGCGTGGCCGACGCCAGCAAAAAGTCCGGCTTCAGCCTGAAAGGCGATGTGAACTTTGCCGAAGTGGCCCCGCTGGCTTCGCGCATCACGCCCGTGCCCGGCGGCGTGGGGCCCATGACCATCGCCATGCTGCTGCTGAACACGCTGCGGGCCGCCACCGGGGCCGTGTACCCGCGCCCGGCCTAGGGCCCGGCGCTTGCCCGCCCCGGCGGCGGGCCGTACCTTTAAGGATTATTTCTGGCCCCGCGCCGCCCGTGGGGGGGCGCGGGGCCGGTTTCCTTATCCGGTTTCGTGCTATGGCTATTGATTTGATGTTCGACCTGCCGGTGCTGGCCGGCGCGGGCGGTGCGCCTGCGGCGGCTGCCCTGCCCGTTATGGAGCAGTTTTATACCATTCAGGGCGAGGGCTTTAATACGGGACGGGCGGCTTACTTCATCCGCCTGGGCGGCTGCGACGTGGGCTGCCACTGGTGCGACGTGAAAGAATCGTGGGACGCCGACGCCCACCCCCGGCAGGCGGTGCCCGCCCTGGTGGCCGCCGTGCTGGAGCACCCCGGCCGCAATGTGGTCATCACCGGCGGCGAGCCGCTGATGCACGACTGCGGGCCCCTGACCGCCGCGCTGCAAGCCGCCGGCTGCCAAACCTGGATCGAAACCTCCGGGGCCCACCCGCTCTCGGGGCGCTGGGACTGGGTGTGCGTGTCGCCGAAGAAATTCAAGGCCCCGCGGCCCGAAGTGCTGGCCGCCGCCCACGAACTCAAAGTGGTGGTGTTCAACGAGTCGGACTTTGCCTGGGCCGAGGAGCACGCGGCCCGGGTGCCGCCCACGGCCCGCCTGTACCTGCAGCCCGAGTGGAGCCGCGCCGCCCGCGTCACGCCGGCCATCATCGACTACGTAAAAGCCCACCCGCGCTGGCAGGTGTCGCTCCAGACCCACAAATACCTCGACATTCCGTAGTTTGCGGGCTATGCTGAGAATGGGCACTTTCTGGAGTTGGGGCCGGCGCTGCGTGCTGGGTGGCGGGGTGGCGTTGGCGGCGGCGTTGGCCGGGGCCGTATCCGTACAGGCCCAGGGCGTTGCACCGGTGGCCATCGCCAACAACAAGGCCCGCGGCCTCTACGAAAAAGCCCTGGCGCAAACCAAAGACCGCGAGTTCGGCAAGGCCCTGGAAACGCTGCGCGTCCTCACGGAGAAGTTCCCGTCGTTCGGCGAGGGCTGGCTGATGCGGGGTTCGCTGCTCAAGGCCCAGGGCGACACCCGCGGGGCCCTGGCCGCCTACCGCGAGGGCCTGGCCAAGGTGCCGCCCGACGCCGCCCGCGCCCCCCAGTACCTGCTGCTCGGCGACCTGGGCCTGCAATACGGCGACTACGCCACGGCCGCCGTGGCCTACCGCCAGCTGCTGAAGGTGGGCACCAAGGTGGCCCGCGCCCGCGCCGTGGCCGAGCGCGGCCTGCGCACCTGCGAGTTTGCCCAGGAGGCCCTGAAGCACCCCGTGGGCCCCGAGCCCGCGCCGCTGCCCGCGCCGCTGAATGGCTTTAAATTTCAATACTTTCCGACGCTGACCGCCGACAGCCGCTTCCTGCTTTTCACGGGGCGGCCCAGGGTGGGCAGCGGCGAAGACTTGTTTGTGAGCCGCCGGACGGCCGACGGTGCGTTCAGTCCGCCGGTGGGCATCGCGCCGGCCATCAATTCGAGCTACAACGAAGGGGCGGGCACGATTTCGGGCGACGGCAAAACGCTCGTATTCGCCTCCTGCGACCGGCCCAAGAGCATCGGCAACTGCGACTTGTACATTTCGCGGCGCACGGGCAACACCTGGAGCCCGCCCCAGAACCTGGGCGTAGCCGTGAACTCGACCGAGTGGGACTCGCAGCCCTCGCTCTCGGCCGACGGGCGCACGCTCTACTTCACGTCGACCCGCCGCGGCGGCCAGGGCCAGGAAGACCTGTACGTGACCACCTTGCAGGCCGACGGCACCTGGGCCCCGGCCCAAAACCTGGGCACCCCCGTGAACACGCCCGGCAAGGACATGGCCCCGTTCATCCACGCCAGCGGCACCACGCTCTACTACGTCACCGACGGGCTGGTGGGCATGGGCGGGCTCGACGTGTTCCGGAGCGAAAAAACCTCCGCCGGGGCCTGGGGCCCTCCCCGCAACCTGGGCTACCCGCTCAACACGTTCGAAGACGAGGCCTCGCTGTTCATCTCCTCTGACAACCAGCGCGGCTTTTACTCGCGCACCCAGCTGGCCGACGAAGCCCCGGCCACGCCCGGCGGGCCCCTGCGCGAGCGGGGCGTGCAGCTGTTCGGCTTCGAGGTGCCCGCCGAGGCCAAAGCCCGCGAAACCAGCACCTACGCCCAAGGCCGGGTGTTCGACGCCACCACCAAAAAGCCCTTGCAGGCCGAGGTAAAAATCTACGACGTCGACACCGACGCCCTCACCCAGTTCGTGACCTCCGACCCCGAAACCGGCGAGTACACCGCCGTGCTCAACGACGGCCACCGCTACGCCATGTACGCCGCCGCCGACAAGTACCTGCTCAAAAGCCTGAGCTTCGACTACGCCGGCAAGCAGCAGTTCGACCCGCTCACGCTCGACATCTACCTCGACCCCGTGCGCTCGGGCCGCAGCGTGGTGCTGAACAATTTGTTTTTCGATACCAACGAATACGAGCTGGAACCCCGCTCGCGCACCGAGCTCAACCGCCTCATCGAGTTCATGCGCCAGTACCACGAGGTGCAGATCGAAGTATCGGGCCACACCGACAACGTGGGCACCGACGCGGCCAACATGCTGCTCTCGCAGCGCCGGGCCCAGGCCGTGGTCACCTACCTCACCGCGCACGGCGTGAAGGCCGTGCGCCTGCGGGCCAAGGGCTACGGGGCCTCCCGCCCGCTGGGCCCCAACGATTCCGACGCCGAGCGCCGCCTCAACCGCCGCATCGAGCTGCGCATCCTGTAGCCGCGTCGCGCCCGGCTTTTACTTAAAGCAAGGCTTGAGGCAGATGGAATTATTTTGGCATTTCGTAAAGAAAGTATCAATGGTATATGTAATCGCGCCAAGATGTGGGCGTGAATACTGTGTTTTGGATCTTGAAAATAAAATCTTAAAAATCAGTGTTTTATATTCAAGATGTAAAATGACTGGGTAAGAGATAGGTCAAAAAATCATTTTCTTGGCCAAGTGAAAAACAGGATTATGTTTGGAGAAGTCAAGCCGCTGGTTCAGCCGGCTACCGGGCTGGGCCCACAGCTTATTCTCTTTCATCACCTTTTTTTCTTCACACCCATGAACAATTTCTTTGCAGCGGCTTGCCTCGCGGCCGGCTTCACCACCCAACCGGCCGCGGCGGCGGTTCCCGGGGCCGACGATCCGGCCGCTTACTCGCCGGCCACCGCGGCGCGGGCCACCAGCCTCACCCAGGCCCTGGCCCGCCGCATTCCCCTCGACGAGGCGCAGTACATCCGGGTGCGGGCCCTGCACCTGCACATGCTGGCGGAGCGCCAGGCCCTAGCCATCAGCCTGAGCGGGGCCGAGCCCGCCACCCGCGACGAGGAGCTGGCCGCCGCCCAGCAGCGCTACGAAACCGCGCTGGCCCACCTGCTGCGCCCCGCGCAAGTGGTGGCCTACCAAAGCCTGCGCAGCAGCTTCACCGCGCACCGGCTCTAGGTTTTCGTGGACTGGTTGTAGACGCCTGGTGCAAAGCCCCAGCGGCGCCCCCACCGGTAGTACGCCCAGTTCCGCAATAGCAACGGCCCCACCGGGGCGACCCCGCGCTGGGGTCGCCCCGGTGGGGCCGTTGCGTTTTCAGGGGCACAGGGGGCGGCTACCGCTGCCGCCCCGCCGGGGCTACCGCTGCGCCATGGGCTGGTAGTCGCGCTCAAGGGCCCCCACGTAAATCTGGCGGGGGCGGCCGATGGGCTCCTTGTTCTCGCGCATCTCTTTCCACTGGGCAATCCAGCCGGGGAGGCGGCCCATGGCGAAGAGCACGGTGAACATTTCGGTCGGGATGCCGAGGGCCTTGTAAATGATGCCCGAGTAGAAGTCCACGTTCGGGTAGAGCTTGCGCTCGATGAAATACTCGTCGGTGAGGGCGGCCTGCTCCAGCTCCTGCGCAATTTTCAGCAGCGGGCTGTCCTGCATGCCCAGGGCTTGCAGCACCTCGTCGGCGGCTTGTTTAATGATTTTGGCGCGCGGGTCGAAGTTTTTGTACACGCGGTGGCCGAAGCCCATCAGCCGGAACGAATCGTTCTTGTCCTTGGCCTTGGCAATGAACTTGCTGGTGTCGCCGCCGTCTTTCTCGATGGCTTCGAGCATCTCAATCACTTCTTGGTTGGCGCCGCCGTGCAGGGGGCCCCACAGCGCGTTGATGCCCGCCGACACCGAGCCGTAGAGGCTGGCGTTGGCCGAGCCCACCAGGCGCACCGTCGAGGTCGAGCAGTTCTGCTCGTGGTCGGCGTGCAGGATGAGCAGCTTGTTCAACGCGCTGACCACCACCGGATTGATTTCGTACTTCTCCGTGGGGAAGCTGAACATCATGTACAGGAAGTTGGAGGTGTAGTCGAGGTCGTTGCGGGGGTAGTTGAGCGGGTGGCCGACCGAGTTTTTGTAGGTCCAGGCGGCGATGGTCGAGATTTTGGCCATCAGCCGCACGATGTTCAGGTCGAACTCTTCCGGGCTTTGGTTGGGGTTGAGGCTTTCGGGGTAGAAGCCGGTGAGGGCGCAGGTGAGGCTCGAAAGGATGGCCATCGGGTGCGTACTGCTCGGGAAGCCGTCGAAAATCTTGCGCATGTCCTCGTGCACCAGCGTGTGCTTGGTGATGCGGTCGCTGAAGTCGGCGAGCTGGGCGGCGGTGGGCAGGGCCCCGTAAATCAGCAGGTACGCCACTTCCACGAACGACGACTGCTCGGCCAGCTGCTCGATGGGGTAGCCGCGGTAGCGCAAAATGCCGAGCTCGCCGTCGAGAAACGTGATGGCGCTTTTGGTGGCCCCGGTGTTTTTGTAGCCCGAGTCGAGGGTGACGTAGCCGGTCTGGTCGCGCAGCTTGCCGATGTCGAAGGCTTTTTCGTGCTCGGTGCCCTCGATAACGGGGAGGATGATGGATTTACCGTCGAGGATGAGTTCAGCAGATTCTGCCATGTGGGGTAAAGGGAAAGTATGGGTGGAACGGGGGCGAAGCTACGGCCGGCACGGCCGGCGGAGCCGCTAATTGCGCTGCCCGGGGGGCGGCACACTACAAAAGTATTCACGGCGAGGTTTAGGACGGGAGGCGGCGGGGGCAGACTCACTTGCCGATGCAGAATTGGGTAAAAATGCTCGTCAGCAAATCGTCCGACGAAACCTCGCCCGTGATTTCGCCCAGGGCCCCCAGGGCGTGGCGCAGGTCGGCGGCCAGCAGCTCCGTGCCCTGGCCCGCGTCGAGGCCCGCTTGCACGGCGGCCAGGTGGCCGGCGGCCACGGCCAGGGCCCGGGCGTGGCGCACGTTGGTGACGATGGTGGCCGCCGCCGTGCCCGCCAGCCCCGCGCCGCGCACGCGCGCCAGCAGGGCGGCTTGCAGCTCCTCCAGGCCCTGGCCCCGGGCCGCGGCGAGCAGCACCACGGCGGAGCCGTCAAAACTAATGTCATCAAAAGCAGCGAGTTGGGCGGCCGAAGCCAGGTCCAGCTTGTTGCCCACGGCCAGCACGGGCAGGGCGGGATGGGCGGCGGTGAGGGCCCCGATCTCGACCGCCACCTGGGCGGGCGTCAGCTCGGTGAGGTCGAAGAGGTAGAGGAGCAGGGCGGCCTGGCCGATGCGCTGGCGGGTGCGCGCCACGCCGATGGCCTCCACTTCGTCGGCGGGGTCGTCGCGCAGGCCGGCCGTGTCCACGAAGCGGAAGCGCAGGCCATCGAGGCTCACCTCGTCCTCAATGAAGTCGCGGGTGGTGCCGGGAATGGCCGACACGATGGCGCGCTCCTCGCGCAACAGCGCGTTCAGCAGCGTGGACTTGCCCGCGTTGGGCCGCCCGGCGATGACCGCGGTGATGCCGTTTTTAATAACATTGCCCAGCTCAAACGAGCGCAGCAGCGCCGCCACCCGGTCGGCCACCTCGGCCAGCAGGGCCCGCAGGCCGGTGCGGTCGGCAAATTCCACGTCTTCCTCCCCAAAATCCAGCTCCAGCTCCAGCAGCGAAGCGAACGTGACGAGCCGGCCGCGCAGCGCGCGCAGCTCCTGCGAGAAGCCGCCGCGGAGCTGGTTCAGGGCCACGCGGTGGCTCAGGGCCGAGTCGGCGGCGATGAGGTCGGCCACGGCCTCGGCCTGGGCCAGGTCGAGGGCCCCGTGCAGGAAGGCGCGCTTGGTGAACTCGCCGGCCTCGGCCAGGCGCGCGCCGCGGCGCAGCAGCAGGGCCAGCAGCTGGCGCACCACGTAATCGGAGCCGTGGCCGCTGATTTCCACCACGTCCTCGCGCGTGAACGAGCGCGGGGCCCGGTACAGGGCCACCACCACTTCGTCGACGACGGCGCCGCTGTCGGGGTCGCGCACGGCGCCGTAGTGCAGGGTGTGGCCGGGCTGCGCGGCCAGGTTTTTCTTGGAGAACACGCCGGCCACGAGGCCCACCGCGCCGGGCCCCGAGAGCCGGACCACGGCCAGGGCCCCCACGCCGGGCGGCGTGGACAAGGCCACGATGGTGTCGGAAAAAATTGTCTGAACCACGGCTTTATCGGCTTTGTCGGATTGGGCAGATTTTTGGGGACGGCTGCCAAACCCAACACAAATTCAACATAGATGACCAGTTAGTTTTCCACCCCGCTCCTTCGGAATCGTCCCAAAATCCGACCCATCCGACAAAGCCGTGGTTCGGCCTACACCGTCACAAACAGGTTCCGGCTCACTTCGGCCGATACCAGGGCCGTGCGCTCCCGGTTCACGCGCAGCTCCAGCGAGTGGTCGAAGGCCACTTTATCCAGCACTTCCACCAGGGCCCCGAGCTGCAAGCCCACCTTGTCGAGGTATTGCAGGAAGGGCCCCGACGTATTTTTTACCGCCGTGAGGGTGCCGCGCTCGCCCGCGCTCAGGTCGGCGAGCAGGCGGTGGGCGGGGCGGCGCATGGCCCCGTCCTCGGCCGGAATCGGGTCGCCGTGCGGGTCGAGGGCCGGGTGGCCCAGGAAGGCGTCGAGCCGCCGCATGAGCAGCGCCGACTGCACGTGCTCCAGCTCCTCGGCCACGTCGTGCACTTCGTCCCAGTTAAAGCCCAGCTGCTGCACCAAAAACACCTCCCACAGCCGGTGCCGGCGGATGGTGAGCAGCGCCAGCCGCCGGCCCTCGTCGGTGAGCTGCACGCCGCGGTACTTCTCGTAAGCCAGCAGGCCCTTGTCGGAGAGGCGGCGCAGCATGTCCGTCACCGACGCCGGGCGCGTGGCCAGGGCCCCAGCGATGCGGTTGGTGCTCACGCCCGCCGCGTCGGGCTCGGCGTCGGCGAGCTTGCAGATGGCTTTGAGGTAGTTTTCTTCGGTAATCGTCATTGCATTTACCAATTAATATTTATCATTTGATAATTCACCAGCGGCCCGTAATGAGCGGTAATACAAATATTCAAAAACGGACTAATTGTTAAATATCAATTAATAAATATTAATTAATAAATATTAATTAAACTCACCACTTAATCAGCGCCGAGGCCCAGGTGAAGCCCGAGCCGAAGGCGGCCAGGCACACCAGGTCGCCGCGCTTGATTTTGCCTTGCTCCACGGCCTCGCTCAGGGCCAGCGGGATGCTGGCGGCGGTGGTGTTGCCGTAGCGCTGGATGTTGCTGAACACTTTGTCGTCGGCCAGGCCCATTTTCTGCTGCACGTACTGCGTGATGCGCAGGTTGGCCTGGTGCGGGATGAGCAGGTCGAGGTCGGCGGGCTGGTAGCCGTTCGCGTCCAGGGCCTCCTTGATGACCTGCGGGAAGCGCACCACGGCGTGCTTGAACACGTTCTGGCCGTTCATGTAGGGGTACATGTCGAGGCGGTGCTCCACCACGTAGTCCACGCGGCCCTCGCGGTTCGAGCCGGGCTCTTTCACGATCAGCTCTTCGGCGAATTCGCCCTGCGAATAGAGGTGGGTGCTGAGGATGCCGGCCCCGTCGCGGGTGCTGGGGCGCAGCACGACGGCCCCCGCGCCGTCGCCGAAAATGACGGACACGCCCCGGCCGCGCGGCGATTTGTCGAGGCCCGAGGAGTGGATTTCGGAGCCCACCACCAGCACCGTGTCGTACATGCCGGTGCGCACAAACTGGTCGGCCACCGACAAGCCGTAGACAAAGCCCGAGCACTGGTTGCGCACGTCGAGGGCCGGGCAGTTGTTGGTAATGCCCAGCTCGCGCTGCAAGAGCACGCCCGAGCCGGGAAAAAAATAATCGGGCGAAAGCGTGGCGAACACGATGAGCTGCACGTCGCCGGGCTGGAGGCCGGCCATTTCCAGGGCCCTGCGGGCGGCGCGCGCCCCCATGCCGGCGGTGGTATCGGTGCCTTCTTCGAACCAGCGCCGCTCCTGGATGCCGGTGCGCTCCTGAATCCAGGCGTCCGACGTGTCCATCAGGGGTTCCAGCTCCGCGTTTTTCACCACCCGGCTGGGTACGTAGTGGCCGACGCCGGCGATTTCGGAATGACGCAAATTAGCCATGCAGCAAAGGGATAGGGGGGTGGGATTTGGGCAGAAGGATACGTTCCGGGCCGGCAAAAAGGGCCGCAAAGTTGGCAGCTTATTTCAGGATAAATTCAGCAGCGCGCATAATTTTTTGGCCTCGCCCGCCCACAGCGCCTCCGCCGGAGGGCCCTGCGGGTAGAAAACGGGCGCCGCGGCCAGCGCCGCCAGTACCGCATCGGCCGCCGCCGCCGCATCGGCGAAATCGATGGCCAAGCCCGCGCTGCTCGCGCGCACCGGGGCCATCCAAAGCGGGTTGGGCGGCACCAGCACTGGCAGGCCATGGGCCAGGTATTCAAACAGTTTGGTGGGGCGGCAACGTGCCGAGCTGGGGTGCGGGCGGTAGGCCAGCAGGCCCAGGTGGCTGCGGCCGATGGCCGCCACCACGGCCGCGTGCGGCACCGGCCGGGCCCCGCCTTCCAGCGAAAGCCGGGCGGGATGGGCAGCTGCGGCGGCCTGCAATTCGCGCAGCAGCGCCGGCTGCTGGCAGTAGCCCACCAGCGCCAGGTGGGCCCCGCCGGGGCGGGCCGCGTGCAGGCGCTCGGCCAGGGCCAGGGCCTCGCGCACGCCGTTCAGCTCCGAGAGCGTGCCGGAAAACAGCAGCCGCAACGGCTCGTGGGGCCCTGGCTGGGGGCGGGCGGCGGCAGGTAACGCTTCGCCAGGGGCGGGCTGGTACTTGTTTTCCAGCACCGCCACCCGCTCCGGCGGCAGGCCCCCCAGGAAGGGCAGCTCGTCGGCGTAGCTGGCCTCGGCCAGGGCGAGGCCGGCGGCGCGGCCGGCGGCCCAGCCTTCCACGCGGCGCAGGGCCCCGGCCAGCACCCGGCCCACCCAGGGCCGGTAAATGCGCTGGGTGCGGACGTTGAGGGCGTAGTTCTCGCGGATGTCGTACACGAAGCGCCGGCCGGGCCCCAGCCGCTGCCAGAGCAGCGTGAGCGGCAGCAGCTCCGGCGCGTGCACGATCACCACGTCGGGCCGCAGCCGGCGCAGCAGGTGCCAGTAGCGCGCCTGGGCCCGCAAGCGGTTCATTCCCAGCCGCGAGCCTTGGAAGAGCGGGTACAGGGCGATGTTGTCCGGCGAAGCCGTGGGGGCCGCCTGCCCGGCCACGGCCACCGCCACGCCCGGCACCGCCGCCAGCGTGCGGGCAAACTTGCCCAGCATCCGCGGGTCGTCGACGGGCTTGAGCACGGAGGCAAGCAAAATGGTGAGGCGCGGGATGGGCAAGGACGGCAAATGGGTGGGGCCCCGCAGGCGGCAGCAACCAAAGATGCTAGTTTTGCCCTGAATTACTTACCAATCCCGTTTTTATGTCATTCGATTCCGCCGCCGCGCAAGCCTACGTAGAAGCTGCCTGGGCCCAACGCGCCCTACTGCACAACTCCGAAACCAAAGCCGCCGTCGAGGCCGTCATCGAGGAGCTGGACAAGGGCCGCTTGCGCGTGGCCACGCCCCCGGCCGTGGAGGGCGGCGACTGGACCATCAACGAATGGGTGAAAAAGGCCGTCATCCTCTACTTTCCCCTGCGCCAGATGAGCACCCACGAAGTGGGCCCCTTCGAGTACCACGACAAAATGCAGCTCAAAACCGACTACGCCGGCCAGCAGGTGCGCGTGGTGCCGCCCGCCGTGGCCCGCTACGGAGCGTTCCTGGCCCCCGGGGTCATCCTCATGCCCAGCTACACCAACATCGGGGCCTACGTGGGCGAAGGCACGATGGTGGACACCTGGGCCACCGTGGGCAGCTGCGCCCAGGTGGGCAAGGGCGTGCACCTGAGCGGCGGCGTGGGCCTGGGCGGCGTGCTGGAGCCCGTGCAGGCGGCCCCCGTCATCATCGAAGACGGCGCCTTCATCGGCTCGCGCAGCATCCTGGTCGAAGGCTGCCGCATCGGCAAAGAAGCCGTGATTGGCGCGGGCGTCACCATCACCGGCAGCACCAAAATCATCGACGTGACGGGCCCCGCGCCCCGGGAATACCGCGGCTACGTGCCGCCCCGCTCCGTCGTCATCCCAGGCTCCATCCCCAAGCAATTTCCGGCCGGCGAGTACCAGGTGCCCTGCGCCCTCATCATCGGCCAGCGCAAGCCTAGCACGGATTTAAAAACCTCGCTCAACGACGCACTGCGGGACTTCGGGGTGTCGGTGTAAGTGCCTGGTTTAAGCTGTCATTCCGAGCGCAGCGAGAAATCTGAGTCAGCAAAAAGGCCGCTTTTGGATGAAGCGGCCTTTTTGTTTTTATACAGTTTTATACAGTTCTGAAGATGCTTGCCCAGGTTCCTCGCTTTGCTCGGAATGACAATTACGCTACGCCTTCTTTGAGTTTTTCACCGAATAACGCCTTCACTTTATCCACCTTGGGCTTGGCCACGAACTGGCAGTAGGGCTCGTGGCCGTGCAGGTTGAAGTAGTTCTGGTGGTAGTTCTCGGCGGGGTAAAACTCGGGGGCGGCGGTGATTTCCGTCACGACGGGGTTCGGGAAGGCGTGGCCGTCGTTGAGCTTCTTTTTGTACTCCTCGGCGAGCTGTTTTTGCTCGTCGCTGTGGTAGTACACGGCCGACCGGTACTGCGTGCCCACGTCGTTGCCCTGGCGGTTGAGGGTCGTCGGGTCGTGGGTTTTCCAAAAGATTTCGAGCAGCTCCTTGTAGCTGACGACGGCCGGGTCGAACGCAACGTCGATCACCTCGGCGTGGCCGGTCAGGCCGCTGCAAACTTCTTTGTAGGTGGGGTTTTTGATGCGGCCCCCGGCGTAGCCGGACACCACGCGCTCCACGCCCTTCAGGTTTTGGAAAACCGCCTCGACGCACCAGAAGCAGCCGGCGCCAAATAATGCATGTTCAGTCACGGGATGGGTGTTTTACGGGTGAAAGTGCGGGGCCGGCCGCGGCCGGCTTCCGCTGCGACAACAGGCGACCGGGGGCCCTGGTTCACGCCCGCCCGCGGGGCTACCCGGCGAAGCGCGGGGCCACCGCCAGCTCCTTCGAGCCGGCCGTGTATTTATAAAAGCCTTCGCCCGACTTGGCGCCCAGGCGGCCGGCCATCACCATGTTCACCAGCAGCGGGCAGGGGGCGTACTTGGGGTTGCCCAGGCCCTCGTGCAGCACCCGCAGGATGGCCAGGCACACGTCGAGCCCGATGAAATCGGCCAGCTGCAGGGGCCCCATCGGGTGGGCCATGCCCAGCTTCATCACCGTGTCGATTTCGGCCACGCCCGCCACGCCCTCAAACAGGCTGATAATCGCCTCGTTGATCATCGGCAGCAGGATGCGGTTGGCCACGAAGCCGGGGTAGTCGTTCACCTCGGTGGGCGTTTTGCCGAGCCGGCGGGCCAGGTCCATCACCCGGGCCGTCGTCTCGTCGGAAGTGGCGTAGCCGCGGATCACCTCCACAAGCTGCATCACGGGCACGGGGTTCATGAAGTGCATCCCGATCACCTGGGCGGGGCGCTGGGTGGCGGCCGCAATCCTGGTGATGGAAATCGACGACGTGTTGGAGGCCAGCAGGGCCCCGGCGGGCGCGTGCCGGTCCAGCTCGCGGAAGATCTGGAGCTTGAGCTCCGCGTTTTCGGTGGCGGCCTCCACCACCAGCTCGGCGGCGGCCACGCCCTCGGCCAGCGAGGTAAACGTTTGGATGCGGCCCAGGGCGGCGGTTTTGTCGGCCTCGGCCAGGGCCCCCTTGGCCACCTGGCGGTCGAGGTTTTTGGCGATGGTGGCCAGGGCGCGGTCCAGGGCCGGCTGCTGCACGTCGATGAGGGCCACGGCAAAGCCGTGCTGTGCAAAGACGTGGGCAATGCCGTTGCCCATCGTGCCGGAACCAATAACGGCGACGTTCATAAACAAGAAAAAAAAGTGACGTAAGGGTGGGATCCGCAAAGCTATGGGCCGCTCAACCGGCCATTGCCAAAAAATGTTTGGCAACAACCATATCTTTTTCCCGGCCCGGCCCGTACAAATCCCCATCACGCTTTTTCCCTCACCTTACAAACATCTTCTCCGCCATGGGCAACCTTCTGTATATCATCGCCGTCATCCTCATCATCGTCTGGGCCCTCGGTTTTTTTGGGATAATGGGCCCTGGCATTCAGAGCAATGGCCTCATCCACATCCTGCTGGTGATTGCCATCATTGCCATCCTGTTCCGCGTCATCAGCGGCCGCCGGCCGGTATAGTGGCCCGCTAAACGATTAGCTATGAAAAACAAAAACCCCCTTCTGCTTCGACAGAAGGGGGTTTTTGTTTGCCCGGGGCCCTACTTGCCGATGTTGAACAAGAAGTTGAAGCGGATGACCGGGTTCGAATAAATGCTGTTGTAGTTGTCCTGGAAATTGTAAAGCACCACGATGTCGGCGGCGGCGCGGGGGCTGAAATGCTGGCGGTAGCCCACGCCGGCCAGCGGCGTTTGCACGGTGCGCGTCACCGTGCCGACGATGTTGTTGTTCTGGTCCACGGCCAGCAGCTGGGCGCGGGTGCTTTCGTACTCGGCATGGATGAAAAACTGGTCGACGACCCGCAGCTGCCCGAACACTTTCACGCCAATGTTATTGGTGCTGATGTGGGAAGTGGTGTTGCCGTAGTAATCCACCAGCCCGTAATTATTGTAGGAATAGCTGATGCCGGGGCCCACCGCCAGGCGGTCGGTGAAGCGGATGCCCAGGGCCGGCGAAAGGCTGCCGCTGAACTGGCTGTAGCCCGCGTACGAGCTGTAGCCCAAGCCGAAGCCACTGTAAATGAAGAAGCGGGTGTTGGCTTCGGCGTGCTCTTTGGCCTCGCGGCGCGCCACCTCGCGGCCCGGCAGCTCCAACCCCGAAGGGCTGTCGGGGCTGCCGGGGGCCGGGGGCTCGGGAGCCGGCGTGTACACCGGGGCGGCGGGTGCCGGAGCGGCGGGCTCGGGGGCAGCCGGCGCCGGTGCCGGCGTGGGGGCCACCGGCGGGGCCCCCAGCACGGGCTTGTCCTGGGCCTGGGCGCGGCCGGCTGCGAGCCCCAGCGCCAGCAGCAGTGCAAACAGCGAGTATTTCATGAAAAAAAGATGATGGGTAAGGCGCAGAGATTCCCTGTCTGCCAGGCTTGTAAACGGACTGCGGGCTTGTTTCGTGCCCGTAGTTTTGGGCAAAAATTACGCCAAGTGGTACATTTTCTGGCGCTGGGTTTTCAAGGTTTCGTCGGCCAGGTATTCCTCGTAATTCATGCGCCGGTCGATGATGCCGTCGGGCGTTAATTCGATGATGCGGTTGGCCACCGTGTCGATGAACTGCAAGTCGTGCGAGGCAAAGAGCATGGCCCCCGGGTAGTCGCGCAAGGCGTTGTTCAGGGCTTGGATGGACTCCAGGTCGAGGTGGTTCGTGGGGTCGTCGAGCACCAGCACGTTGCCGCTTTCCAGCATCATCTTGCTCAGCATGCAGCGCACTTTTTCGCCCCCGCTCAGCACGTTGGATTTTTTCTGCGACTCTTCGCCCGAAAACAGCATCCGGCCCAGCCAGCCGCGCACGAAGCTCTCGTCCTTGTCGGTCGAGTACTGCCGCAGCCAGTCCACCAAATTCAGCTCGCCCGACTGAAAGTAGTTGTTGTTTTCCTTCGGGAAATAGCTCGGCGTGATGGTGGTGCCCCACTTGTACTCGCCGGTGGCCGGCGTGGCTTCGCCAAACAGCATGTCGAAGAGGAGGGAGGCGGCGCGGTCGTCGCGGCCCACGATGGCCACCTTGTCGGCCTTGTCCAGCGCGAAGCTCACGTTTTTAAACACCGTTTTGCCGTCCACTTTGGCGCTCAGGTTTTCCACGCTCAGCAGCTGGTTGCCCGGCTCGCGCTCGCTCTTGAAGGCGATGTACGGGTAGCGGCGCGACGAGGGCTTGATCTCCTCCAGCGTCAGCTTTTGCAGCAGCTTCTGGCGCGAAGTGGCCTGCTTGCTCTTGCTGGCGTTGGCCGAGAAGCGGCGCACGAACTCTTCCAGCTCCTTGCGCTTGTCCTCGGTTTTCTTGTTCACGTCCTGGCGCTGGCGCAGGGCCAGCTGGCTGCTCTCGTACCAGAACGAGTAGTTGCCGGGATACATCGTGATTTTCGAGAAGTCCAGGTCAGCCATGTAGTTGCACACGGCGTCGAGGAAGTGGCGGTCGTGGCTCACCACAATCACCGTGTTCTGGAAATTGTCGAGGAAGTTCTCCAGCCAGAGCACGCTCTCAGCGTCGAGGTT